>JAGVNU010000025.1 GCA_020053105.1 Thermodesulfovibrionia bacterium
TCTATATTGCTTTTACTCCCCCTGAAATCAAACCTCTGTCCGATCTCTTTCATTGCCTGCTGAATTGCATTGGAGACTTCCTGCAAATCCACCTTGCTGACTATGTCAAATGAGCTCTCTGCCATAATTACGCACCTCCCTTAAGTTATATAGTCAATTAGTTTAAAGCAGCCTTCAGGGTATTATCAACTGTATGAAAACCCGAAATTAATGCAGGGGGGGTATCGGCAAGATGCATTCAAATGAAAGCAACGTCGCGGTATAAATGAATTTTAAGCGATCTGGTTTTTGCCCTGTCTTTTTGATTTGTACAATTTTTCGTCAGCTGCCACTAACAGGTCGTCAAGCGATGTTCCGTTCTCCGGGAAGGAGGCGATGCCGAAACTGGCGGTCAATCTGACTTTTATATCTTTCAGTACCCGTATCTCCAGGTTTTCAATATTCATCCTGAGCCGCTCAATGACATTAAGCGCCGTTTCGTTGTTGGCATCCGGCAGGATAAGCATGAACTCGTCTCCTCCATACCTGCCGACAACATCCAGATTCCGGACCGTGTCCGTTATCAGCCGGGCCAGCGCCTTCAGCACGATGTCTCCTGACAAATGTCCGTATGAGTCATTGATTGTTTTAAAGTCGTCTATGTCGGAAATAACCACTGAAAAGTGCCTGTCCTGGCGCTTGCTTCTCTCTATTTCTTTCATAACAAATGCATTGATAAATCTCCGGTTATATATGTCCGTAAGCGGATCAACCGTTGACAGCTTGATGTCCTCCGTGATGTCCCTCATGATAAGCTGGAACCTGCCCTGTTCCATTTTCCCGAACGTTGATATAAAAAAACCGGAAAGCTCATAAATGCTGTCATCTTTCTTGAGCTTGATGTGCTCTATCTTGCCTAACTTAATCAACGTGGAGTATATATTGTCCCAAGTTTCACGGGGGAGAAAACTGGTCACCGGTTTGCCTATAATTTCCCTGCCGAACTTGCTGGTGACCTTGTCATTGACCCAGATTATCAACTGCTCCCTTCCCGTGTCCGTTACCTCAATAAGCATCTCCGGAAGCAGATTCAGTATCTCCTTTGCGCTCCGGAGTTTTCTTTCCAGAAACTTATTATAGTCTCCTTCAAGATTCTCAATCACATCCCTGATAGTAATAATATTGATAGCGAAACCTTCCTCATCGACAATTACGACCCTTCTGATATTCTTGTAATTCATTACCTCCACGACTTCAACGAGGAGAGAATCCAGACGGGCGGTATCCACCGGACCATTCATGTATTGGCTTACAGCGCTCTGAAGAGAAACTTTTGTTCCCGCCAGTTTCAGGATATCCTTCTCGGAAATTATACCGACAGGTCTGCCATTATCCGTCACGGGAACGGAACTGATCTTGTTCGCAACCATTATTTTCAGGACCTCATGCAATGATTCGTCAGGAGACACGCTCAGCAGGCCGCCGATTTTTTTTATGATATGCTTGATCTTGATAGTCAGGCGGTAAAAATCCTCTTCCAGGTATTTAAGTAAATCCTGCTGTGTAACCACCCCAAGAAAATCCCCGGAATCATCCACAACTATTACCCTTCGTATATTATTTTCGAGAGTCAGATTCAGGGCATAACCCACTGTCCTCCCGCCGATGGTCGTGACCAGGTTTTTCTTGGTAAACGCATGTATCTTTTCGTCTAATTTGATACCCTTATACAAAATCTCGACGATGTCCCGTTCTGTCAGTATCCCTATCGGTCGTAAGTCCTCCAGGACCACGACAACACCTTTCTGGTTTACGTTCATCAAGTCGACCAGATCTTTTAATGCAGCGCTGCTCTGGACAGATAAATTTTCTTGCTGCGCAATATCTTTTAAAAGAATATTAAGCAAAGGACATCCCCCCATACTATGGAATAGTTACAATCTTCTAAGATATTATCGGCGTAACCAGGCAAAACCTGAATACGGCAATAGTCCATCAGCTACAGGGAGTAAATGCATCATTCAACTGTCCTGAATAAGAGGGCCGGCAATGAGGCGAATTAAAACGTTTAATATGACAATAATTTTTTTAATGTTGCCAAGACAGCGTTAATATAATAAAATTACAAATGTCTATGAAATTACGGCTTCAACCTCATTTTTTAAAACATGTCGTTATGAATAAAATGAAATACTTCAAATTCACAATAATCTTTTTCATTTCCGCTGTGTCGCTTATGTTCAAATGCCCTGTTACCTCCCATGCAATGGACCGGGGGGGATGCCTTACCTGTCATCGTTATCCCGGCCTTGTAAAGCATGAAAAACCGGACAAATTCAAGGTCCTCCACATCGACGAAGATAAATATTTACTTTCCTCCCACGCGAAAACAGAGTGCAGGGAATGTCATCCAAAGACAGTTCAAATTCCTCATACAGACGTTACAGAAGTTGAGTGCACTGCAAAATGTCATTCTAAAGATAAAGCAAAAATAGACAGCATTGACCGGTCTTACCTGACTAATTTCCACAAAGACCAGAAATTTGCCATAACACGCCTTGGCGACGTGTCCTCCTGCAGGGTCTGCCATCCTCTGTATCCTCATAGACAAAATAATAAAGTAAGGGCGCTTTTAAATATGCATACGGGTTTCATGCTCTGCGAGGTTTGCCACATCAGGGACAGGAACCAGGCAAATTTATTCTACGACTGGAATAAACCCGAAGAAGTTGAATTTACCGGAGAACCATACGGGACCCATGAAATGAAGGAAGATGGCGCCCCGGAAACGTCTGATTCCGTTATCTCAAAGATGCTGAAAATACTGGATGATACGAAAGAACCCGTGGAGCCGTCTAAGGCAAAACACTTCTTATCCAGGATAGCAGTTTACAGGACCGATGACGGAAAGAACAAATTGATGATAAATACGGAAGACAATCAAAAAGCCGGGGAGTTTGTTAAAAGTGAAAACAAACTCTCAAAAGCTGACAGGGAAAAGGACATGATTTTTTTCCACCGTCACATAGCCAAAAAAGAGATCAGTGTAGCATGTAATGAATGCCATTCCCCGAAGGGGATAATGGACTTCAGGAAACTCGGATTCAGCGAGAGCAAGGCAAAAGACCTGCAGTATTTAAATATAAAAGGGCTGGTCACAAAGTACGACACTTTTTATATACCCAATCTCTTCGGACCGAAAAAGTAACCCTCATCCTCTATTCACAGCAAACCATATGGTATGATGCCCTCCCCCCCGTGGTCCGCGCGCATGCACCTTGACCTCTTCAACCTCAAAACCTGCCTGCAGCAAACGCCGCGTAAAAGTACGGTCCGGTCCTGCAGACCATACGGCCAGAACGCCCCCGGGCCGCAATGCCGCAAAGGTGGCATCCAGTCCGGAGCGGGCATACAGCCAGTTATTTTCCCGCCGGATCAGACCATCCGGGCCATTGTCCACATCAAGCAGAATAGCATCATAGGCCCGGCGCTCATCCTTGATCATCTGTGCGACATCAACCTCGCGAACAATGACCCGCGCATCCTCAAGGGGATGGCCTGCAAGATGAGCAAGAGGTCCACGGTTCCATTCGACTACTGCCGGTACCAGCTCGGCAACTACAACCTGGGCCTTAGACCCAAGCAGGCGCAGCGCCGCAGCCAGGGTATACCCGATACCAAGCCCCCCTATGAGCAGACAAGGCCTCGGCCGGCCGGCAATACGCGCGCAGGCAAGCTCGGCCAAGGCATCCTCCGATCCATGGACCCGGCTGTTCATGAGTTCCCCCTGCTCCAGTCTGATCGAAAATTCATCTCCTCTTTTATAAAGAGATATATCTCCACCAGTGCCGGGCACCCTTGCGCTGTCGATTAACTCCCATGGAATCATATTGGACATTCCTTTCTTTCGTTACCCTAAACATTGCATTTACAATAATGCAGGCGTTGTCCGTGTTAATTACTTTCAACAATGACCCCGCATTCTTCACACCTGTATCTGGTCTTTCCTGTATCCACCGCCGGAATTTCTTCAAAGTCATACTGCTTCCCGCCGCTTATTTCAAAGCATTCCGGACAATGCCCCTCCCCGAGTTCATCCGCCGTTATTGTCAAATGGCAGCGACGGCACCGCAGCAGGTTTTTCTTTCCTGGCAACATCACCAGTATATTATGCTTGCACAAAGTCATATTTATAATCGTTGTCCTTATGTTAAAGAATATTGCTTGACGCTGCCGCACCGCACAGTATTCCCGCAATGAACATGAGCTTGTCCGCGACAGAAGAAAATGTATCTCTATTGTAATAAAAATATGATATGCATATTCCTATGGTCATACAAAAAACAGAAACTTTAAGTAACGTACCAGGCGGGTTCGGATATGTCATCAGATAAATAATCAGGGCGGGAAAAGTCAGCAGCATCAGAAACAAAACCAGCATTGCTATAAATATACCGATGTAAGGATTCAATGGCCTCATGTAACGTAAAAAGAACGCTGCAAATCCGGAACGGACGTTCATATCAAATGAGATTGTCTTAAAGAACACCTCATTCATGTCCAGCATATGGTCATATTTAATACTTACCCAGAAGAGCAGGGAAAATAAGATTATCAGGCCAATCAGAATAAATATGGAGCCGGGCAAATAATTATATGTAATCAGGATGCCTGCATGAAGAACTGATAAAATACCGGCAGACATAAAGAGTCCTGTCAATAACGACCTGAGAGGGCTCATCTGGGAGCAAGCACCAGCGTCCCCTCTTCGGGTTTCAGGTCCATCCGGAATCTTCCAAGATAATTCAGGCCGAGTAAACCTACCCCCGGCCGGCCCGGCAGGTCAAGGACGAAAGCTCCGATATCGTATTCCACCTGCCCGTCAATTTCTATAGAATCAATGATCACTTCACGGACATGCACAGTCCCGCCCGCAGTCGATACGGTCCTTTGTCCATGAACAACTTCCAGGCCCAATGAATCAGCTGTTGATGAAGGGATAGTTACCATTGAGGCGCCCGTATCGACCAGAAAATTCTGATGGACAGTCCCATTAACGGATGCAGTTACAGGTATCGTGCCGGACCCCCGCGGAAATCGTATAACTATCTTTTCTTCCTGGCCTTTTATCTCGGAAATGCGTAATCCAAGCAGCTCGTAACGGTCCTGATATGCAGGGGGATAATTCCTCATATACAACATGCGTTCAGCCTCTTTCCAGTCACCATTCAGGAGCGCAAGCTCAGCCCCTAGCAGATGAATATAGGGGTCATCAGGATAATAAGCCTTTGCCATATTGTAAGTCTGGAGCCCTTCGTCCGCTGCACCGGCAGAAACCAGAGACTGGAGCCAGTCCTGATAATACTTAATATGAAGCGCATTAAGCGCCGGAATTTCATGCCCAAGTTTCCGGGTGATATATCGGCCGGAATCCTCGATCTCTGCTACAGCGGCTTCAAAGCCGCGTCCATGGGCAATGGCCGGGACAATATCCATCAATAATCTGATATCGCCTATGTCCTTTAATAACTGACTGTTAAACATGTCCGCAATTCTGTTTGCTTCGCCGTTGTTGACGGCATTTGTGATTAGGACATGCATTTTTTTAACGATCTCTTCAGACATTAAATAACCGGGAGTGTCCTCTGCCGCCAGTTTCGGCTGTAATTTGAATCCTTCAACAAAGGCAGCGAGCTGCTCCTGCCCGGTATGGCCCTTCTGCATGGCCAGTGCCCTGGCAAATTTCTCTTCCCGGCCATTGGCAAAGGTAATGTTGTAGAAATACTTGACCCACGTTTTATATTCCGGCTCTGTGCCGGCCTTGCCAGACCACATATAGCATTTAGGCAGCCATTGACCAAATGACCAGCCTACAATCTTTCCTTCCTGGAGAAATATCCCTGTTTCATCAATGTAGTCAGGAAGCTGGGAAAGGACGAAAAGACCCTCAGACCGGCCGCGGCCTAACGTGATCGAATCATATTCAGCAGCCGATTCAAGGCTTGACCACGACACAGGCTCCCTGTCGTTCCAGGGGGCCAGGTCAGGCCCTTCAAAGCTGCCCGTGTTTTCAGCAATACGCCACAAACCGACCTTGTCCCCGGCTATCCACTGTCCGCCGGTTATTTCAGATGCCTGCCCTGAATCCGGATAAAAAAGCCATCTGTTTCCGCCAAGGCACCAGCGGGCAGGCAGCGCCAGCCATCCGTTTCCAGCCAATCCTGCCCTGAACTTATTGACCTGCCTGTCCCACGGATCTGTAATTATGACCCAGCCTGAAACGATCTCTTTTTGTACATTCGGAACTTCAGCAGGCATTTCATCAGCCTTAACAGTAATTTTTTTCTCTTCATCCTTCTTAACTACTGATTGCTCCTTAATTACTGTCATTAATTTTGCCTTCAGCTCTTCACGTTTTTTCTGTCTCTCTTTTTCATATTTCTCTTTATCAGCAGGGGAGATCGTTTCGGCAATATCAACGGCCGGATCAATTATGTCCCGGAATAAATAAGCAGTTCCGCTGACCAGGATCATTATGACAGCGATAACAATAAAGGCTATGCGTTTCCGGTAACGGTCGCCCCACCTCCTCATCGGAAGAGGCGCCCCGCATTTTTCACAATGGCGCGATGAACTCTTATTTTCTGCGAGGCACTGGAGGCACTTCACTTATACTCCTTTTTACCATGAATGAAAAATGAAATTTGTAATACACATTATTTTATCTATAATGCCATAGTTCAACCCCTGTTAGGCAATGATTATCAGGGGGCTTACGTTATGCACATATTCCGGTCCTGCTCCTGCAAACTGTCAAGCATGTCTCCGATTACTCCCTGTTTTCTTCGAGTTTTCTTATAAGGTCCTTTTTCTTGATCACTCCGTGAAGGGCTGAACCGTCTTTAAATTCCAGGACGGGGATGTCAAACCTGTACAGTTCATAGATCTCCTTGTCTGAGTCGATAGAAATCTTATTAATGTTGATGCCGTACTTCACCTTAAGGCCGTTCAACATTTCTTCAGCCTTGTCGCAGAGCCAGCATCCCTCACGAAAATATAGATCCAAATTGACCATTCTCATCCTAAATAAGCCTGAGACCATACCATCTGATTTTGAATATATTCATGCATAAATTACCTGACCGCACCAGCATATATAATGATAACACAGAGCAATGAAAGCGCCGAAGCGGTTCACTGCAGCCCTGCCTAAACCCAAACATGATAATTTGTGTTGAATTTTTATGCTTATCAGGGGATAATTGTATGCATACTTACTAATTGAAGGGTATCCATGGAACAGGACAAATCGGCATTAACTGAAATTTTTCGCAGGCTGCTCTTAAAGATTGATATAGTCTTTCACGTCCTGGCAGCGCTACTGCTGCTTATAGCCTGCGGTTTCATGCTGTTCTATGCATTTCTGAACGTCCTGGAACCTTCACGCACATCCATTATCGCACTGGTCAATGATGTGCTTCTCGCCCTTATAATCCTCGAACTGCTCTGGACTGTTATCAGGTTTTTAAAAAAGCAGAAATTTTCGCTGGGGCCCTTTCTTGCTATTGGAATTATAGCCGCAATCAGACGTATCCTCTTAATCGAGGCACAAACGTCACTTATGGAACATACCCCTGTTGAAAAATTATATGAAATGGGCCTGGGAGCCGGCGTTATACTGGTCCTGATGATTGCATACTATCTGGAAGCCAGGACACAAAAGAACGGGCAGTAACCGGTCTCCCCGCGGGACTTTTATACGAATGTATTTGTTGACATGGAATATAGCTTAAGATTATATTACCTCATAAATATTAAAAGAAAATCCCTGTATCTTTAGCGCTTGGTCAGCAAGACGTAATTTCCGTAAAAGGGAGGCGGCTATGTTAAAAGTTCAGGATGTTCTGAGATCAAAGAGTAAAAACATCTGGTCTATCAGCTCAAGGGAAACAGCTTATAAGGCATTAGAGATGCTGGCTGAAAAAGACATCGGGGCTTTAATGGTTGTTGATGACGGGAAGCTTGCTGGTATCTTTTCAGAGAGAGACTATGCCCGCAAAGTAACACTGAAAGGCAAATCATCAAGGGAAACACCTGTTGGAGAACTGATGACAAGGGAAGTATATTCCATAACACCCGACAAGACCGTTGAGGAGTGTATGGCGCTGATGACCGCTATTCATTGCCGCCATATGCCGGTTTTTGAAAATAACCAGCTGACCGGCGTAGTAACGATAGGCGACATAGTCAACGCTATAATTAATGATCAGCAGATCAAAATAAAGGACCTGGAAAAATACATAACCGGCAGCGAATATGTGGCCGTCGAAGACAATCCATAAGCGTAATGGACATATTGCTGAATGACATTGAGGTGCGCATTCTCGGCTGTCTTATTGAAAAGGGAATCACCACTCCTGATTATTATCCGCTGACCCTGAATGCCCTGACCAGCGCCTGCAACCAGAAATCCAACCGTCACCCTGTTGTTTCATATGAAGACACGACTGTTGTGCGGGGGCTGGACAGTCTCAGGGAAAAAGGTCTGGCTGAAAAAATATACAAGGCCGACAGCCGTGTCCCGAAATACCAGCACTCATTCCATCAGAAATTCAGCCTCTCCGGAGATTACGTGTCGGTTCTGTGCGAATTAATGCTGCGCGGACCGCAGACAGTCGGGGAGATCCGGAACCGCGCGGACCGGATGCATAATTTCCAGGGACTGCAGGAGGTTGAAGAAATCCTGAACAGGCTGATGGAAAAAGAACCACCCCTGGTCATAAAGCTCCCGCGTCAGATCGGCAGAAAAGAACCGCGCTTTGCGCACCTGCTGTCCGGCGAACCGGAGATCAGGGAAGAAGAACCTTCAGTTTCTGAAGAAACAGCGACCATCAGGGTCAGGGCTGAAAACGAGAGGATCGCAAAACTGGAAGATGAGATCACAGCGCTTCGCAGTGAATTTGATAAGCTTAAGGAGGAATTTATCAGCCTGAAATCACAATTTGAGTAGATCGCTTCCCCGGCAAGTTTGAATATATCAACCATTTTTACTGCCTTATTCTGCTCCCTTATATACTTACAGCCTCTCCTAGTTTAAAATAAAATATGCTCATCGGTACAAGGGTGCTTTATCCGGAAGAAGTAGAATACTGGGACGCAGACCTTCTGCAGGTTTCCATATACCGGGGCATGAATGGCGGTCTCGAATTCATGAGAAAATGCGCCCGTGCCTGCAAAGACGCCGGTATCCGTTATGTCATACACCCCGTGAAATACTCCCTTCTGCAAAAGGACATGTTCGAAGAACTGATGGAAATGGCGGGACTGGCTGATCTCGCGCTGATTTTACACGATGAGAAGTCTCCTGAGGGCGGACGACTTGAAGGTGAATCCGGGGATGTCTTCAGAAAATCTCTCGGGAAGCTCAGCGCAGTAACACACGTCTCCCTTGAGAACTCAACCGACACAGCAGATGTAAAATGGTTCTGGGACACTTTCGCGGATTCCATCACGCTGGACATCGGCCATGTCGAATCATCAGGGCTGAATTCTGTTGAGTTTGTGAAAGCGCTTGATGATGCCACTATCAAAAAGATCAGTTTTGTGCATATTCACAGGAACAACGTCCTGCGCGGAGGTATTACGGACCACTGGCCGCTGACTCCCGGCTGCAGAGAGATCATGGCGCTCAGGGAATTAATCAGGATAAAACCGGATGTCAGCGTTATTCTCGAAATTAACGAGATTGAGGAAATCGTGGAGAGCCTGGATATCCTCAGGACACTCAGGCAGGAGCTTGTGAATACTAAGGCTTCTTAATAAACCTCTCAAAGGCGTTCTTGTCATTGGCCTTCAGGTATGCCTCTTCCGGGGAGATCTGTTTTTTCATCAGGAAATCCATGATCGCCTGGTCCAGGAGCTGCATGCCGTCGCCTTTTCCTGTCTGTATCATCGAGGGGATCTGGAAGGTCTTGCCCTCCCTGATCAGGTTTGCAATAGAAGTTTTACAAAATAGTATCTCAAGCGCGGCAAGACGTCCAGGCTGGTCGATCCTCTTTAACAGCTGCTGGCAGATAACCCCCTTGAGCGACTCTGAAAGCATTGTGCGTATCTGCGCCTGCTGTCCTGCCGGGAAGGCGTCGATTATGCGGTCCACGGTTTTTGCGGCGGAACTCGTGTGGAGTGTGCCGAAGACCAGATGTCCTGTCTCTGCCGCTGTTATGGCAAGTTCAATTGTTTCAAGGTCGCGCATTTCACCCACAAGAATGACATCCGGGTCCTCTCTGAGCGCTGCCCTCAGGGCCGAGGCAAAGGATTCTGTGTGATTACCGATCTCCCGGTGATTTACAAGGCAGCCCTTGTTCTGATGGACGAATTCCACCGGGTCCTCAATCGTCAGAATGTGGTCCTTGCGGTTCTTGTTTATATAATCGATAATTGCCGCAAGCGTTGTGGATTTGCCGCTGCCTGTCGGTCCTGTCACAAGTACCAGCCCCCTGCTCAACTGGGTCAATTTAAGAATCTGCGTTGGTAAATTCAGGTCCTCTACAGAAAGGATCTCTGTGGGGATGACCCTGAAGACAGCCCCCGTTCCCCTTTTCTGCTCGAAGTAGTTTGCCCTGAATCTGGCGACCCCCGGAATTTCATACGCAAAGTCCAGATCTCTTTTGGCCAGGAACAAATTCTTCTGCTGCTCTGTCGTGATTTCAAAAAGCAGGCTCTGGACTACCTCATTCGTGAGTTCAGGATAATCCATTTCTTCAAGCTCACCGTGCTTTCTGATTTTGGCCTTTGCCCCTGAGCTTAAGTGCAGATCACTCGCCTTATGTTCAATCATGTATTTAAAAAATGCATCGATCTTAGCCATGGTGGTCCTCTCTACGGCATTGATTTATATAATCAGAAGAATAAATACCTTCTATCTTTTTAAATTCATATCCCAAATCCCTGCAGATATGGCAGCCGCTGCCGTTGCAGGACGGGCATTTTCCGGGCATATATGTATTTACATAATAGTCCCTGAATTCTGCCGGCGCTGCATCAATAACATATATAAATTTTTCAAATGAAGATTGTCTGTCTTTTGTCGCGAGATACGGATACCCGTGTATCGGCTCACTGAGAGGAAATACGTTTAATAATCCGTATACGCGGGCATCGGAAAATATATTCCCTTCAGGCAGGAACAAACCATACCCGCCGACTATGGCTGGCATTTTCCTTATGTCAATCCTGTTTTCCAGTGGAAAAACTGCTACAAACCGCCTGTTATTATTGAATGATTCTTCGTACAGGAAATGAATGCCGAGATCATCAAAGGCGCTAAATATATCTTCATCCGTGAAGTGTCCCTTTATTTCCGTCAATTGTTTTAATATCCCGGAACCAAAGACATTGATCTCGCAGGAATGTTCAGCAAGAATAAAGTCTATCCGGTAAAAAGAGGTCTCTTTAATTTTTTCTATGGTAGTTTTAATCGCGTCAATTAATTCCGGAAGGCCTACTTTTTTAAAGGTCTGTTTTAATAATTCCTCGATCTTGCTCCCGCTGCCGGTAGACAGACTTACTTTTCTTCCTGATGAATCTTCAATAAAGGCGATTGCGGACTTGTTAAACGGGTCCTCGATAACAATCGACACCTGATCATCTGCTTCATAAAGCGGCAGGACCCTGTTTTCTATCAGGAACTCCTTTGGAAATTTCCCCAGCAATTCAATATTTACATTAATGTCATCTACAATCACGTAAGGGATATCGAGTTGTTTGCTGAGCACCCAGTCTATGTCCTCCATAGAGACCTTACCGAGTTTAACCAGTGCCTCACCCAGCCTGAGACCAGTCTCCCCCTGAAGTTTTAATGCTTCATTAAGAGCATCAATATTTATCAACCCATATTCCATAAGGAGGGTCCCTAAATCTTTCCATTTAGACATAATCTTCTCCATAGTTATGAACAACGGATAGTTTGGTTCCTTGTGATACCGTATGTATTTATCGGACTATACAAGAAAAACTTAATGCATTGAAGGGAGTTAGGACCTGAAGAGTATAATGCCTGTTAAGAACATATTAATTATGGGCTGAAAAGGGAATCAATGTCATTCCCCTCCGCACCCATTTAGAAAGAAAAAAGAGGATGTTGACAAATAGGGGACATGGCTGATGTTGAAAAGTTGGGCTCTTATTAGGTGGGATTAACCTTTTCACATCAATGTCAACATCCTCCAAGTCAATATAACTTACCCCCGGAGGATTTTATATGATATAAATCATATCGCCCATTTAATAATTTCTACGGATAATATTCATGCTCCAGGCAAATGAAAATGAACAAGGGGAGCAACATCGGGGCCCGCTCATAAGTTTACTTTTATGTCCGCAGCCCATGAGCTTGACAACCTGTCAGATGCCTGCTAAAATTAGCATTATATAAATAGATATTTATACATTAAATATATAGCGGTGTATTTACCACATGAAATACGATCAATATAATTATTAGCATATAAATGCATATCTAATTACTCAATCCCGTGAACTAGAGAGGAACTGCCAATGGAAAAAATTCTTCCGATTTTCAAGGCCCTGTCAGATGAAACAAGGCTCAGGATACTTTCATTGATGAAAGACGGGGAAATCTGCGTATGTGATATTGCTGAGACATTGAAAATGACCCAACCGAATATTTCATTTCACCTGAGCATGTTAAAAGAGGCCGGCTTAATAAAGGACAGAAAAAACGGAAGGTGGATACATTATTCACTTGCTGAGTCGGACATGTTTATAAGGTTCCTGCTTTTGGGGATCTTCGAAAGGATGAGCAGGAAACCGCCGGTGATAATTAAAAAGAGCAGGAAATGCTGAAGAGGACGTAAATTTGAGTTCTGATCTTCAAAAGAACATAAAGCTGTCATTTTTAAACCGGTATCTGACCCTTTGGATATTTCTGGCAATGGCTGCCGGGGTGGGGGCCGGTTACTCGGTCCCTGATATAGAGTCGTTCATAAATTCCTTTCAGGCCGGAACGACAAACATCCCTATCGCAATCGGCCTTATCCTTATGATGTACCCTCCCCTTGCCAAGGTGCGGTATGAAGACCTTGGAAAAGTCTTCAAGAACAAAAAAGTGCTTGGACTCTCTCTGGTACAAAACTGGGTTATCGGGCCTGTCCTGATGTTTATACTGGCAATTGTGTTTCTCCATAACTATCCCGATTACATGGTCGGCCTTATCATGATCGGACTGGCACGCTGCATCGCCATGGTTATTGTCTGGAATGAGCTGGCATGCGGTGATACGGAATATACTGCAGGGCTTGTAGCCTTCAACTCTGTATTCCAGGTCCTGTTTTACTCTGTCTATGCATATATTTTCATAACCGTATTGCCGGCATGGCTCGGTTTAAAAGGGGCTATAGTGGAAGTAACGATGGGGCAGATTGCAGAAAGTGTGTTTATCTATCTGGGCATTCCTTTTCTTGCCGGGATAATTACACGTTTCAGTCTTATTAAGATAAAAGACCGTGAATGGTATGAGAAGGTCTTCATACCAAGAATCAGCCCGATCACTTTAATTGCACTGTTATTCACTATAATTGTCATGTTCTCCCTGAAGGGCAATTATATAGTCAGGCTTCCGCTTGATGTAGTCCGCATTGCCATACCGCTGCTGATTTATTTTGTAGTAATGTTCCTCATCTCCTTCTATATGGCGAAAAAAATGGGCACGGATTATCAGAAGTCGGCTTCGCTCTCCTTCACCGCGGCCAGTAATAATTTTGAACTTGCCATTGCCGTTGCCGTTGCGGTCTTCGGGATCAATTCCGGAGCGGCCTTTACCGCTGTAATTGGACCGCTGGTTGAAGTCCCTGTGTTGATCGGGCTGGTAAACGTTGCTTTGTATTTCAGGAAAAAATATTATACCGTGGAATATTGCCAAGTCAAAGGCGTAGATGCGTTATGACGCATAGTTATGCAGGGGTAATTCATGAATTACCCCTGCTGATAAATAGGAGACAACGAACATGAAAATTGAAATTTATGACCCCGCAATGTGCTGTTCATCGGGTATGTGCGGACCCAGTATTGATCCTGTGCTTGTAAAGATGAACGAAGCTGTACTGGCTTTGAAAAAACAGGGGATTGAAGTGACGAGGTTCAACCTTGCCCAGCAGCCGAAGGAATTCATGGCAAATAAAACGGTTGCGGATTTGCTTCATAAAAACGGAAAGAAGGCATTGCCTGTTACGATTATTAATGGAGAGGTATTTAAGACAGGCGAATATCCTTTGTACGAAGACTTGTGCAATATACTCGGAATAGAGCCGCTCAAGAAAAAGCCTCTGACAGTGATCAGTTGAAGGAATATAAATGACAAAACACGTTTTCTTTTCCGGTAAAGGCGGGGTAGGTAAAACCACAATGGCGTGCGCCGCCGCGATCCATTATGCCTCACAGGGCAAAAAGACGTTGATTGTCACAACCGACCCGGCATCAAACCTTGCTGATGTGTTTGAGCAGGAGATCGGGCATAAGGTTACGCCGATTGACGTAGGGACAATTCATAAATTGTCCCTACAATTGTTTGCAATGGAAATTGACCCTGACAAGGCGACAAGGGAATACAAAGAGCGGATAATAGGGCCCTTCCGAGAGATCATGCCGGAAGATGTCATCGCGTCACTTGATGAGAACTTAAGCGGCCCATGTACTACGGAGATGGCGTCATTCGACAGGTTCATAGATTTCATGGAGGGTGACGAATATGATGTGATTGTATTCGACACAGCTCCGACAGGACATACGATAAGACTGCTTGAGCTGCCGGTTGACTGGTCAAAGCATATAGAGGAATCCTCAAAAGGAAGCGGCCAGACCTGCCTCGGCCCGGTCCAGTCTATTCAGGAATCAAAAGACAAATACGACCGGGCAACTACTCTTCTCAAAGACCCTGAACGCACTGACTTCATATTTGTCATGCGTCCGGAGGAGCTGTCTCTCTATGAGACCCTAAGGGCCTCAAAAGAGCTTGAGACGATCGGCATTAAATCACGCGAGATTATTATTAACGGCATTCTGCCTGAAGAGGTCTGTGAGATTGAATTTTTCAGAAAGAAATACAATATCCAGCAGAAAGTAATCAGGGACATAGAAAGTGAAATATGCAAGCCGATGCGGTATATGTTTTTAAGAGATAATGAGGTGAAGGGAATAGATGCATTAAAAGATGTGGCGAATGAGTTGTTTGACAGTACAGTAGTGCGGACAGTCGGAAGCGCGGATGCAGGGGCGAGGCGCCCTCGCCCGGATTTGCAGGCTGATATTCCAGGGCCAAACCTCGATAAACTTTTTCTTCCCCATAACGGCACAAAGGCTATCTTCTTTACCGGCAAGGGCGGAGTGGGAAAGACGACAATTTCGTGCATTGCAGCACTGCACATAGCGCAAAAGGGATTCAGGACACTGATTGTTACAACAGACCCGGCGGCCCACATCGGAGAAGTATTTGATAGAGCGATATATGATGAGCCTGTGGAGATTTCCGAAGATCTCTTTGCCGTGATGATTGACCAGGAAAAGGCATTCAATGAATATAAGGAAAGAGTGTTAGAAGACGCACGGGGTAAATATTCCGAAGACATGATGGCGGCAATGGAAGAGGAGCTTAATTCCCCGTGCATTGAAGAGATGGCGGCCTTCGACAAATTCATCCGCTTCATAGAAAGCAGCGTCTATGATGTAATCGTCTTTGATACCGCTCCGACTGGACACACATTAAGGCTTCTCGATCTTCCATTTGATTATGCGAAACAGGCGGAGATGATGATCGCAACAGCTGAAGCAGCAGGAACAAAGAGAGAAACCGAAAACAGATTCAAAAAAATCATAGACATTCTCAGAGACAGGGAGCAAGCCGTATTCTGCCTTGTCCTCTATCCGGAATCAACTCCAATTCTTGAATCATACCGTGCCATGCTTGATCTGAAAGATGCAGGCATCGAGACGCAGCTTGTGGTTGCGAACATGGTGCTGCCTGAAGAAGTGTGCGTGAATGATTTCTTCAAAAACAGGAGACGGATGCAGATGAAATATTTAAAAGAGATTAAAGAAAAATTCAATATGCCTGTACTCCAATTCCCGATGATGCAGGAAGAGATAAAGGGGATTGATCGGCTGAATGAGGCAGTCATTAAGCTGTTTGAATATAGCCATTAAGGAATATAATCTTATATAGATTGAAACAACCTGATCAGATATTTATAGACCGAGGGGAAGCGGTCCTTTAAAAATGCCTTGACACCAGCGAAAATGTTCTGCTGGTTCTCTTCTATGGATAAAGCCCTGCCTTGAATCTGGGCCTGCAATCTTTCAGCCCTTTTCGTTGGGTCCGGATGACTTGAAAGAAAGGAATGGCCAGTACCTAGAGCGGCAATCTTCTCCAGTGCCGATACCGCATCATACGGTTTATACTTTTCCTTTTTGAGAAAGGCCAGCCCGTAATCATCGGCCTCTTTCTCCTCCAGCTGGGAGAATTGCGCGTTCATCAGGGTTTCTGCAAGACCTCCGAGCAATGACCTGGCCACATCTCCGGCTGCGCTGTTCTGGGATGCCATCCCTTTTCTGACAGCGCTCGCAGCATAGGTAAGCTGTATTTTCTTTCTTATATGGTTTTTCATGACATGCCCCATTTCGTGACCAATAACAAACCGCAGCTCCCCATCACTCAGCATGTCCATAAGGCCGCTGTATACGCGGATAGTCCCGTTTGCCATTGCAAACGCATTGACCTCCGGCGACATATAGACGCCATAGTTGAATTTCACACTGCCATCCTGAAGGTTTTGACCAACCAGATGATTAAGCCGTTTTGCGTATTTATTTTCAGGTGGCAACAGAGTATTCTTTTGGTCTGAATACTGCGCTGCCTGCGAGGCAATCTCCTGTACATCCTTATCAGAAAGGGTCAGCGCCTTTACCGCATCTATCCCCGCACCGGTAGCGGTCAGGATGTCTGTATCCTCGCAGCCTGACAGGAACAGCGGACAGAAATAAATAATTAAGGTCAGATATTTCAGCATTACATTCTCAGGGTATGTTAACTTTTTCTCACTATGAACTTAAATACTCTCCCGACTTCATCTAAAGAGCATGTAATATTCTATGAATATATTTGTCTTCAGTCATCATAGTCGTCTTCTTCTTTATCACGGTGTTCATAATTACCCTTGTCAGAATCACGGCCATAATTATATCCTGAATCCCGGTAAACTTCCTTCCCGGTCCCTTCCCCGCCCTGGGGGTTTGTCCATGCCTGCGCCGTGGACCTTCCAGCCGGGTAACCGTGTCTTATGTCCTCTTCATTCCCGCTTGGATGACAGGCCGCGCAATCCTGGTAGTTGCTGATACCTTCTTTCCGGTGTTTTTTCTCTATCTTGCCCGGTGAATGTTCATGGCAGCCGTAACAGGTATACTCCCGGTAATTGTTGTCCCTGTGACATGACTGACACTCGGAACTGTGATTGCCGTCAAAACGGAAGAATTGCGTATGGTCCAGGGTAGCCGGGTGCCAGCGGTCTCCGGAATGGCATTGGCTGCATTCCTGATTATTGTTCTGATGTAATCTGTCAAAAGGACTTTGATGGCATGCTATACAGTTGTTCATGTTTTGCCCTTTTGATAAATTATGGGGGCCTTTGTTATATGCTGTCAATTGTCCGTAGTCTTTGCCGGAGACAATATTTCCGGAAGTATGCTGAGATTTAATCGACTGCAATATCCCTTTGGCCTCCTCTTTATCACCGCTTATATGACAGAGCAGACAGTTTTTATAACTGTAGATACCGGCCTTCAGATGTTCCTTCTGGATCTTCTCCGGTGAATGTCCATGACAGCCGTAACAGGTGTATTCCTTATAATTATTGTTCTGATGACAGGTTGCACAGTCGGGCTTATGTTCATTATCGAAACCGAAATACCTTGCATGATCGAGGGTCGCGGGACGCCAGCGGTCTATGGAATGGCATTGACTGCATTCCTGATTGTTGTTTTCATGTAATTTGCCGGCAGGTCTTTGATGACATGTCTTGCATTGATTTATGTTTTTTCCCGGCAGCATATTATGGGAAAACGGACGGACTGTTTTATCCGCGCTCTTTCCGGCGTGGTCCGTGTGACATGATAAACAGGAGTCTTCCTGAAACAGGTGATGAAAGGCGGCCTTGCCCCTGGCTATGTTTTCATCCATCCTGACCCCGGTTGTCGTGGTCCTGCCGATATCAGTCAGTTTGTGGCAGGAAACGCATTTCTTCCCCTGTGTGCCCAGAAAAACGCTATAACATTTCATACAGGCATTTTCCAAGCGCTCATGGCCCTTCGTAAGCTCTCCCGGATTAAGGGCCTGCTTTGGAAACATGTAGATCAATAAAACAGCAATGATTGAAATTATTACTATAGAAGTTGATTTTATCATCTGCTCCACCTCCAGAACATAAATATGTTAAATATATGCAGGTCCGCGGTAATGCCGAATACTATCGTGATCGGCTTGTGCACGGTCCTCCATTTCTGCATGGTCTTCACGGCCAGTGAGTCCCAGAATATTTTCTTGTCAATTTCCTCATTTGATAATCCTTCCCTGGCAAGGTCGCCTTTCTTTGCATTAAGCGTGTCCGTTGATTTCTTCAGCAGATGCTTCCCGACCTGGCCGCTGATCACTGCTACTAGCATTGCTAAAGCCGCAGCCCAGGCCAGTATCCCGTTAAAATGTATCCCACCGTGAACAAGGACCATGAGCGAACCGGTCCATGCCAGATATTCATGCATCATCAGAAAAACCTTCGGCTTTCCAAATGTGATGATCTTCTTTTTTCTGAGGGAGTAGGCAAAGGAAATGACTATCAGAAATGTCCCGAGAATTCCTGAATACCGTTCTATCCATTTTAACTGGTTCTGATGAAGCAGATAATCTATTGCCAGCGTCAGCAGCAGAAGAGATGACAGCCAGAGCACAAAGGGCCGGATGTCTTTACGAAATAATGAGTGATTCATAGTGTTACCTCTGATATTGTTTTTATGATTCTGACTTCATCATATCAGGAGGTGGATTAAAGGAAGATTAAAGATGTCACAGAAAAACCGGACATTTTAAATTTGGCTTGACAGGCACTATTTTCTCCTTGCCGTTTAGCTGGATATTAGATTAAAATCATGCGAAGGTTTTTCAGGGGGGAAACGTAAATAATTATCGAGGTTGAATCTCGATAGATATGACTGATACATAAAATGGTGTATGGTGTAAGGGGGACAAGAGATGCCGGAAAAATCATTGGCTGTTTTTGAAGGGAAACAAATTCGCCGTCATTATGACGAGGATACGGGAACATGGTATTTCTCTGTAGTGGATATTATTCAGGAGCTGATCCAGCAGCCTGATTATCAAGCCGCAAGAAACTATTGTAAGGTCTTGAAAAACCGCCTGTATAAAGAAGGAAGTGAAACGGTTACACAAACCCCAAAGGCAACACGAAGCTTTACAAAAGCCGGCCCGGCGACACCCTAAAGTGGGAGCTTGTAACAATGCTGAAGGAGAAGCACAAAGACGAGATTGATACAATTGTCGGCAGGACCAGTCGAAGAGCCCCAAATAAGAAAGGCAATTCAAAACACCCTGAATCTCTTGCAGGATTAGTGAAGAACAAGGCAACGTTTTACCGGGCTTATAAGGGGAAGGAATATAAGGCTATCCTGACTGGAAAGGGAATTATTAAGTTGGGGAATAAAAGATTCACTTCTCCGTCCGGAGCAGCATTGTCTATTGTTGATAGCTCTATGGTTAATGGGTGGGATTTCTGGTATATTAAGAACGCGAGCGGGGAGCGGGTGAGGCTGGGGGAATATAGGACCCTAAAACAGATATAGAAACGGAAAAAGAAGCAAAACCCCCTTCTGGTTAAAGGGATTGGGATGATATAAAATATCACCCAACAGGTTAAGAAA
>JAGVNU010000064.1 GCA_020053105.1 Thermodesulfovibrionia bacterium
ACGGCACTCAACTCTGGGGTATCGCTCCCCGATATCCTTTGAGCTGGAGGCTATGGCTTCCTAACATATCTGAGTGTCCGAGAAATCGGGGGAAGTTCAAGTCCTGAAGATTGAAGGGATACCTATTTTCCCTCCTTCATTGAGCAGTATCAGCAGACTCCCGCTCAGTTCAATGAGAGAGCCATATAAATGCCACAAGGTTCCTATGCCATGGGTGGGTCTTGTCGAAACTAAGTTTGGCAGCGAACCTGATTAGGTCTTCATGTAATTTTTCAAGAAGGGCCAATTCACCCATCTCTACTTCCCTCTAAACATCCTATTCCCCGACTCAATAACGCAGTAAAATCGGGATTACGTCTTATTTCTCAAAAGAGCATAGACGTCCACTTGCTCTTCCATACCACATATTATATCTTATTCAGCCTTCAGACTCCCTCTTAAATCCAATCTTCAAACGCTTCTTTTCAGGCGGAACCATCAATTGGCGGATAGCGTCAAAGATCAGTTTAATTTCCCCGTCATGCTTTTCTGTCTTCCGCTCAAGTTCTGCCAACTTGTGAGCAAGTTCTTTGTTTGTTGAAAGCATTTCCTTCAGCTTAACGAAGGCCCTCATGATAGCGATATTCACCTGAATAGCCCGTTCGCTGTTCAATACGCTTGAAAGCATGGCAACGCCCTGTTCTGTAAAAGCATAAGGCAGCGAACCACCGAAGTATTTCTTGTGTGGTATCACATTTTGTGATACCAGTTGTTCTGTCTCAGACTCATTGATTTGGAACATAAAGTCTTCCGGAAAACGATTGATATTTCTTTTCACTGCTTGATTTAAGCTTCTTGTTTCCACCGCATAAAGCTCAGCAAGGTGACTGCTTAACATGACCTTATGCCCTCTTATAAGCAAAATCTTTCTTTCAATTATTTCTCGCGGAATACTTTCGTTCATAATGCCCCCCTCACTTTATTATTACATTTGAAATTCACAGCCTGAGTCCCCGAAAACTTATTGATTATAGCATAAACATTATCGCCCACCGGAAGCAGACAGCGATGCAATGAATTTCATTGAGCCATCTTAACTGATCATGTATAATTAGTCTCACCCGATGATGAGCGTTAATACATAAATAACCGGATTCAGCATTTATGTCGAAATAACATATTACGACAAGGAGGTCCAGATGACCGCGAAAAAAAACAAAACAAAACAGGACGTTCTAAATCTGATAGAGGAGCATAACGTAAAATTTGTCCGCTTCTGGTTTACGGACATCCTCGGCCAGTTAAAAAGTTTTTCCGTGACAAGCGAGGAGCTGGATACCGCTTTTGATGAGGGGATGGGGTTTGACGGTTCATCTATTAAAGGCTACGCGCGTATAGATGAAAGCGATATGGTTGCAAAGCCCGACCCGGCCACCTTCCAGCTCATTCCCTGGAGGCCCAAAGAAAAGGCGGTGGCGCGCATGTTCTGTGACATTCTAAACCCTGACGGGACCCCGACCCGCGATACGCGTTAAAAAGAAACCTCGACCGGCTGAAGGACCACGGTTATACGTTTCTCCTTGGGCCGGAGCTTGAATTCTTTTATTTTAAGAATTCTAAAGGAACTGAAGTCCTGGATGAGGGCGGTTACTTTGATCTCACCACACTGGACGCTGCCAGCGACTTAAGGAGGGAAACCGTCCTGACCCTTGAGGAAATGGGGATCAAGGTTGAATATTCACACCACGAAGTGGCCCCTTCCCAGCATGAAATCGATCTGCGTTATGCGGAGGCGCTGGAAATGGCTGACAATGTCATGACCTACAGGATAGTGGTGAAGGAAGTGGCGACAAAGTACGGGTTCTATGCCACCTTCATGCCCAAACCGATCTTCGGGCAGAACGGCAGCGGCATGCATACGCACCAGTCGCTTTTTAAAGACGGAAGGAACGCATTCTATGACGCAAATGATAAATACTATCTCTCGGATATTGCCAAGAAATACATCGCCGGCATACTTAAACATGCTCCTGAAATAACAGTATTCTGCAATCAGTGGGTCAATTCCTACAAGCGGCTCGTCCCAGGGTATGAAGCGCCTGTTTATATTGCATGGGCCAGAAGAAACCGTTCCTCCCTTGTCAGGGTCCCCCTCTACAAGCCCGGCAAGGAAATGGCAACAAGGATTGAGCTCCGCTCTCCTGATCCTGCCTGCAATCCCTATCTCGCCTTTTCAGTCATGCTTGCAGCGGGGCTCGAAGGCATAGAGAATAATTACGAACTGCCTGAACCCATTGAAAAAGATATCTATCATCTCAGTGAAGAGGAGAAACAGGAACTCGGCATTGAATCACTTCCGGGGAACCTGATCGAGGCCATCGAGGCCGCCGAAAAAAGCGATGTTGTGCGCAGGGCCCTCGGCGACCACATATTCAATAATTTTATCACGAGCAAAAAGATCGAGTGGAACGACTACAGGACCCGTATCCATCCGTATGAGATAGAGAAGTACCTGCCGATTTTGTGATCTGCAAAATATTTGTAGGGGCGGGGCATCCCGCCCTATCGTGCCCGGCTTAACAAATTCATGCACAGAAAATCACAAAACTTCGCTATCAGCGCATCACCTACCTTTTGATTACATGAGTTGCTATAATTAACCAACGTAAATAAAGGCCTGATGCCTGACAACTGTAAAGCACATGATACTTCATAAAACCATATTCAAAGAAATGTCCAGAAGCCTGGCGGTCATCATCTTTTCCATGTCCGTTATACTTTTCATGGAAAAGTTTGTCCGGCTGACAAGGATCTTTATGGGAAAAGGCGCTGACCTTACGGATATTGTCAAGATCTTCATATACCTGCAGCCGTCCATTCTGCTGCTTGCTGTGCCGATGGCAATACTCGTGGCGATTTTCCTCACTTACGGAAGGATGTCAACGGACAGTGAGATAATTGTGTTAAAGGCAAGCGGCATGAGTTTCTGGGGAATATCCAGGGCCGCGGTCATGCTTTCTGTTTTATGTTTCATGGTCCTTGCCTTTGTAAGCCTCTACCTGCTGCCCCGCAGCATGTACGCGTTCAAGCACACTTTATATGAAACAATTGTAAAAAAAGCCTCAGTGACTTTTGAAGCCGAGACCTTTTCAGACGTATTCAAGGACACGGTCATTTACGTAAAAGAAATTCCATCGGCAGATGTATTCAGGGGGATTTTTGTCTTCAAGGAGGGGATAAAATCAGTTGAGGAACCTGTTGTAATAGTAGCTGAAAGCGGCGTGATCAGTGCCAATCCGCAGGAAGGGCTGATAAAACTCAGCATGAAAAACGGATTTGTCCATTCATTCAATGAAAAGACCTCTTCTGAAATATCCTTTTCGCAGTATGACTTTGTGCTTAAATCCGGCATAGAGACGATGGACAAAATAAAACCGGACGAGATCAAAACCTCAGATCTCTGGAAAGGCCGCAATAATAATACCCAATGGTCCATTGAAGTAAACAGGCGGCTGGCCCTCCCTTTTGCTTGTTTAATCTTCGGCCTTCTCGGCCCTGCCCTCTCCACCAAAATCGGAAAGATAGGCCGTCTCGGCGGCTTCTCATTGAGCCTGGCAATTCTGATACTTTATTATGTGCTCCTGATTGTGGGAGAAGGCCTCGCCAAGTCAGGGGAAATACCGCCTGCCTGGGGAGCCTGGGCGCCAAACCTGATATTTGGCGGCATAACTCTCTTTTTCGTCCATATAGCGTATAAGGACAGGCCGATGAGAAGGCTTTAAGGATATAACAGAATAATCATGACAATATTCAGGAGATATTTTTTTAAGGAATTCTTTAAGTTTTTCATCATTGTCCTTGTAAGCTTTACGGCCATGTCGATAGTCGCGGAGTTTTTTGACAAGGCGTCGGAATTTTACAGTGAAAAACCTCCTGTCTACCTGATTGTCAAATACCTCTTGCTGCAGACGCCAAGGGTCATCCTTTACGCACTGCCGTTTGCCTCTCTGTTTTCCATCCTGATCACCATCGGCATGGCATCAAAATTTCGTGAGACCACTATCATCAAGGCATCAGGGGCCAGCATAAAAAAACTCTTTTCGTCCTTTCTCATACTGGGAGTCTTCATAACCCTGATATCACTGGCGCTTGGCGAGACAGTGGTGCCTGAGGCAACAAGGAGCGCCGCCTATATACGAAAGGTACAAATCCTCAAGCAGTCTCCCAAGATCACTGAGAGCAAGGGGTCTCTGTGGATGAAGGGCCTGGATGGGAGTCTGGTCCGTATAAACGGATTTGTCGAGAATGATAACCGGATCTTAAAGACGAGCATATTTAAATTCAGTCCCTCTTTCGGATTAGAGACACGGACAGAGGCGGATGAGGCGCTATGGGACCATGGGGTCTGGACTCTCAAAAATGTGACGGTTTTCGATTTTAAAAACAACACGTCAAATAAATTCGAGACAATGGTATCAACCTCACTGGAGGAACCGAAAATATTCAGGGAAGAAATGAAAAAGCCTGAAGAAATGAACTTCAGGGAGCTTTATAATTATTATTCAAGACTCGAGAAGGCAGGGTTCAGGAATCTCAGATACGTTATCCAGCTTTATGAAAAACTGGCCTATCCGTCGATCAATTTTGTGATGATCCTGTTCGGCATCTCTCTGGCATTAAATACGAGATGGGGCGGAGGGATGAGGGCCGCAGGACTGGGAGTTGTAATCAGTGTGTTATACTGGCTGCTTTATTCAGTGAGTATCTCTCTCGGCAATACAGGATTTCTTCAGCCGTGGCTGGCCCCCTGGATAAGTCCGATGGTGTTCGGCATTGCAGGCAGTGTTATGTATTGGCAGATTAAAGAATAGCCATAAAGGGATGAATAAAAATGCCGGCCCTTCTGCCTTCAGAATAAAGCAATACCCCAGAGCGAGCCGGAATGGGGGCTGTACAAAGGGGCGCCTATATTGATTGTATGGACCACAGAATTGTTGACCGTATCAATCACTGAAACGCTGTGGTCCGTGTGATTCACTACATACAGCATATTTAATGACGGTGCAACCACAACGCCAAGCGGCTGTCCACCGACTTTGATTGTATCCACCACCTTATTATTCAACGTATTGATTACCGAGACAGTCCCGTCGCCCCGGTTCGTTACATAGGCCCTGTGCCCGACCGGATCTATCCCTATATACCATGGTTCCCTGCCGACCTTTATTGTCCCCGCAACTTTATCATTTTCAGCATCAATAACAGTCACGGAATCGCTGACCGTGCCGGCGACAAAGACCCTCTTCTTTAATGGACAGACAGCCATTCCCATAGGTTTATGGCCGACTTTTATGGTAGTTATCACTTTATTGTTCTCTGTATTTATGACTGAAACCGAACTATCTTCTGAATTGCTTACATAAAGTTTATTGCCGACTATAACCATATGGAATGCGCCGGCGCCGGCCTTTATCTTTCGCACCAATATATTTTTTTTGAGATTCAGTACGGAGATGGTCTTATCTTTACCTTCAGGATGAGTTACATATGCAAGACCTTCAGAGGAATTAATGGCAATATGCATGGGATTGGGATCAACCTTTATTGTTGATATTATCTCACTTGTTATTATATCCATCACTGAAACGCTGCTGTCATCATAACGGGAATTAACTACATAAACCCTCCCTGATAATTCGTTAACTGCTATGCCGGCAGGCCATGCCCCGGTGTCAAGCGATTTCACTACCTTATTATCTGATGTATCAATAACAGATACAGTATTATTGGCGATGTTTGTTACGTACAGGCGGTTGGTTAATGAGTGAGCGTCATTACCGAATACCGGCAGCAGACATACTGCACATATAATAAGAACCGCTATTTTTTTAAAATTCATAATATTCACCCGACTTACAAAATATGAGCAAAGACAATATAACTGTAAATGCTATAAAGGAAGCAGATAGCTGAACAGCGTAAATACAAAAACAGTAATACTGATATACCCGTTCATATTAAAAAAAGCCATATCAAGTTTACTCAGGTCATTTGATTTTACTAATGAATGTTCATATAACATCAGTCCGGAAGCAATCAGGACACCGAACAGGTAAATGCCGGACAATCTGAAGATGGGGACAAGGCTTAACAGCAAGCTTATAGTTATTAAATGAAACAGCCTGGCTATCCATAGAGATGCGCTGACGCCGAATACGCTCGGGATGGAATAGAGGCCCTGCTTCTTATCAAAATCCATGTCCTGCAAACCATACAGGGTATCAAAGCCAGCGACCCAGAACATTACGGCAAAACAAAGCGGCAGGATATCAGGACTAAAAGTCCCCTTTATGGCTATCCACGCACCAAGCGGCGCTAATGCAAGAGATGCACCGAGCACAATGTGACACAGCCATGTGAATCTTTTGGTATATGAATAAGTAAAAAGCACGAGAAGAAACAGCGGCGCTATCTTAAAGCAGAGTGGATTCAGTTTATATGCCGCCAGCAATAAAAAAGCAAACGCTATAGCAGTAAATACAAACGCCTCCCATGCCTTTACAACTCCGGACGGAATCTCTCTGTTCCGGGTCCGGGGATTCAGGGCGTCAAATTTTCTGTCAACTATCCTGTTCATTCCCATGGCCCCTGTCCTGCCTCCGACCATTGCCACTGTTATCCAGAAAATCTGATAAAGCGACGGGGTCCCCCCTGCTGCGATAACGGCTGAAGTAAATGCAAAAGGAAGCGCAAAGACAGAATGGGAAAATTTTATGAGTCTTAGATAATCAGTGATTTTTCCGACAAGGACCATAACGTAACTATTTTAGATTTATGCTGTGTGAAAAGCAATATTACTATCAGGGGATAAATATTTCATATAAATTCCCGGTAGCCGGGCCGTGTTTGAAATTTACCTCTTCCCAATGTTAAGATATTTTTCCTCGGGAAATCAGAATTATGGCAGAAATTATTCCATTTAGAGGCATTCTTTATAATCCTGAAAAGGTGGACGCTTCCCTGACAACAGCGCCGCCATACGACATAGTCACGCCCGAATTCAAGGAAGAGCTTTACCGGAAAGACCCACACAATATTATTCGTATCGATTTCGGCAAAGACATCGACAGTGACACCGAGCATGAAAACCGCTATACAAGGGCCGCAGGATATTTGTCCGACTGGCTCCGGGAAGGGACTTTAATACATGACCCCGGGCCGTACTTCTACTTTTATGAAATAAGTTACACGATAAAGGGCAGGAGCTTGAATACGAGGGGTTTTCTCGGTGCCGTAAAGCTCGAAGAGCTGGGCTCAGGAAAAATCCATCCCCATGAAATGACCTACTCAAAACCAAAGTCAGACAGGCTGAACATCCTCCGTTACTGCGATGCCAATACAAGCCCGATATATTCCCTTTATAGCAGCACGGAAAGGACCACATCATCAATCCTTGATGACCTGGTCAACACTGCGCCGCTTATTGAAGCCGGCAACGGTGACGGCTTCAGACACAGGCTCTGGCGGATCAGCGACAGCACATCCATTGATAAGATAAAAAAAGAAATGTCCGACAAGGATGTCTTTATAGCCGACGGGCATCACCGCTATGAAACAGCTCTTGCTTTTCAGAAAGAGATGCAGGGCAAAGGACTGAGCAAGACCGGCAACGAGCCGTTCAACTACGCGCTTATGTTCCTTTCCAACATGGAAGATGAGGGTTTAACCTTGCTTCCAACACATCGCATCGTTGAAATCAATTCGGACATAAACATAAAAGAGACCCTGAAGAAATATTTTAATCTGCAGAAAATAGGCCCGGCTGAAACCCCGGAACAATATGCAAGGCATCAGATGTTTAAGGCAATGGAGGGAAAGGTCCATTCGTTCGGGATGTTTCTTGTAAATACCGGATCGTACTATACGCTGTCATTTAACGGGACCGATACAGAAATAGATTTGCCGGAATGCCTGAAGACCCTTGATGTGTCCGTCCTTCATAAATTTGTTTTTGAGGACCTCCTGAAAATAGGCCACTACGAATATGAAATGGACCCGGAGATTGCAGTGAACAGGGCCAGGAAGGGGCCCTTTGAAGCCGTGTTTTTCCTTAACCCGACCAAGATACACGACCTAAAGGAGGTTGCCCTTGCAGGGCACAGAATGCCTCCCAAGTCCACATATTTTTATCCCAAGCTCCTGACCGGTATGGTCATGTATAAGTTTTAGTGAATGAGCGGCTTCCCGTCTTTTTATTAATCATATAGTTACTATTATGTTTACACGTCTGAAACAATCCCTTGTTATATGGCTGATAAAAAAAATCCAGAAATATGGACCTCATAAGGTCTGTATTTCCGGAAAGACGTATGAAATATCCGAAAATGTATTTAATCCCAGGCACTATTTTACAAGCAGGTTCATGGCAAAACATATAATGGTAACATCCAAAGATACCGTACTGGACATGGGGACAGGTTCCGGTATTCAGGCAATTACCTCCGGCCATGCCGGATCAAAGGTCATTGCCGTAGATATCAATCCCGAGGCCGTAATGTTTGCGCAAAAAAATGTTAAAGCCAACGGACTGGAATATACCGTCTCTGTTCTGGAAGGAGATCTTTTTACCTCCCTGGACCCTCAGCATAAATTCAGTGTCATACTGTTCTCGCCGCCGTATCTTGAAGGAAAGCCAGAGACTTATTTCGATATGGCGCTGTATGATTCCGACAAGGAGCTGGTAAGCAGGTTTTTCAGGGATGCAAAGGAGTACCTCTGCCCCGGCGGATATGTGCAGATGATTTATTCATCTTTAGCGGGGACTGAACAGGCCGTTTCCATAGCTGAGCAATCAGGATGGGACCATAGTATAATGGCCAGAGCAAGGACCTTTACGGAAGAATTCATAATCTACAGACTGACCTTGAGACAAAGCAATCATCATGATCATTGACACTCAGATTCGCGGAACTTATTGATTTGTAATTGACAAAATCTCCGTTTTTTTGAAATAATAACAACTGCACGACAGCACAAATTCATTATCATTTCAATAAGTTCAATAACAGGTTCAGAGATTGATCAAATTTATCGCCGCCAACAAATGGTTTAATAGTCACCACGTACTTAAAAACATCAACCTGGAAATCTCCAAAGGAGAGGTCATTGTCATTTGCGGTCCCAGCGGGGCGGGCAAAAGCACCCTCCTCAGGACAATTAATAAACTGGAGGCAATAGATGACGGCGAAATTATTGTTGACGGGATGTATCTTTCTGACCCGAAAACCGACCTGACATCGCTGAGGGCTGAAATAGGCATGGTATTTCAGCATTTCAATCTTTATCCGCATAAAACGGCAATCAAGAACATTACACTCGCCCCGCGCAAAATCAGGAAATTAAGCAAAACCCTGGCAAATGAGAGGGCGCATAAACTGCTTGAAAAAGTCGGACTTGGTCACAAAAAAGATTCCTTTCCAATGCAATTGTCCGGAGGTGAGCAGCAGCGTGTTGCCATAGCAAGGAGCCTTGCGATGGAGCCGAAGATCATGCTATTTGATGAGCCTACCTCTGCGCTCGATCCCGAACTTATTCATGAAGTCCTCGATGTAATGATCGCTCTAGCCAAAGAGGGGATGACAATGGTTGTCGTCACCCATGAAATAGGCTTTGCCCAGAAAGTCGCTGACAGAGTCGTTTTCATGGACAACGGCGAGGTCCTTGAGATAGGCACCCCGCCTGATATATTCGTAAATCCCCTGCATCAGAGAACAAAAGATTTCATGAGCAACGTATTTCATATTCCAGTCTTTGAATATACACAGGGACCGGAATAACAGCCAACGCAGTCTGACAAAATGGATTTCTCCGTCGGATAAAGACCTTTCTCCAGGGTCTCATGCGATAAATCTATTTCTTCCTTTCAACTGCAGGCGAATAAACCGTCACAACAGGACTGTATAGAAACAAACCCTCGGTTGCCTCAAACACCCTGATTCGTTCATACCTTTTGAGCTTTTCCCTGATGGGCCCGGGCAAAACATCATCTCCATGGTTCGTGATTACTGCTATCGTGTATGAAACCGGACCATTTTGAGTCGGAATATAATATCCGGGATTTTTATATCCCCAGGTGAATCTGATCGGAGACGTATCAATACTCTCTGAGGGGAAAGAGCTGCTGTTATCATAGTGATAGAGAATGTCTTTTCCTGTATAAAGATCAAGTATAGGCACTGCTACTGAAGAGTTTACAGTGGACTTTTCGGATGGCAGGGCAAAGACTTCCACTTTTTCCGCATCAACTGAATCCAGGAAGATACCGGCATTTTTGAGATTGACCAGGCTCATGGACTGTAATAACGGCATATAAGCAAACATTGCCACTGTAAGCGAGACAGCTGCAATGCATGAGGCAACATATCTCCTGATTTCCGGGGATGCTATCTTCTGTAATCCGTATGAAGCCATAAGCGTAACCATCGGGAAGACAACCATGACATAACGCGACCTCCTGATCTGTAAAATGACTATCAATAATACCAGCCAGGATATAATCAGAAACTTCGGGTCCTTCTTCCTGACGGCATAATACACAGCATATAACGCCGCGATGGTTATAAAAGGATGTATCTGATACAAAAAAGTTGAAACAAAACTTTCCCCCCAGCGGCCTAAACCCGGCGCCTGATATTCGCGTAAAAACTTCATTTGGCCCAGGATAAAATCATATTTAAGATAAACTGCTACGCCGACCAATGCCCCCGTAATTACAACAACAGCGATGCCACGATAAATACAGCTGCGGAAATCGGGCACCGCCTCCGGGGTCTGAGCATCAGCGTCATGGACCATGACCCCCTGTCCGCGTCTGTTCCGGCCTGATCCCTGTTTTAGTAATACCAGAAATACAACCGCAAGCACGGACAACATCACCCACGCAGAATACTTAGAAAATACAGTACAGAACACGGACACGGCCGATAGAGGGACCCATATGCCTCCCTTCTGCAACGCGATGATAAACATATAGATTGCAAGCGTCAGGAAAAACATGGTAGGAACATCCACGAGCATAAGAGGGGTCTGTGAAAAAATATATGGTATCCCCCACAAGAGAACGCCCGCAAAGAACCCGGTCTCTTCATCCCAGAGAGCTTTGCCGATCAGATATGCAAGTACGACTGTCCCCGAAAAAATAATGGCTGTAAAAACCTGGATAAAGGCCCTTGCCTCTCCAAATATTTTAAATATCAGGCCATATAAAAAAGGGACAAGAGGCAGGTCGGTCCATGCATAAATGTCCCTTCCCCACTCGGAAAAGAAATATGTAATACCGTATAGTTCAAGATGTTTTGCCTGAGTAAAATACCGCGAAGCATCTATTATGACCTCAGGGACTTTCCAGAATACAGCACAGACCGCGAATGAGACAGAGAAAAGAAACAGGGAAGGCCGCTGATGTGTTATCGGTGAGTTCAGCAGGGCATATAAGAAGATGATGCCCGCCATAATTATCAGGACCGGCCAGAGCAGCTCAGTATCTGCAAAAGCCCACTTCCAGCTTGTAAGGCGGTTGTCGTCAGAATTGCGGAAGATATACAGCAGCAAAAAAGCGGACAAGGTACAAAAAGTAATCGACAGGATATGCCATTTTTTTTTGAATAATGACTCAGGCATCAATTAGTATACTACATCGGGTCAGGGGGGCTACCAGGACACTACTTTGTCATAGGAAAAGATATCGTCGATGACGGCCTCATACGATATCCCTTTTTTTGAAAGCGTTACAACTTTTATCTCATGGTCTTTTGACTGCGCGTCGATGATGTTTTTAGTAAGGTCTGTCATGCCGTTATTAATAATATGAAGAATTTTCACTATTAATTCCTTTAAGCCCTGTTCGGGCAGATAAACGGTCTATAGTACTATGACCCTGTCAGCCACATGATTCATTGTGGCATTGTCATACTGGCTTCCACAAACAATTTTATCGCAAATGCCTTCCTTGGAAATCCCGTTCTTCTGAGTCGTATAATCACAGAAACTCATGCTGATTCCGGAATTTTTGCAAAGGCTTTTTACCTTTGCATTTGAAAGAAGCTTCACCCCGGCATCCATAAAAAACACAATGACCTCATGACCTCTTGACAGGGCCGCTTTTGACAACCCTATCAGGTCCTTTGCATGTCTGTCAGTGTTTACCAGAATCCCGAGTTTCAATAGATTAATTCAGGTGTATCATTAATTATTATTTGAAACTACTCTTCGGAAAGCGCCAATAAGTATCGGGCCCGGGTAAATCCCCTTACCCGGGCCCTGTTGTGAACTATTTTTTCTCTTCTACTATTTTCCCTACAATCGGGTATTTTTTATAGTCCAGTCCGCTCCATTCACCCCATGAGCCGACATAAACCTTTACATTCTTATAACCCAGTACATGTCTAAGTACAAAATAAGCGTTAGCGGCCTTTATGCCGCCCTGACAGTATGCAATGACTTCTTTGTCTTTCGTAACTCCCTTTGACTCATAGACAGCTTTTAAGTCAGCCTCAGATTTGAGTGTGCCGTCTGCGTTGAAATTGAGCTTGGAATCAAGGTCAAGGGCGCCGGGTATATACCCCACCCTTTTATTCTTATCGTTATTTACTTCTCCCTTATATTCCCCTGTGCCGCGGGCGTCCACAAGGGCTACTTTCGCATTATTCAGGTTCTTCAAAACATCATCGGCAACTATCCTGATAGACTCATCAACAGCTCCGACCTTGTAATTGCCGGCCTCAGCCTTTTTCATACCGCCTTCAGAAGACCGGTTTTCCTTGTTCCATTTTGCAAGACCGCCGTTCAGATAACTTACGTTCTTGTGACCGAAATACTCCATCAGCCAGAACGCGCCAAGGGTAAAAACACTTTCTCCGTCCGGGCCGTATAAGACAACATGATCATTATTACTGATGCCAAGCCTCGTCATCATCCCCTCAAACTGGACCTTGTCAGGGGGGTTAGGGCTGATAGTTCCCATCAGCGCGCCGATGCCCATGTACACGGAGCCTGTAACGTGTTTCTTTTCATAACTTTCCTTGGCTGAAGGCCAGTTGTCTACGAATACTACTTTTACATTATTCAGGTTGTCCGCAAGCCACTGTGTTTCTACTACCTTACTTACTTCTTTTGCAAAGGCGTTCTGGTATCCGATAAGAGACACCAAAAAAAGGACTGCAATGATGCTGATGACGACTTTTCTACGTAAATGCATTTTCCCTCCCATTTAATAGATTTTCAAGTGGTATAGCTAATGCTCAAATAGAGTGCCATCATATTAAATAATACCATGCCGTTTTATGTCAAGAGATATAAGGACCGAATATTCCGCGAGAAAAAATATTTATATAATCTTTCCCGGCGGTTGACCTGTTGAACCAACTCTCTGTGTCTTAGTTTAACATACGTTATTTGTTGCAGGACAATTTGCTTTAATCCCCGCAAATGATAAAATAGCGCAATGAAAAAAACCACATACGAAGTCCCGGCAGGAACAAAGCCAGAGCGTCTTGATGCCTTTATCACGCACCAGTGCAATCTCACCCGTTCCTATATTCAGAGACTGATAAAAGAGGGTTTCATTACAGTCAATTCTCATTGTGAAAAGGCGCGCTATACGGTAAAGGAAGGAGACCGGATAGAGGTAATCCTCCCCGACGAACCGGACGGAATCCTCGTCCCCGAAGACATCCCGCTGAACATACTCTATGAAGATGAACATATGGTAGTAGTGAATAAACCTCCTGACATGGTCATCTATCCGGCGGCCGGCAATAAGAGCGGAACTCTTATGAACGCACTGGTCTCACGATGCCCTAAACTGGCTTCCGTCGGGGCCCCGCTGAGGCCGGGGGTGATACACCGACTTGATAAAGACACTTCCGGTGTAATCGTTATTGCAAAGGACGATGAGTCATATCATAACATCGTTGCGCAGTTCAGGGAGCGGACAATTCAAAAATATTATTTGGCCCTTGTTTTCGGCAGCCTGAAAGAGCAACAGGGGGAGATACGCACGCTTATCGGCAGGTCCAGATGGAACAGAAAAAAGATGGCGGTAAAAACAGACAGGGGGAAGGAGGCAATCACGCAGTTTGAGGTCTTAAAAAGATTGAACTCCTCCACTCTTGCAAAAATACGGATCATCACCGGCAGGACCCACCAGATAAGGGTACACTTCGCTTCCAAAGGACACCCGGTCCTGGGAGATAAAACTTACGGAAAGAAAACTGAACTTATCATCGGCGGCAAATCAATCGGATTTCCCCGCCAGATGCTGCACGCCTGTAGTATTAAACTGAAACATCCTCTCAGCGGCATGCCGATGGAATTCACTGCGCCAATGCCGGAAGATATGGAAAAGGCGGTCAAAGAACTGACTGATGTCCGTATCATCAGGCGGTAACTATCTTTCAGTTTCGCTGCAGATCTGGCTGATGCCCCGTGATATGACAATGATTCTTTATTAAGGACACAAATTTCAGATAGCTTTGCGGCGGATTGACAAGCTCAACTCCCATGCATGTGAAATCACTATCCGCTTCAACTAATCTTCTTAATTTAACAATGACCTTTAACTTCCCTTCACTGAAGGGGAGACACACTACACAATATGATTTGAAAGGGTTAAGCATGTCCATTTTTGATTTAACAGGAAGATTCTGGTCGGCTTCAATATACATGCCGTTTTTTGAGAGGTTTGTTACCGTACCTGCGAAACTTTCATTGTTATAAAAATAATTTACCTGGATATTTACCGGTATTCTCTCGCAGGCCCTTTTCTTTAAAGAAAAATTTCCCACCAGCTTACCCTCTAAACAGTTTCACTGAAATAGTTCCTTAATATGTAATGCAATATATTTGCCTTTCAATAAATATTAATATGTACTGCCTTTTAAATTCCTCGGCCGAATTCAATGATGCCAGATTGACAATAGACGCTGCCAGTTTGGCATGATAAACTCCTTATTATATTGACCAATATTTCCAATTGAGTTCATGCGCTTCAGATTTTCTCTCCGGAAGCCGAAAGGGATAAAGCAGATGCGGAACAAGCCGCTATAAGAAGCAGAAGACTTTGCACCCATGAGAAATGCTTTAACAAAATTTTTCGTCATAGCAATCCTATTACTGACCGTAGGCCAGATTACATTATTGCTGCCGGGCGTTCTGTACGCCTTTCATGAAGGCGGGGTGGGATATTGCGAAGGCTGCCATGATTTGCATAGTCCATTGCAAGTCAGTGGGGAAGGGACGAATGAAGGCGACATTTCCGGGTTTGGCGCATATATGCTTAAAGGCTCGGACCCAAGCTCAACATGCCTTATATGCCATGCCGAGGCAGGCGCATTTTACAATATTTTCAGCGGGGACGGTTCACGGTATACGCCGGGCGGCGACTTCTACTGGCTTAAAAAGACCTTCTCATCTACTGTCAATGGCGACATATATCTGAGCGAGGGCGATAATCACGGCCACAATGTTATTGCCTCTGATTACGGCCTGGCCGAAGACAGAATATTGGACTCAGCGCCAGGAGGCACATATTCTTCTTTTGCAATGGGATGCACCAGTTGCCACAATCCTCACGGGACGATAAGCGGCAATGCAAATAACAGCAATGCCATCGGGGTGTCCGGTTCATACGGCAGCGTCGCCCCGCAGGGGACCATTGCAGGGAATTTCAGACTGCTTGGCGGCTCTGGTTATAACGGCGGCAGCCGGTCTGACGGGATTTCTTTTGCCTATCCGGCTCCGGTGGCTGCAGGGCATCCAGACAACTGGACCGAGACCGACACCAATCACACTGCGTACGGCTCAGGCATGTCTGAGTGGTGTGGAAATTGTCACAATGAGATGCTGAGCGGAAGCAATAAACACCCGTCCGGCGATAACTCCAAGTTAAGCAATTCTGCTGTTTCAAATTATAACGCATATATAAAAACAGGAGATTCCAGAGGGATGCAGGCCGCCTCATATCTTTCATTAGTGCCTTTTGAACTCGGCACAGCCGATAAGTACCTGCTGGTTCCGTCGAGTTCATCAGGGCCCGATGCATTCGGACAGGCAAACGTAATGTGTTTGACCTGTCACAGGGTGCACGCCTCAGCTTTCCCGTTCATAGGCAGATGGGATTTTTCGGCCACGTTTATCGCCGACTCTCACCCCAAAACCGGTGACGGCGGGGTATCCGGCTCCGACGTCCTGAACAGCTATTACGGCAGGAATATGGCTGCTCAGTTCGGGCAGTACCAGAGACATCTCTGTAATAAATGTCACATGCAGGACTAAGCAGGATTACTTCTGAAGTTAAGCAGACAGACCCCTTCCATAAAGAGCTCTGATGAGGCCGGCCTAAATGTCTGCTAATCCATGTCGCTATTCACAGGATAGCTGATATAGAACACCGCGCCTCCGCCGGGGTTACTGCCGACGCATATTTCTCCGCCGTGCTGATCAAGAATCCGGCGGGTAATGGCCAGCCCCAGGCCCGTACCCTTTGGTTTGGTGGAGCAGAAGGGCTGGAATATCTTGTCCTTTACTTTTTCGTCAATCCCCCTGCCCGTATCAGAGATGGTAATTTGTATATAGTTCAGATCATCAATATAATGCGTTGCAACAGTTATTGTCCCTCCATCCGGCATGGCATCAAAAGAGTTGAATATCAGATTAAGGAATATCTGCTGCAACTGATAGGGGTCCGCCATAACATCAGGGACCTTTTTATCAAAATCTCTCGCAAAGGTTATTTTTGAAGGGGGGGAATATGAGACATATGGATGCGTCATGGAGAATGAGATAGTCATATCAAGGATATCATTCATATTTACAGACATCAGCTCGGACTTGGGAGGCCTTGTGAAACTGAGGAAGCTGTTCAGCGTCTGCTTGATCCTGTCAATTTCATTAATAGCGTCTGATTTTATGGCACTGTCTTCTGCCGAGAATTGATGCTCTTTTGCGAGCACCTCTATTGACGCCCTGATCCCGGCAAGGGAGTTTTTGATATCTTCAGCCAGTCCCTTTGTCAATTGAGCGACTACATTCAGCTGCTCCGCCCACTGAAGCGTCTCTTCAATGTGCGTGCGCTCGGTAATGTCCTGCACCGTCCCGATAATCCTTATAGTCTCCCCTTTTTCATCAAGTTTTACCTGGCCCCTGGAATGTATAGATCGTATCTCTCCATTGGGACGGACAATCCGGTATCTGGTATTATATTTATCTTTATTGGCCAGCATATAGTCCAGTGAATGCTGCAGCGATTCCCTGTCATCAGGATGGACACGGCTGATAAAATTATCAATGGTCGGCTCGAAATTTTGCGGATCAACGCCGAAAATCCTGTATGTCTCCCTGGACCAGAATACTGTTTGGCTGGACATGTCTCTTTCCCAGTAACCCAAATGAGCGACATCAGCGGCCAGCGCATAACGGGCCTCACTTTCCCTTAAATCCTCTTCAGTCTTTTTGCGTTCGGTGATGTCCCTGAAAATCCCCTGTATTACTCTCTTCCCCCTGATCTCTGTTATGTTGGCGCTGATATCAACCGGGATTTTACGTCCTGAGGCATTCACCACAAACAGGTCCCCTATGATTACATCACCCTTAAGAACGCTTTCCCTGAAAATGTTCCTGTACCTTTCGGCTTCCTCAGGGGGATGGAGCCGGCTTTGATGCATGCCTATAATCTTTTCAGGAGGAAGCCCCAGCATTACTCCGGCTTTTTTGTTTACGTCAATAATAATGCCTGTATCGGCGTCCGCTACGAAGATCGCGTCATTTGCGAGTTCCATCAGCTTACGGTATTTTTCTTCAGACCTTCTCACCGTTTCTTCGGCCCGGCGCAAGGTCCGGATGGGTACGAGAAGTAACAGCAGAAATGTCCCCGCCGCCAGAGGCAGCACAACGAGGCCGATCAGTCCGGTCCACTTTAATATTGGATAAAAAGAGCGGCGGACCTCAATTCTTCCAACAACTACTCCCGAGTCGAATATCTCAGCGGAACGGATGATTACAGGTGATCGTATGACTTTGATATTTTCTGCAATAAGCTCATTTTTACTATTAAAGACATGCTGTGTTTCAGCAGGATGTCCTTTACTGTCCTCTGTGAGAATTCCCCTGAGCCTCACCTGCTCGAATTCCCACATGAGGGGATTGGAGCTGACTATCTGCGTGATGATCCTTGCCTTTATCCGGGCTTCGGTCTCAAGGCTTCCTGTTTCATGCTGATAGGAAATTAAAAAGAAGCCCAGCGGGACAACGAAGGCCCCTCCCCCGAAAATTATGCCTGCAAGCCAGGTAATAATTCGACTTGTTCTTCCGGTCTTCATTTTAATTTTCGTGCTTCCCGGGCGCAACCAGATTACCGGATTCTTCGAGTATCTTTCTGCCTTCATCTGAGCGGGCAAAATCAATAAATTGCCTTACTGGCTCAGACGGCTCCTTCTGAATCACGAAATACAACACTTTAAAGAAGAGATAGCTTCTGTCTGACAGGGAATGGATGTCCGGCAGTACCCCATTGTATGCGAGCACTTTCACACAGCGTTTCTCGGAAATGATCTGGGCCAAAGTGGAAAACCCGAAGGAGCCGGGAATGTTTTCGATCATCTCAGCCGCCTCCTGATCAGTCAGCGCCATCAGCATCCCCTGACGCTTCAGGGCAACGTCAACGGCATCGCTCATCTCAGGGGACATTTTTCTAAGAGTAAGGGTGACGGATTCGTCTGCCGGACGCAGCACCGGCCTTATGCGGGTCCCGTCAGGCCATACCAGCATTTCCCCTCTGAATATTTTTATGATTTCTCCGGAACTCAGCCCCGGAAAGCTCATCCCGGCGCTTGTGACCGGTACAAGCGGGGTTCTGGCGAATTCTATTGCCTGCAAACCCAGTGAAAGCTCTTCACTCGTAAATGCCCTGGCGCTCACCCCGATGTCCAGCGCGCCTTTTGCAACAGCGCTGATGCCGCCGCTGCTCCCTAAACTCGGCAGGACCATCACCTTAATATCGGGATACGCTTTCTCAAAAGCGGCAGCGAGTAAATTCATTGAGCCGAGCGAGGTACCGGTACCGCCTATTTTCAGGGTCTCTGCGGCAGAAACCGGAGGGCTGAAGATAATTTGCACACCTATGAGAAGAAGGAAAAACAGCGGCATGATAATTTTCCTCGATTCAGTAAACACCGATACGTCCTCCGGATGCTCTTTAAAACTGTGCATCAGCAACTTGTTTATCCTGTATAATAACAGAAATAGAATCATGAGTGACCGGCCGGATTAAACATCCCTGAATCCGCCGGACTACTGCATGTCCAAACCTCTGTGCTGCACTATGATACTCTTTGACGCCGCACCTGATATAATTTTTATATATATAACCGCTATGGAAAATGAGAACAGACCTGCCAATATTTTTTTAAACAGAAGGGGACAGAACCGGTATTTTACAAAAGAGTTTTCCGCCGGAGGCATCGGCAGTATTATAGAAATGAGCGGGGGCGGCATGAGGATACGGAAGACAGGCATGCTGGAAATTAAGGGCCCCTCGTTAACAATCCCGGTCTTCGGCAAAGAAATAAAAGCTTATATCGTCTGGCAAGACAAGTATTTTATGGGACTCAGGTGTTCTTATGAATTTGATATTATCCCCATGATAAAAAAACTTGTCCAGACACTCAGGGAGCCTGAGTTCAGGCCGAAGAAAACCATCACGGACGATTCAATAGCAGGGATAACTCATAAAGATGTTTTAAGCTCCTGTTTGAATCTTATAGAGGAATTAGAGAACCCGGACATTGAGACCTCCTGCTGATCAACAAATCCTATTTTGCAAAAAGCCCGGGGGGTTTGAAGACCTGTATGACGGGTATGTGCTTGCCCATCTGATCCTCAATCCGTGTTATATCCCCGATAATATAAAACTGACATTAACTAAACGCAGGCTGATCTATGCCTTTCTGGTATACCTTACCTTTATCGCCACCAAATTCATTATGGACAGAGACAAAGAGAGCGCGATCTTGTTTATACACATGCTTAAAAGGGCGGGCATGGATGATGACAGGATAACGGATTTTCTCAGCGACTCCGTCAGTGAAGCAAATAATGTCCTGAATAACGTAGGCCTGAAGGGCAACATCAGGACCGGCACCTTGACTCACACTCCGTTTAAAATCGAAGGTTATCTTCACAGGGACATTCATTTTAAATACTTCATGAAGGTATTTGATGATTTCAGCATGCTTAAAAGCGTAAAGAGAATGGCCATCCGATATGAAGATGAGACATATACTCATTTTATTCTGGGCAAACTCATGATGGCTGATGATGTCGGGTTAAATTCAAAGGCGTATTGTGTAATCCCCTGCAAAAACATTTCAGAAAAGGAACTGTATCTTGAGGAATTCAGCTATTTTGATCTCATTATCTTAAAGGACATCGACCGTCTCCCGAAATCTCATATAAGTTAGTTCGTAAAACTGTGGGGCAGTTATGAAGGTAAAATGATCGTGACATTCAGCAACAGCAGTTTCCTGGATTTTGATAACGAGCCTCTGTATCTGCTATTAAAAGACCATATAGCAGACTTCCCCTCGTACTTTTCGGATAAGGGGATATATGAAAGGATGATCGATCATACCATAGACCACCTGGGACCATTTCTGGGGGGGCGTGTAATTGACAGGAACATTTATTTAAATGATATATGTTCAATGGCTTATATTGAGAGCAATGAATTACGGTCCTACAGTTAATCCCTGTTTCATCCTCATTACATAGGTGATTTAACAAAGGGCCATGTGGTCATATCACCGTACAATCTGACATTATTAAAGAATAATTATTTATAATGAATTAATCTTGTGTAAGCTACTGCTTGTTTTTTAAGATTTTTGTTGATAATAGCAATGACTGGCATATCCATTGCATGCCCGTGCGGTAGAATATAATTAATGCATTCCTAACGTTATGATATGAAGGTAAAATGAAGACACTTATCCTTGGCCTTATCTACCTGATGTTCTTCTTGTCAGGGGCGGCGGCGCTGATTTATGAAGTCGTATGGGTCCGCTCATTAAGCCTTGTGTTCGGGGGGACCCATCTGGCGGTCACTACCGTATTGTCCGTTTTTATGGGTGGGCTTGCGGCTGGGAGTTATTTAATCGGCAAACGCGTTGACGCAATAAAAAATCCATTAAGGCTCTACGGGCACCTTGAGCTGGGCATCGCCCTGTTTGCTGTAATCTTTATTGTTTTGCTGAAGATTTACCCTTCCGTATATATCTTCCTTGTACAGGGGAAGGAAAGCTCTACGCTCTATCTTTCGTTCATCCGTGTTTTGTTCGCATTCATTTCATTGATTGTCCCCGCGACCCTCATGGGCGGGACGCTCCCCGTACTGACAAGGTTCGTTACCGGGCATTCAAAAAAACTCGGAACGCATCTGTCTTTACTATACGGCTTTAATACCCTCGGGGCGGTTGCAGGGACCGCAGCCGCAGGTTTTTATCTCCTCCGCTACTTCTCCCTGAGTACAACGCTGAAGACGGCAATTGTAATGAATGTCCTGATCGGTATTACAAGCCTTGCGCTTCAAAAGAGGGCCGGACTGCTCTTTAACTCAACAGAAAATATTCCCGGAAGTCCTGTGAAAGAAACGGCGGCACAGCTTAAGACCGGGGACACCCTGCCCTTTAAACTGGTCCTGTGGGGAATAGGCGTAAGCGGTTTTTGCGCGCTCGGGTATGAGGTTTTGTGGACGAGGATACTCACCATTGTTGTCGGCGCGAGTGTTTACGGGTTCACGACCATGCTGGCCGCCTTTCTCACCGGCATTGCATTGGGCAGCAAGGCATACGGCATTTTCACCGGCATCTCCGGGGAAAAGGAGAAAGGGATTGAGCGTTCCATATTCGGGTTTGGCTTTGTGCAGATCATTATCGGCCTTACAGCGCTGCTTGTCAGCTTCTATATCCGTGACCTCCCTTCCGTCTCCATTGCCCTTTGGGACTACCTGGGTAAAATGAACATCGGGCTTTTCGGCGTGAGGCAATGGACAAATCTTGTCCTTGCGTTTCTCTATATGGTTGTCCCCGCCTTTTTCATGGGACTGGCTTTTCCCTTTGCAGCAAAGGTCCACTCAGAATATAAGAAACTAACGGGCAGCGCAGTCGGCGAGGTGCTTGCCTACAACACGACCGGGGCGATCCTGGGCTCGGCACTGAGCGGATTTGTCCTTATTTATCTTTTCGGCATTGAGCGCTCTCTCCAGATGCTGACGGTAATAAACATTGGTTTCGGACTGCTCATAATAACAAGCCTCAGCAAACAGAGGTCCCTCTCCCGGGCTGCAGTCGTGCTGACAGCGGGGCTGGTCTGCTTTATGTCAATCAATACGACTGCCTTCAGGATGTGGGACATGAAATACTTCGCTATCTTCAGGACCAACCAACCTGAAGTCTTCAGCACTCCGGAGAGGGTCAGAGAGGCCCTGGAGCATACAGATGTTCTTTATTATGCAGAGGGGACAGAGTCAAGTGTGAGCTCAATTAAAATAAAAGGCGGGGTCCAGACTTTTATTACGAACGGAAGGTCCGAGGCGTCAACACATCTTACCGACCAGCAGGTACAGTACACACTCGGGCACCTCCCCATGCTTTTAAACAAGGCCCCAAAAAGAGTGCTGGTAGTCGCCCTTGGAAGCGGCATGACCCTCGGCGCGACTTCGGCGCATCCCTCAGTGGAGCAGGTCACCCTTGTAGAGATTGAACCGAAGGTCATCGGCATTGCGCGGACCTTTGCAGAATACAATCATCATGTGCTCGACAACCCCAAGCTCAGAATCATCTTCAATGACGGCAGGAATTTCCTGCTCACCACAAAGGAGAAATTCGACGTCATCACCGCTGACCCTATCCATCCATGGTTCAGGGGGGCAGGCTATCTCTATACCAGGGAATATTTCAAACTGGCCTCAGAGCATCTCAATGAGGGCGGGGTCATGGGTCAATGGCTGCCAATATATGAATTGACTGTTGAGAACCTCAGATCAATTGTTAAGACCTTCAACGAAAACTTCATATACACCATGATGTGGCTGACCCACACTGATGCCACACTTGTCGGAAGCAACTCTCCTATAATGATTGATGAGACCTATCTTGAGAGGCGTATTTCCGCACCGGGGGTTTCTGAAGACCTCAAACGCATTAAGATGTATCCGGCGCGGGAGTTTCTCAGTTATTTTATATTAGGGCCGAATGGGATGAAGTCCTTCGGGAAAGGAGGGACGATCAACACGGACGATAATTTATATATTGAATTTTCCGCGCCCCTTTCAATCGGCAAGTCTTACCTCATGAAAGAGAATGCGGACATTATAACCCGCAGCAGGGAGAGTATAGTCCCATATCTTGCTCCTGCAAAGGACGACAACACGAGGCAGGAGCAGATAACTTACTGGCAGGCATGCGACAGGGCTGCAATGGTGTATGACCGGGCGCATGCGCTTTCTCTCGGAGGCAAATTCGATACCCCGGAGTTCGGGAGGTTACTGGATGAACTTGACAAAGACTATCCATGGTATGCGCCGGGCAGGTTCCTGAAGAATAAATATCTCAGAGAATTATCAAAAGAGCCGAGACTGCTTGATTCAAGGTCATTTACAGTCCTGACCGAAAAGGGAGAAAACACAGAACTTCATATCGCTGCGGTGCTGAGCCCCATCAGCAGTGATATGACTGTTATAGACTTTGTGGACAGCGGCACCCGGATTATCTACGGGCAATTATACATCCCGGGGCGGGACACAGATGCATTCATCAAGCGTTTTGCAGGTGATGTCATGACCGCCGTCAATTCCGCCTATCTGGAAGAAGCCGCTGCTGCCCTTCGGCAGGGCAGCGGTATTCCACGGGCTGAACTCACCGGACGAAGGATAAGACAGGTCATCGAAATAAAAGTGCAGGAGCAGGAAGCAGCCCTTAAGCGTAAATGATTTCCCTTCGGCTATTTGCTTCTTTTCTTTTCCTGTTTTGCCAGCCTCTTCTCTTTGACCGTCTTCTGCGGTTTCTTCTTAACATCTTTCTTAATGTTTTCCGACTTTGACATATTCGTTTTCTCCTTTTCTGAAATTCAGGATTTTATAATATCATTTTCCAGCGAGAATTAGTGTCTGTGTATTAATTCCGTTTGCATGCGGATGTGAAATGCACAGACCTGTGTTCCAATTCGGGACCGTGCAGGAGAGATGAGGAGGCAAAAAGCGCTGCCCTGATGAACAGGAACCATAGTCCACAGGGTTTCGGAAGGGCGGTATTTTACCTTGACAACCTATAATACTTAAGAACTTGAAATTATCTTTGCAGTTTTTTGTCTGCGCCCTGTTTCAATTTGTCTTTAAGTGTGAGAAAAACCAATACCGCTCCGCCTATGCCAATGGTCAGACGGACAGCAGCGCTGGATATTCGAGATAATTTATTCAATATTTTCATGTTCCAAACACAGTCATATCCGCCCCGTCCTGATTATATATAAATCAGGACGGGTATGTTTTAAATAATTTATAGATACCGCGGCAATGCTACGCGTTGCGAATAAGCTTACGCCACGAGTTCAGATATTCTTCAGTGACCTCGTCGATATCATGGTCCTTCTTTGCGTGCTCAGAAGCTTTCTTTAACACCTCTTCTTCTGTCTTGCCGCGTGCAATAAAATCGCAGTTCACACCGACGTCTTTACATTTAAGTACTTTTTCCATGACTTACCTCCTTAAAGTTATATGCAATCCAGCCAAATTTTTTCTACGCAGAACCGGCTGGTCAGCAAACCGGTTCCCGACTTGTACGCATTCCTTCTTGTTCAGAGATTATACCCTGAACCAACGGGAATCTTACCTTAAAGATATCAGGCCGGTAACCCGCCGCCATGATTTAAATCATATTAACGCGGGCATGGAACTTCAGGAGGAAAGCAATTGGAGTCAATGTATCTTTGAAGCCTGACCCTGTCCAGTCACAAATATACCAGAAATGTTCAGGGTCACTCCCCGTAACAATCGAAAATGTCCCCGAAGAAATCAACAGAGGACCATGGAGAAACAGCCCCGCTTATTGCGTCGCGCGCCCTTACCCGCCAGTACATGCCCGTACAACTCGTGGAGAAAGTGTAAACAGTTTCGGAAGTCCATCCTGATACGAACGCCGGAGCAGTGAAAGTGTTCTGATAGGCCACTTCAACATAATACTCAACAGGGTCGCCTTCAGGGTCGGCAACAGCGTTCCACTGAAGCGTGATATTGCGGGGGTCGCCTCCGCTGTCAAAATCCGGTTCAGGGACCAGTGAAACAGCAGGCGGTGAACCGGGCGATGTCACAATAAATGCATCCGTCACCCATGAAGAAATCAGCCGCGTATCAGTGCGCACCGCGTCTCTGGCCCTTACCCTCCAATACCATGTAGCTGCGGTCTCCACTGTTACGGACCAGCTTGGCGACGTTATCCAACCGGAGCCGTAGTTGGGACTGTTGTAAGCCGGGTTATCATCTACCTCAACATAATACTCTGTAAAGGAAGGAGGCCCGGCTGCTGACGTGGCCGGGTACCATTCAACCTGGACCAGCGCGTCAGTGGTGCTTGTCACGTCCGGCTCAGGTATTATCACCGGGGCAGTTTGAGCAGAAGGCGCAGGGTAGTTGATCAGTTTGTCAATCTCGCCGGTGTGGCAATCGTAACAATAAATTGCAGGGCCGTTCCATATGGCCCCGGAATGGCAGGCGCCGGCACAGAAACCAAAACCATTCCCCGGCGTTCCTCCACCGCTATAGGAAAAATTATTGACCCAGTCACTATTGCTGGAGACCTCTATGCTTCCGTTAGCATGAGCGCTCCCGTAATGGCATGTGTCACACGTCATCGGCAGCCATGATACAGCATGATGGTCGGAATTGATATGTTTAAGATGTGTCCCTGTGGCCGGAGGATATCCGTGACAGGAATTGCACGCCAGCGCACCGCTGCCCCATACGGGATTTGAATAAGACGTAGGGCCCCCTGTGCCGGCGCTGTTCTGCACATTGCTGTGACAGGATATATTGGAACATTGACCGTATGAGTCAAACATCGCTGCGGTGCCGCTATAGCTGCCGCTGCTTACCCTGTTGTCACTTGCAAATGTCACGGCAACCTGACTGTCAGCATGTGTGTTCGCATAATCGGAATGACAGAGTGTGCAGGTCAGATTAAGATCAGGGGCCGTGTCGCCTGTGTGCTTCTTATGACTTCCAAGAGCAGGCGGATTGGCGTTTGTTGCCAGATGACAATCACCGCAATTTACACCCGCAGCGTCCCATGCGGGAGTTGTATTTACCCCATTGCCCCATTTTGTTCCGTCAGGCAGTTCGCCGTGGCAATAGATATTTGAGCATGTTTTTGATCCTGCTGCAGGTTCGATAACCGTTGTATCCGCTCCACTGCTGTCATAACCGGCCGCTGCCTGCCCGTCGTATACTCCACCGTTATAGACCCCGCCAAAAAGCGAGAATCCTATCGTTATGTCCTGCGGGGCGCCGTCATTGTGCGTGGCGCCAGAACCCACGCTGTTATAATGACAATAATCACAGGAATAAAATTTATCGTTTACATGCTTATTATGAGCGCCTGCTGTCGCTGAACCGGTGGCCCCGGGATTATTGACAAGGCCGTCCGGGCCTCCGGTCGCTGTACTGACCACCGGGGGATAACCATGACACCCGTCACAGCCCGATCCCTTAAACCCGTTCGCGTGCTTGTGGCAAACCGTACATTTTAATCCGGTGTTGTGAATATGGCTGCCTGACGCATTGTTTCTGTGATATACCGTTTGCGTATGGCAGGATTCACAGATCCCGTCATAGGTCGTGTCACCGTCCGCAAAGGAATTTGTTCCCGTGCTATTAAAAAACTTGACCGACATGTTACCGCTGTTGGGGGTTTCAATCGTGCTTTCTATAAGTTTCCCGTACACTATTGCAAACGTGTTCCCGCCAGCGGCCTTCGACAGGTCTACCGGGCCGGATATCGTCAGGGTATCTGCGGTATTGCCCGAGATCCTGTATTTATATCTCAGCTGTGCCGTATTTGGGATAACCACAAGCCCCTGGTATTTATTCGTGATCCAGCCTGCCCCTGACTTTGTCAGCGTTGTCGCGGTAACGTTTGTCGAATTCCCTGAGTAAAGATAACTGGAACTCCCGTATGTGTCAGCCTGTTTTTGATAGTGAGGGTTGTGGCAGGTCTTGCACTCAATAGACCAGTTTCCGTATCCGTTGTCCGTCTGCAGGCTGGAATGGGTCCTCACATAAGGAGCATCAATGTCGTTGTGACAACTCCAGCAAAGGGTGTTAAACTGCGTGTCATCTATGTCCTGGGGGACGTGCGCTGTCCATGGCGGCAGCAGGGAAGGCTCTGACCCGTAGACAAAATGACAGGAATAACATCCGATGCTGTTTCCGCTGAAATGGGGATAATCAAGGGCATGCCCCTTTGCAGGCATGAGACTTGCCGCCAGGGCTGATGCTATAAATATTATGATTACATACTTTTTCATGGCTCTTATTACTGTGTCTCTTTATTTGCATAGCCGATGCTGAAAAATTTCAATAAACGACTATTGCAGGATAAAGCCTCCTGTCGATAATAATCCGTTATTAATTATTATAGTCCCGTTGAGTATCGTTTCTCCGCTGTTGTCCGTATAGCCGCAATCATATCCGCCGGCCAGAGAAACGTTTATGTTTCGGTCTGCGATGAGGTCCTCGCTTAAGCTCATGGCCTGACTGAGAATGACAGCTCCGTCCGCAGCGTCATTGTAGGCATCCTGAAGCGTGGAATAATATGCCGCGCCCATCATCACCGGAAGATTCTGACATCCTGAGGGACCTGCCGCTATGTAATCAGCCCTTGTCAATACCGCTTCGCTTCCATCCGCGTCCCTGACTGTAAGGCACACACTGTATGTCCCGGCTTCATAAGTATGCGACGGACTGACGTCGCTGGAATCGGGAGTTGCGTTACAATCAAAATCCCATTCGTACGTTAACGGCTGATCATAGCCGGTGGAATTGTTATTGAAATGGACATTTAGCGGCGCAGACCCGGAGAGCGCATCTCCTGTGAAATCCGCATCCGGTACCGCATCCGAGATGATGGCCGTTGCCGTCGCATATCCGGATTGACCTGCGTTGCCGGTCACCCTGAGAGCTATGTCATACAAACCGCTTAAAGCAAAGGTGTGCTCCTGTCCAGGAACAGCGGATGAATATTCATATGTTCCGTCATTGCCGATGTCCCACTCGTAACTGATGATGCACCCGCTGGAAGATGAGGCGTCAAGCATTACAGGCTGTCCTTCTATGCTGGTATAAGAGGCCACTGCATCAGCGATGAAAGGCACAGGCGCTGCTGTCAGCTCAACCTGAATAATCTCCGTATCTCCGGATGCAGCGCTGACTCTTACAGCGCCGCTGTATTGCCCGGCAGCCAGACCGTCAAGATCTGTTCCGATGTTTAAAGAAGAAACTCCTGCTGCCGGCGCAGACCCTGATGCCGCTGAAAGTGTTATCCAGCTTTCATCTGTGGCTGCGGTCCAGTTCAGGACTGCAGCGCCGTTATTGGCGATATCAACAACCTGCCGGGCAGGCACTGTGCACTGCCCGTCTGCATAAGAAAGAATCAGGGGCGACACAGCCATGTTTGTAAATGACTCTATTCCGAAAACATCCACCCTGTCTGCAAGAAGTGAGGCAATATAGAGCTTATTGTTTTTGCCGATGGTAATCCCCATGGGGGTCCTCAAGGGAAAATCCATATCATATACGGCACCCAGGTACATATCGCTATTTCCATTTGAGGCATCACCGTCGTCTCCGTATACAAACACTACATTGTAAAACGAATCCGTGACATATATTCTCCCCTGGCCGTCGACTGCCATATGCTGGGGCCTGAACATCTCCCCTCTGAGCATGTCCGTCCCATATTTGCTCAGGCTGCTCCTGAAACTCCCATCAGGATTGAACTTCTGAATACGCGCCCCGTCGACCAGCGCCCCGTAAGAATCATATATCAATCCGCGATCCAGAATGATAATCTCACCTGTGGCTTCTGATATCTCTACTGAGGTCGGACTGTTGAATTTGCCGTCAGGTGTCAGTGCAGTCCCGCTTCCTGGTCCCCCGATATATCCGATATAGGAGCCATCGGAATTATACATTCTGATCATGTTCATTCCCTTGTCAACGACATAGACCCTGCCCGCGCCGTCTAACGCTATATCGTTGGGCTGGATAAATTCCCCGTCTCCCTGGCCGAGCTTGAACAGGAAACTCAAGCCTGCATCGTAAACCGCCACATACCCCTCAGTTTTGTCACCGGCATATATTCTTCCGTTGCCGTCAACCGCTACGCTTATGGGACTTTTAAATCCCTGAATGGATGACTTAAACGTCCCGCTCTGACTGTAAATACGCACGCGTTTATTGCTCGACTCCGCCACATAGATACTGCCATTGCCGTCAAGGTCAACCGCTGTCGGCGCATTTACGCCTGATGTGACCGGCTGAAGCCTGTTATAAACGGGCATCCCCTCTGCCTGTGCGGTATGTACATACCACAGGATTAAACAGAGTGTAACGGCAGCAAGGCCCTTCTTCCTCCGGATTTTATTCCCTTCTGTAGTTATCTCTGTTTTCTTCATGATATATTATTCTGGCTCAATGTATATAAATCTTTAATCCGCCTCCAGTCCTGAATAGAATTCAATATTCAACTATTAATTTAAAATGCAATGATTATGCCAGCGGCAGAAGACTGTAAAATCGTGAGGTTATTCACCTGGAAGACAGAGGTCCCTTCATAGGCATGGTCGCTTGACCGATAGATTCCGGTCTTTACACCACTTCATTTAATCTGCCCAACATATAACTTGTTGATTATCAACGATAATCCGTCCAGAGGACGTATTGGCACATTCATTGCACTATATACAAAATATAGATTTATTGATTTCCTCCGCATAATAAGAAGGAGTGGCGGCAATGATGCTTTTTTTTCTGGGACTGGTCATAGGTTCCATCGGCGGTATGATAATGATGGCAATGTTTCTGACCGGAAAAAGCAGGGAGTCATCATTTAATGAAAATAAGCATGGTCCATCAGGCTCCGCCACAACTGGCGATTGTACAGAGAAGCATTGAACCTGACAGTATGACAAAAATAATATGAAGCCAAAAAAAATAAAGTATACGCTTATAGGTCTATTAATCGCAGTGGGGTTCTGGTTCCTTGATTCCGCAATCCACTTTTTTTTATATGGGGAATATCAGTTTGAATTAGTCCCCCGGGACCTCAATGAACTCTGGATGCGTACGGCAATCCTGTTCCTCGTCACCGGCTTCGGCATATACATTGATATTTCCATCAGCCGGATGAAGAAAGTACTGGATGAGCGGGACCAATTGCATTTGAAACTGCAGGAGACGCTTACGCTGCTTCTGGGAGGTTTCGTATCCATCTGCTGTGAATGCAAGAAGGTGCGCCTTCCGGACAAAGGGGGAAAAGGCAATGAAACCTGGGACAGCATTGAGTCGTACATTTCACATCATTCTAAGATACAGTTCAGTCACGGTTACTGCCCTGAATGCGAAAGGAAATTTAGCCGGGAGATAGATGAGAGAATCAGCCGGCATCAGTCTGAAGCCCTTTCAGTGCCGCTGAGGCTCGTAAAACAGAATACGTAATTAAAACTTCACTAGATATTGGTTTTGAAGACTTCCTCGTAAGTTTCAGGGCTCTCTTTTTTCAGGCAGTCGGGACAGATCCCGTGGGTAAATGACGCGTCCGAGTGTTCCCTGATGTAGGTTTCGACTTTCTTCCAGTACCCTTTATCATCACGTATTTTTTTGCACCAGGCGCAGATAGGTATCAGTCCGGTCAGCGTCTTGATCTTGGCGAGGGCGTCTTTGAGTTCGAGGATGAGTTTTTCCCGTACCTGCTCAGCAAGCTTGCGTCCCGCAATGTCCTTCTGAAGCTGCTCATTGAGCCTTGACAGCTCTGTTGTCCGCTCAATTACCAGCACTTCCAGGTGCTGCCGGTAATTGTTTAATTCTTCCGCAGCGCGTTTTTGCTCTGTGATATCATGCCAGATGGTTTGAAAAACATTATTACCGGAGAGATTCAATGCCCGTGTCATTACATGAACATCCCTTATCTCGCCGTTCTTGGCCCTGTGTCTGACCTCAAATTCAGCGCTGCCTTTACCCAGCACCTCCCGTATGCTGGACGCTATCTCTTCCGGACTCTGGAACGGATCAATGTCAGGGATACGAAGCCTGGCGAATTCTTCCCTTGTATAACCAAGCTCACGGTGGGCCGTTTCATTAAAGTCTGTGATGTTCCCACAGTTGTCAATAAGCAGAATGCCATAAGGGGACTGCTCAAATATCGCCCGGTACCGCAACTCGGCCTCATGTATTTTTTTCATATCCATTACCCCCTCAAATTGAACAAATCAGAAATTTTTTTTGATATCATCCTATCAATCTCATATACGTCTTTAAATCTTAATGGGCAGCTGATCTTAATGTTGCGATACAGTAAGCGCTTCCTGAATAAATGCAATCAATATGCCAGCGTGTGTTACCGGAATTATTATTTGATAACACAGGGCGTTATATAATTTAATAAAAATAAATGGGCCTGCATTACAGATATCATCTGGTATTTGCACCTGTCCGCATCAGTTATTTCACCGGATGCAGTCCCCTATGTGGCAGCGGACCTTCATGTCGAAGAACCATAAATTTATTATTGCCATACAGGCTCTTTCATTAAATGCGCTGGTTCTGTAACAATATTAAACGCAAACAGAATATTTCACACAGAACAACTATCCGGTCCTGAATGGACATCTAAGGTGAAAGACAGCCCTATGCGCAGCAAAATATACACCTCTCTGTTTCTTGCCGTTATCACATTTGCGGTTTACTGGCAGACAGTCAATCATCAGTTCGTAAGCTATGATGATGGGGTGTATATAACTGAAAATCCCCATGTAAAAGCAGGACTGACTATGGAAGGCGTAAACTGGGCCTTCACTGCCACGCAAGGGAGCAACTGGCATCCGATTACCTGGCTGTCCCACATGCTCGATGTCAGTATGTTCGGTCTTCGCCCCGGCCCCCACCATCTGATGAACGCAGCTTACCACGCTGCCAACACTGCCCTTTTATTTCTGCTCCTGCTGCGGATGACCGGGGCCCGCTGGCCAAGCGTCTTTGCGGCCGCTTTATTTGCCCTTCATCCTATGCATGTGGAGTCTGTTGCATGGGCCTCTGAGCGCAAGGACGTTCTGAGCGCATTTTTCTGGATTCTTACATTGCTGCTTTATGAGAGGTACGTGAAACATCCGGGACGAATGCGTTACTTCCTGACTCTGTGTGCTTTTATCTTGGGCCTCATGTCCAAACCTATGCTCGTTACTCTGCCGCTTGTGATGCTGCTTATGGACTACTGGCCCCTCGGGAGGATGACCGGCTTGACCGATCAACGGGCACCTGGCATTTCAGTCCTGAAGCCCTGTCTCTGGCGTCTGATACTGGAAAAGGCGCCTTTTTTCGCAATGTCTGCAATCATCAGCATTGTTACAATATACGCACAGCATAAAGGCGGCGCCATTGCATCCGTCAGCGGGCTGCCTTTTTCTTTCAGGGCAATAAACGCGTTATGGTCCTGCGTTCTCTATATGGGCAAGATGATCTGGCCGCTTCATCTTGCCGTTATTTATCCTATCCCCTCTACTTTGACGATATTGCAGGGGCTGTTTTCAGGCCTCTTATTGGCCGGGATATCCGCAATAGCGGTCCGCTCTGCAAAACAGCATCCATATTTTCTGACGGGCTGGCTCTGGTATCTCATAACACTTGTACCGGTCATCGGACTGGTGCAGGTCGGAAGGCAGTCCATGGCAGACAGGTATACATACATCCCGTTTATCGGGCTTTTTATCGTGATTGCATGGGGCCTGCAAACTAGTGCCGGAGATAACCGCTTCCGGCGCGCTGCAGTGTCTGCAGTTGCAGTTATCATGACCGTGGCATTATCAGCATGCGCCTGGCTGCAAATAGGCTACTGGAAAGACAGTATCACCCTCTTCAGCCACGCAATTAAAACAGTCCCCGATAATTACATCGCCCATGAAAACCTCGGTTACGCCCTTGCGCAGGACGGAAGTCTCGATGAGGCGATATATCACTATACCGAGTCGCTGCGGATATCACCCGATTATGAGCGCGCTCTTACCGGAATGGGAAATGTCCTGGTCAAACAGGGAAAGATTGCGGAAGCTATACATTATACAAACAAGGCGCTGGTTCTCAATCCCGATTCAGCGGAGGCGCATTTCAATATGGGGTTTGCCCTCATGAGCCAGGGCCGGGATGAGGAAGCCGCGCGACATTATTCCGAGGGCCTTCGCAGCGAGCCGGACAACGCTGAAATACACTTCATCCTCGGTGTTACCCTGGCATCAAAGGGTCGGCTGAATGAAGGCATCCGTCATTTCTCCGAAGCCCTGCGTATAACACCCGGCTTCGCAGAAGCACACTACAGTATGGGAGTCGCCTTATTACGTCAGGGAAAATTCGATGACAGCATCAGACACTTTTCAGAAGCCCTGCGCATAAAGCCCGGCTTTGCAGAGGCCGGACTAAGCCTGAAGGAAGCCATTCAGCTCAGGAACAAGTCACGTGAAAAATAAAATCGGCAGCAAGGTCGCGTCTCATTTTTACGGCTGCCCGCTCAAACGCTAATTCATGAGTTCAAATTAATCACTCCCCGGCTTAAGCCTTCCCCTCCTTCCCCATCTTGTTATCCCCCTCTATTTATTTCATCGAGTTCAGAAATGATATTTTTGTCTGACAACCGATATAATATTTTCAAAACCACAGAGACTGTTTCAAATGAGCACATGCCTGATATAACAAGACTTGAACTGTTGTCCCCCGCCCAAAACCTCCGCCAGGGGAAGACCGCCATCAACTACGGCGCGGACGCCGTTTACATCGGCGGCCCAAGCTTCGGGGCCAGGGAGGCTGCAGGCAATCCGGTATCGGACATTGAGAACCTGTGCCGCCATGCCCGCCTTTACGGGGCCAGGGTATACATAACGCTTAACACTATTCTGTTCGACCATGAGCTTGAAGATGCCCGCAGGCTTATTTATGACATGTATCACGCAGGGGCCGATGCCCTGATTATCCAGGACATGGGGATACTCGAAATGGACCTCCCCCCCATAGCCATTCATGCCAGCACACAGGCCAACAATTATTCCCTTGAAAGGATCAAATTCCTTGACGCTATCGGAATTAAACGGATCGTACTGGCAAGGGAGCTCTCGCTCCATGACATCGCTCTTGTAAGAAAAAATACCGGATGTGAACTGGAGGCATTTGTTTACGGCGCGCTGTGCGTGAGCCTGAGCGGACAGTGTTACATGAGTCAGGTCCAGGGGGGAAGGAGCGCCAACAGGGGCCGCTGCGCGCAGCCGTGCAGGAACCTGTACTCGTTAAAAGACAGCAGCGGAAAGATTATCTCTAAGGACCGGCATCTACTGTCGCTTAAGGACATGGACCGGAGGGAGTTTGTACCGGAGCTTATCAAGACAGGCATCACGAGTTTCAAGATAGAGGGGCGCCTGAAAGATGAGAACTATGTAAAAAATATCACGGCCTGTTTCAGAAAGATACTTGACCGGGAGATTGACAGACACGCTCCTCTCAGAAGGGCATCCTCAGGGCATACGGATTTTCTTTTTGACCCGGACCCGGAAAAGACATTTCACAGGGGGAGCACCGATTACCTTTTGACAGACAAGAGAGGCGAGATCGCACTGCCTGAGACATCCAAGTCCGTTGGCAAACCCGTGGGCAGGGTAATCAAAACAGGGAAAGGATATATTCAGATAAAGGGAAAGGCCGCTCTGCACAATAATGACGGTCTGGTATTTTTTGATAAGGGAGGAATGCTGCGGGGTCTTAAAGTTAATGATGTTAAAGGGGACATGATATTTATTGACAGGGCCCGGTTACTGCCCCCGGAGGGAACAGCTGTATACCGGAATTACGATCATGAGTTTTTAAGTGACCTGGAGAAAGACAGGTCGGTCCGGAAGATAAAAGTATCTATAGAGATATTATTTGAGGGAGAGAAGCGGGTCATTGTCAGAGCGGTTGATGAAGATACTATTACAGCTGAGAATGAATACAGCCACCCTCTTACTCCGGCACGGAATGCACAGACCGCAGCCGAAGGCATTCAGAAACATTTTTCAAAAAGCGGCCCTACTCCCTTTTACGTTGACCGCGTAAACTTAAAATGGGAATCACCGGTATTTATGCCTGCTTCATTATTGAATGCATACAGGCTGGAGATACTGCAGAAGCTGGAACAGGAAAGGGCAATATTTTTTAAGCCTGTCCAATATAAATTCCCCGACCGTGACGCGGTCTTTCCGTATGATAAACTGGACTTCAGTTTTAATGTCTCAAATAAACTCGCCCGCAGGTTTTATGAAAAGCACGGGGTAAAGCAGATTGATAAGGCGCTGGAACTCACGATGCCTGCAGGAGAGATTGCTGTAATGACCACAAAGCATTGTATCAGGTATGAACTGGGATTATGTGTCAAGGAACATCAGGTTGATGCCGGGAGGAAACTGAATGGACCGCTCTTTCTTTATAACAAAGATGGCATCTATAAGTTGAAATTTGATTGCGGTAAATGTTTCATGCATGTTATTCGGGTCTGATAATTCCAGACGTTGTCAACTCATATCATGGAAATTGTTCTTGGAGGGAGATAATCTCCATTCTCGGAGTAAAGCTCGGTAGCTATGGAACTACTAAGGCTAATTCAAGGCCTTGGGGAGAGGTTACCGTTTTTTCCTTATTTCCGTCACGATCTCATGAATGTCCATATCTTTAAGCCATTGGGTTCGCTCTCGGGTGTAATCTCCAAGTCCCGTCTCGAATTGCTGCAGGAAACGCACCATCCCAAGCGGTCCCAGTTTCTTCGCAACTGCTTCCAACCCAGCTTTTCGTATAACGATCGGGCTCATAGTTTG
>JAGVNU010000082.1 GCA_020053105.1 Thermodesulfovibrionia bacterium
CGGCACTCAACTCTGGGGTATCGCTCCCCGATATCCTTTGAGCTGGAGGCTATGGCTTCCTAACCTATCTGAGTGTCCGAGAAATCGGGGGAAGTTCACCTCTCCGTCTTTATGCAGAGGATTCTGTCAAGATTGAGTCCCTTGTGGATTTCTCTGTGGAAGTTCAACTCATAGAAGATACTTGCGAACGACTATTTGTTGAAAGCTAGAATTAAGTGACGAGTGCTACTGCATAGTTTGATGAGCTTCAGTGGCTCGATTCACTGAGCTTTACGTTATACAAAGGATAGGCTAATAATAATTACTTAGCTGACGTCCAAACAGATGGCCGCTAGGCATTCCCTTCCGGATCGTGAACTCATAATGCATGTTACCCAAAAAACATGCAGCCCAAAGGAAACCATTATGAGGCATCGATACCTTTTTAGGTTTTCCTACGGTAACATTATATTTGAGGCAATTCGCAATCCGGCAGCAGCTTGCCACCCACATATTGAAAAATGTATTATAGAACCAATGGGCAATTATCTAATTTGGTTTTTGGTAGCAATTCTATACTATCCATTATTTTCCAATCTCTACAATATGCGGTGGGATAAAGTTGACTACACTCATGCCTACTTCATTCTCCCAATATCTTTATGGCTTGTCTGGCGTAAGCATGGGGAGATAAAAAATATTTATCTGGAAGCAATTACTGATAAAAAAAACCTTTTCAGTTTGTTAATTCTTTTATCAGGGATACTAATGTTTATTTTTGGCTGGAGACAGGAGTATACCTTTATTCAAACGCTTTCATTGATTCCTCTTCTGTTTGGCCTGACATGGTATCTGTACGGAGCCAAAATGTCAAAAACATTGTCCTTCCCAATCCTCTATCTCCTTCTTCTGGTGCCCCCCCCTTTTGCAATTTTAGACGGAATAACTTTACCTATGCGTCACGGCATTTCCGTCCTTACGGAGAAATTTTTATTTTTATTAAACTACCCTATCTCAAGAGAAGGGCTTATATTAAAAATTGGATATAACGATATATTTATGGGAGCGCCATGCAGTGGTTTTCGTTCCCTCATTACTATGTTTTCTTTAGTCCTAGTCTATGTTTATATAAGTAAAGGGACTCCGTTTAAAAAACTTATTCTTACATCTTTAATAATTCCTATCGCATTATTGGGAAACCTTGTACGCGTTATTACCTTATGTCTTATAACCTTTTATTTCGGGGAAGAGGCCGGGCAGGGATTTTTTCACAATTTCAGCGGAATAGTGATATTCATCATTACTCTGATGGGATTGATGGGTGCGGAATCTGTCCTGGACAGAATGAAAATTGGCAGAGCCTGAGTGCTTTTTAAATTAATTATTTCGTCAAAGACAATAAAACGATATCATTTATTATAATGTGTTATTCATTCAAAATATAATTTCAGGCCTAGTATGAGATGGTTATGAAATCCAAAAAAACTCTGACGGCAATTATAATACTTATACTTGCTATTTTAATCAGCTACTCTTTGCCTAAGACCAAATATACAGGCACCGGTTTTATTTCAAAATTAAAGATACCTAAATCGCTATCCGGCTGGACAGGAAAAGACGTGACTCAAGAAGTGGGATTAAATCTTAATGAAGACAAATATAATTTTGTAAGCGAAGCACTGGCCTATCAATATGTAAACAAGGAAGGGAAAAGCCTTTTATTTATCATTCTGGATGCAGGGAACTTTCATCACCCCAAGGTATGCTTTACTGGGGCGGGGTACAAGATAAGAGAGCTGCCTGATACGGAATTTCATCTCCCCGATCATACTCTAAAAATACATGCTCTCTTTACTGAAAGGGGACGAGACAATAATCTGAGTTTCTACTGGATTGTTATTGATAAAAATGTGGCTCATGAATGGATAGAGCAGAAAGCAAAACAATTATTTTTTTCAATGTTTGGTAAAAAAAGGGTAGGACTTATGGTGCGAGTTGATATCCCTGCTAGAGAAGAACATATTGAAGAGGCTATGATTTTGGCTAATCAATTTGTGTACGATCTAAATCTGTCAATTCAATCAGAGCACAGAGATTATTTGTTTGGAAAAAGCAAATGATTTCCAATAATGTTTTATTTAGGGACTGTCTCACAAACTGTGTAAGCAACTTCAAACACTTCACAAAACCAAAGCACAAAAGGAAAGGAAGAAAATCTCTTTATAACAAAGCTGCCATTATTAAGCGTTAAAGCATATTTGGCTTGCAGCCAATCTTTCCTGTTCAAAAAGACTGAAAGCCATCTTACCCCTCTGGCTTCCCGGATATATTCAGAAATACGGCGATCTCGATAAAGAAGTAATAGACTCCCTGCTTACAATATCCCATGATACCATTGACAGGATCCTTAAGCAGGTCAGATCAGAGCACCTGAGCTATCACCTCCTGAGACACTTCACCGAAAAAAAGCAAACGGTCCAGTTTACCAGAAGCAGGGCTTACCACAAAGAAGATAACTCACATGTAGAACAGAAAAACTGGACTCATGTAAGACAGTGGCTCGGTTATCGCAGATTTGATAATCCCAATGTTGTTCCTTTTCTGAATGACCTTTATAAGAATGAGTGGAGACCATTTCATAACTTCTTCTGCCCTTCGGTGAAGCTTATTTCAAAAAAAGAGTTACCTCAAAGACTATAAAGTTTTATGAAAGTCCCAAAACACTTTATCAGAGAATCATGGAATCACCATATATAGTAGATACTGTAAAACCTGCCAGATCTTAATGCAGGAGATTGTATTGCACGAGGTACGCAGCTACCCCGGCAAAATACCCGGCAAAGGCAAGCGGTCCGATACGGCGGGCGTACCAGAAGAACTCGATCTTTTCCAGACCCATTGCAGCCACCCCCGCAGCCGAACCGATGATCAGGATCGAACCGCCTGTGCCTGCACAGTAGGCCATGAATTCCCAGATAAAGGAGTCCGGAGGGAACTGCGAAAGAGGGTACATTCCCATGGAAGCGGCCACCAGGGGAATATTATCCACTATAGCGGAAACAAGGCCGATGATAATGACGATCAGGGTCTGGTTGCCGAGCCTGGCATCGAGCCACTGGGACAGGGCCGGGAGCATGCCGTTTGCGGATAGTGTGGCCACGGCCAGAAGGATGCCGATGAAGAACACGACTGATGCCATATCGATGCGTTTGAGTGCTTTGGTCAATCTGAGGTGATCAAAATCCTCTTCCGGCTTGTTGCGATGCAGGAATTCTCCCACCAGCCAAAGTACACCAAGGGACAGCAGTATACCGAGGTATGGGGGCAGATGAGTTATGGCCTTGAAAACAGGAACGAAGATCAGGCAACCCATGCCCATAAAGAACATCAGGTTCTTTTCGAACTGAGTGGTGGCAACAGCGTCTTTTTCGGCCTTATCAGGAGGCACGATGTTACCTTTGACCATGAAGGAGGCTATTGCAAGAGGGACCATCGCATTTATCACGGAAGCGATCCAGGTAGTCTTCATAATATTGAGTGTTGTGATCTGTCCGCCGATCCAGAGCATGGTGGTGGTCACATCGCCGATGGGTGACCAGGCACCGCCGGCATTTGCTGCAATTACGATAATACCCGCGAAGAAGAGCCGCTGCTTGTGGTCCTTTAGCAGGCGCTTCATCAGAGCGACCATTACGATGGTGGTGGTCATGTTGTCGAGAATGGAAGACAGGTAGAAGGAGATGAAGCCTATGATCCAGAGCAGGCTCGACAGCTTTGTGGCTTTAATGCGTGAGGTGATGACTTCGAATCCTCCGTGGGAGTCGGTCACTTCGACGATGGTCATGGCGCCGATCAGGAAGAACACGATGGCTGCGGTTTCGGCCAGCTTTTCAGTGAGCTGGTGAATGACGGCTTCTACGCCGAGGGGGCTTGCGAAAGAGTACAGGGTCCACATAACGCCCGCGGCGATCAGTGCCGTGGCAGACTTGTTGATTTTTATGGGATGCTCAAGCGCGATCAATGCGTAGCAGAGCACAAAGACAACCGCGATCATGGTCATCACTGGTTAGGTTTCTCCCTCTGATACCGTATTCCTAAGAGATATATCCGCTGCTTCATCAAGCATAATTCACCTCTGTTTTAATTAGAAAATAATTTAACATATTGTGTAACTTTCCGCTCCTTCCTGACATAAGGGCAGGGAAGTCAGGGGCTCTTCGGATAAGAAACATCCAGCGAGCAGGTTTGAGATAGAGAAAGAAAAATGGTTGGGAGAAAAAGTATCCAAGACAGGTTTCAAGATCGAGGATAGACTTGAACAATATGCGAAGGCTATTCCGCCAATACTGATCCCGATATTTCCTGAAACACCTCTATCATCCTCACTACGCCGATGAGTTTCTTCTTGTCCTCAAGCACAGGCAGGAGTCTAAGATTGTTTTGGACCATCATGTATGCTGCCCTGGTAACGGGATCGTCCGGTTTAAGAAAAACTTTTACCGGGACAATCGCATCACCTAAAGGACGGTCTGTGGCATGTTTTGATTCCTTGCTGAAAAGAGAGCTAACGTACGAGGACAATTTGGGATCGTCGGCTGTTGGTCCTTGAGTACCCTTTGAAAGCCGGGGTTCAATGACTTTTAAAATGTCTTCAAGCCCGGCAACGCCGAGAAGATTATACTTCTCATCAAAGACAAGGATAGCGATCGGATGATGGCATTTTTCACTGTTGAGAACAGATTTATTGAGAATCCCTATGGCCTGTCTGATGGAGAACCAGTATGGGATATGAGGGAATTCAAAGACATCGATCATAATATCTTTTACAGCTCTATCTTTAGCCATAAGGTCTCCTCTGTTATTATTCTGCCGTTCTATTCTTCTTTCTTTATTATTCTCTTTGCCGTATCCGTAACTCCTTCTTCGGCAAACGTAATGGCAGTCATGGCCCTTTCAATCTTTTCGGCAAAGGCCTCCTTGATCTTGGCGACGAGCAGATCTATATCCGCAGGCTTTCTGAGGAAATCGAAGCCGCCCAGTTTTCTTGCCTCTTCTTCATCCTTGTCCGTTCCGTGCCCGGTAAGAATGATCACCTGTATATGTGCTTTTGACTTCTTTATCTCCCGGAGAACATCAATGCCGTGCAGTTCCGGCATTTTAAGATCAAAAACTATGACGTCGGGCTCGGCCTTTTTAATGAAAGACAGCGCCTGTTTTCCGTCATAAACCGTGTCTACGAGCAATTCCCTCATTTTCAGTCTCTGCGCAAGCGTATCAACAAATTTCTACTTCGTCATCAACCAGCAACACCTTTATGTCTTTCTTTTTACCAAACATATGCTTCCCCCTTTTAAATAGTATTTAAAATTTCACTGAATTTTATCTGCATCATGTCATTCATGCACGTCAGCCTCTGAGGAGATTGAAACCGGCAGCGTGATGGCAATGCCCCCTTCTTCCCGGACAATATTCCCTCTTAAGCGTCCTGCAACATATTCAAGGACCTCATCAGCGCATATATCTCTTTCTCCTGTATCGGCAACTTCGCCCCACGCAAGTATTTTTATCGTAATTAAACTGTTTGAGTATGAAGTTTTGAAAATTATCCTGCCGTTTCTCTCAAGCCGGTTCAGGTTTTTATCAATAAAACAGAATACCAGAAATTGCAGTTTTGAAGGATTGGTATGTATAAGAGGGACATTGTCCTGGAAATCTTTATCAAAGATGATCCCTTTCTGTTTAGCGATCCGGCCGAGAAGGACCAGAAGCTCCTTGATGCCTTCGTTTACATCAAACGAGGCCAGAGGTCCGTCCATCCTGTGCCCGAAATTACCGAGCTGTTCACAGAGCCACGATGTATTTGTGATATGGTTCTCGATTGATTGAAAGGCCTTAAGGTTCTCTTTGCCAGCTCCTTTAAAAGATTTGTTGAAATTCAGTATGTCCTCTATCAGACCTGCCGATTCCTTAATGACCGCGAGATGATTATTCAGCTCATGGCTGAAGGCGGACAATATCTTCGCCACAACTTTCAATTGTGCTTCGATCATGATCTGTTCTTTATCAGCTACCATGTTTGTCCATTTGTTTTATAGCGGCTGCTTTTTTCAGCGCGCTGTCTATTTTCCCGGTCAATTCTTCAATGTCCACCGGTTTCATTACATAATCACATACGTCCTCTTCAGCAATCGCGGGAAGGACCTCGCTTTCGCTTTCGCCGGTCAGCATTATTACCTGAATTGCGGGATTGAACTGCCGGTAATCATAATAACCGGACACGGTGACGTGCCGATGGCGGTCACAGCGCTTAAGGAAGGGGCCTATGATTTTCTTGAAAAACCGGTTGACGACAGTGTGCTGCTGGCATCTCTGAAAAGGGCCTCAGAGAAGATGGCCCTTTTGATACAGAACCGCCGGTTGACACAGATGCTGAATAAAGGGAGGGAAGGTCGCTCTGTCTTTCATAACCTCATCGGATTCAGCGGCTGCATGCAGAATCTTTACAATCTGATCGAAGTAGTGGCAAAAGAAGAATACCCTGTTCTGATCACCGGGGAAACCGGGACCGGCAAGGAACTTGTTTCGAAGGCAATACATGAATTGTCATCACACGCATCGGAAAAATTCATACCGATTAATATGAGCGCTATCCCTGAAAACATGCTGGAGGCCGAGCTTTTCGGATATGAAGCCGGGGCCTTCACGGGCGCCGCGAAACGCAGCATCGGTAAATTTGAATTTGCGGGCAGCGGCACTATTTTCCTGGACGAAATAAGCAGCATGCCGCTGAACCTGCAGGCGAAGCTTCTGCGTGTCCTTGAGGAGAAAAAGCTGCAGCGCCTCGGAAACAACGAATTCATCCCGGTCAATGCACGGATCATTGTCGCGTCCAACGAGGATTTAAAGAAAGAACCAGTCTCGGCATATCCAGAAAATCGCTTTATGAGAAGATGAAGAAGTACGGCATAGTTAAAGGCACCTTTAAGAATCAGGAATGATTTTCATCACGTCTGTCGTCTCGTCGCGATTGTTAGCTGGATTTGGGCGGACTTTAAAAAACTATCGCCTTCTCCAGCCACTCCACGCAGGAAAGCCGTTGTCATCTCGAAGTTTCAGTATTTCATCACCTTTCTTAACTTCTGCAGCGACAAGGGCTGGTTTGCTTTCAAAGGTGATTCGTGAACCTTTGACCTCAACTTTGTCTTTCGGCTCGATCTTAATGTCCTGGTTTTCAATAAACCATCCCGGCCCCATGTGAACTGATATTGTTTCCTTGTCTGTTTTTACAGTCATGTGAATACCGTAGGACATTCCCTTTGCCGGTGTTATCTTATCAACACTGACAACTTCGCCACTGATAGTTTCAACGGTGCTCAGGTTATACATTTTCCCATAAGCAGTTCCCATTCCCCAGCCACCGCTGCCTTTCCACCCCATTCCTTTTTGTGCGAAAGATTCAGCAGCGAAAGGAAGGATGAGAATGGAAATTACCGCTGTCAAAATATTTGCATTTTTTTTCATTTTGTTCTCCTTTCCGTTTCGGACTTTAGTCCATCGGATTTTAAGCTTGATATAAAGGAATGCTATCACCGATGAGATGATGAGTCAATGGTTCCCTTGGTTTTTTTATCTGCCAACTGTATATCGTGTATTTCATCCTTATGGCGTTCTTGGCGGAGATGTTTTTTAAGGCGCTCGGCATCAAGAATGACAAGATTGAAATTCATCATTAAAAATATCGATAAACCAGGAGGATTTTGAAATGGGCATGTTATATTTACCCATATCAGGGGTTGAAATAGCGGCCTGGCAGTTGGTCCTGCTCGGGAATTGAGGGCGGGTCCATGCTGATCATGTATCTCGAAAAAATAGGCAGGGTCGGGCCTATTGTAAGAGCGCGCATATCAAGGAAGTCTCTATATGAGAAGATGAAGAAGTACAACATCGTCAAAGACGTATTTAAGAATCAGGAATGATTTTTCATTTTCGTCAAAGGATCAGCGAGTGTATTTTAAATGTGAAGGAAACAGACTACTACTCAACAGTAATCTGCCCCGGCGAATATGTGCTCTGATCGTTACCCAAAAAAGCGACATCTTCAACAATAACCTTACCATCAGAAATAATAAAATCTCCTGTGGGTGAGAGGTTAGAATTAATTGTAAATATACCATTATATCCCGAATCAATATTTACGGAATGGACTAATGCATTAATGTCCCAATTGCAATCTTTTGCAGAAGTGCCATTGAAAATAATGGTGTCTCCATTTTGTGGAACAAAATTATTTGACCAGTTAGCCGCAGTTGAAGCAAGGTTGTCAGCTCCTCCGCCAGTCCATATATGAGTGGAACCATTTGCGCTGTAATTTATAATTCCGTAGACATAATATACACCCGGTGTTACACCGGTTGTATCCCACATCCAGGTTGCTTCAGTCCCCTCCGGAGCTGCAGAACATGCACCTGTAATTGCAGTCCCATTAAAATCGGCATTGTCAGCGCCGTAGTAGAATGATACCGTCGCAATATTATCCGGATCGTTTAATGTGTATCTGATAAGATAAGGATCGCCCGCTGTTACCATATCTCCTGTGCCATTGGGCTCAGTAACAGATAATGTGACGGTCGTATAGGAAAACTGATGGTTTGATGTCATTGTACAACCCGATGCATCTGTTACTGCCATCGTCACCGTTACTGTATAGGTTGTCTCTCCGGACTGCCCTCCTGTCGTAAATACTGCCTGACTGCCACTGCAAATGCTAAACTCCCATCCGGGACTGTCGGAGGTTATATTTGCCGCATTCACTGATGAACAGTCTACATCTTCATTCCAGATGATTGTTACACTGCTATTCAGAGCTACAGCCGTTACACCGTCAGCCGGTGCTGTGGCGCTCACTATCGGGCCAGTCAGGCCCTCATCCACTGTCCCATCACAGTTGTTGTCGAGTCCGTCACAGATTTCCGCTGCTCCCGGATTGATCAGGGGTGCTCCGTCATTGCAGTCTGAGTTGTCCAACATATAGCCTTCCGGCTGATCGCACTGCTGTAACGTTGCCGCTTCATTTCCGTATGTGTCGTTATCTGAATCTTGATACCATGTAGTAGCCGGATTTATGTTTACATCTGTATCGTCGCAGTCGGTGTTGTCTGAAACATGACCCGCCGGTTGCAAGCAATCCACAACTGTGTTGTTTGAATCACCATAGCCATCCCCGTCTAAATCTCTAAAGAAGGTAGTACTGCAAGTCTCGACATAATTAAATTGACCATTCGCCGGCGTTAACGGCGTACCGCATGTCATATCATCTCCCGTAACTGCAAGCGACTTTACCCCTTCTGTCCAGCCCGTTGCATCTACATCCAGTGCCCCGGCATGATTGTTACTAGAGATTACAGGAATACAGTTGCTGGGGTCGATCTCTAGACCATGTGCGCCATCAGTCGGTGTTTCCTTCCACTGGGTCATGTAAATACCATCAATCAAAATGTTGGCCTGTCGAGTCCATATGTCGATATGATGAGTGCCCGCCGATAAAGCCCCTGATGAATTTGTCCCTTCAACCGTTGTATTACTCCATTCCCATTGATTTTTAGTATTAAACCAGTATGTGCCTATACAACTACCATCGACGCCAACAAGCATCGTATCTGCGCCGGCTACGGCATAACCACGAAGCCAAACCGTATAAGTTCCTGCTGGAAAGTCTACTTCATATTTCGTATATTCACGTCCTGCGATATCAGAGCATGAAGGTAATGATTGAGCGAATATCACATCAACCCAAAAATTTGCATTATAGTTTGTAGCAGGCCTATTTGTTGGAGTGCATGGCATGGGTGTACATTCAAAAGTTGAAGCATTGGCATACGTGTAAATTCCGTTCTGTCCTGAAGTTGCAATTATATGTAATGGTGCGTTATTAACATCACCAAAATAACCATTGCTTTGATAATAATATCCACCTGCTGAATGATATGAGACAATATAGGTTGTACCTGCTGTGACTGCGACCGGGCTATCAAAATAAACTGTCTGCCACCCGTATGATGTTTCGTTTATAAAAGTAGCATTTGCTATTAATGTCGAGCCTTGCCAAAGTCTTCCTTTATGTATGCCGGTATTGCTGCTGTGTTTGTAAAACCTGACTCCAGTCACATGTCCATCAACATCACTTGTCCATTTAACACCGTTCTCGACCGGGTTATCCGGGGGATAGGGACTTCCTGAAGGTGTCTGAGTTGTAAAAATATTTTGCCCCAGAGGTGATAACGCCTTTAAATAACCTGCATTCAGGTATCCCCCCTGGGTTGTTTGCTCAGAAAAGCTGTCTGCCTCATTCTGAGTACCACTAAAGTTCTCAGCATCAAAATACGTGCCATTCTGGTCAACATTGCAGATCCTTTCGCCTTCTGCTACGGTATAAATCAGAGATGACACATCAACACCGCTCATGGTAACAATTGACGTCAGGTCTATCTGATAACCACCAATTGTCTGCCCTGATGTTATTGATATGTTACCTGTAGCAAGACATGGGCAGTCAGGATCAGCCACATCAATTAATCCGTCGCAATCATTGTCCTGGGTATCATCGCACACCTCATCAGCAACAGGGCTTATAGTTTCATCGGTATCATCGCAATCGCCATTAGAAAATACATAGCCTGTCGGTTGAGAGCACTGCTGAAAGGTCACCGACGGGTTCCCAAAGCCATCTGCGTCAGTATCCGCATACCAGGTGCTCGGATTGCTTACTCCCGGGTCTAAGTCATCAATAAAGCTATCGCAGTCATTGTCTATGTTGTCACAGATTTCATCTGTCCCGGGATTGACCGCGGTTGCAGTGTCATCACAGTCCCCTGATGGCGCAGTTAATTCAGTCATTGCATAGTAATTTACAGGCCGTTGGCACTGTACATTAAAGTTGCCGCCTGAGTAGAGGTCCCCATCCAAATCCTCGTACCATGTCTGAGTGGGATGCTCCAGCGGATCACCGTCATTACAGTCATCAGTCCCCGGCGCGCTGCCTCCGGCCCGGCTGTTCCAGTCGGCATCCACATAACCGTCCATGTCCTGATCATAATCATTCAGTCCGTCACAGTCCTGGTCGGCCCCGTCATACCACTGCTCTGCGGCACCAGGGTTGACCGCGGTATCACTGTCCTCGCAGTCATTCATTCCCGGTGCGCTGCCTCCGGCCTGGCTGTTCCAGCTGGCAGCCACATAGCTGTCCATATCCTGGTCATAATCATTATTACCCTGACAGTCCTGGTCCGTCCCGTCATACCACAACTCTGCAGCACCAGAATGAATCGCGGGATCACCGTCGTTGCAGTCATCGAAACAGACTGCCATGGAATCATGGCCGTCACTATCAAAGTCCCGGAGGTCAGCCCCACTGCAGTCCTGGTCTACTCCGTCATAGGGTATTTCTGCTGCTCCCGGGCTGATTGCTGCATTTGTATCATCACAATCATCAATACCCGGAGCGCTTCCCCCGGCCCCGCTGTTCCAACCTGCGTCAACATAGCCGTCCATGTCCTGGTCATAATCATTATTCCATTGACAGTCCTGGTCCGTTCCGTCATACCATATCTCAGCAGCGTCCGGGTTGACTGAGTTGTCAGCGTCGTTGCAGTCTGTGCCTGATATTACGTGACATCCGGCAGGCTCGCAGCCGCCCCCGGCACATGATCCCGATACTGAATTGTCATAGTGCCCATCGATATCGGTATCGCAATAATAGTCCACCGGTGTTGTGTCAGGCAGTGACGTGGTCGTTGCTGTTGCCGGCAGCGATTCCGCTGAATCGTTGCCTCCTCCATCAAAGGCACTGACCGTGTAGGTGTATGCCATTGCAGGCACCAGGCCCGTATCATGATAGGATGCAACGGCCGTTGTCGCTATCTGAAGGCCGTTTCTTAAGATCCTGTAACCCTGTATGCCCGCATTGTCGACTGAGGCGTCCCATGACAGTTCTATATGCGTTGAAGACCATACTTCGGCCTGAAGGTTTAAAGGAATGGATGGATCGGCTGTATCATCTGAAACAGTTAGCAGAGCATTGCCCTGGCTGTCGATTACCGTACTCCCGTCAGACAGTAGTGTTGCAATGAAGTAGTATTCGGGATCACCGGACGTCCCGTCGGGATAGTATTCTGCTGTCCAGTCTCCTGCTGCTGTGCCGCCTGAGAATATAACGGTCTGAGGCTGTGTGAGCGGGTTATTATTACCCCCGAATGAATCATCCTCTCTGACCTCGAATGCCAGTTCCTCACCTTCACAGTAAGCCCCCTCCACAATCAGTTGCACCGCCTGTCTTTCAACTCGTTCTATGGGGGACCAGTAGGCGTTAGTCAGTGTGCAGACCTGAGACGGGGAGTGATTGTCTGCAATGTAAAAAACCCAGTCCCGGCCCGGAGGTGCGCTGAACTGCTGTAGTCCCCCTGATACAATGCATAAGCTCATCTCAAGTCCATTGCCGGGATCATATCTTTTTGCATCATAGGTCTTTCCACTCTCCAGGGCAACAGTGAAAGGGTTGCCGACTGCGGAGTAGACTACATACTCATTTCCGGGGTCTGCCAGGGTATAGACTCTTTCTGTCCTGAAATTATCAACGAGGCTGTTGCTGCTTCGCATCTTCCAGTATTCGATTCCTTTTGTAGTGAAGAAATCGATCAGATGCTTTGCATCGTCGTGGACCCCTTTTGCTTCGCCCATATCATAAAAATCCCCGTGCGACCAGGAGCACATGCCATAGTTATAGTCATTTCCCTGCTGGTTCCTGTCTCTTCCCTGGTCATCATAGCAATCACCCATGCTGGCATAGCCCCCGGCGACATAAATCCCCCATAGTGCCTGGCGATTTTCCGTCCTGTTTATACTTCCAGCGTATCCATATTCATCGTTGACCACCGGCATACCATGGTTGAGGTTTGGAATTATTCCGAAGTTGCCCCATTGATCAGCAAGAGGAGGGTTTCTCTGCGTGTATAAGTTGTTGGTAATTTGCTGAAAATAAGGATACCAGCTTGGATTAGAAATGAAATCACCGGCAACTTCCAGAATATCATGAGTTGCCCACCCGGAATCAAAGTAGTCGAATAATCCGGGAGTGGGGTTCCCCGGATCGCCCAATGCTTCGTGAATCGAAAGCGGTCTTTGCCTTCCGTCATCAGAATAGTGCCAGGGATCTTCATCCTTGAGTATGTTTCCAATCTGGTTCCAAAAGTAAATAGTTCTTTTAGAATCAGGTTTCCCTGCCAAATCGAATTCGTTAGTGCTGCACCAGATAACATTTGGAAAAGCTGCATAACGTGCCAAACTATAGCGGGCAAATCTGTTTTCCTGCTCATTAGTTCCGTAATTTCTGGCCTGATCTGAAAAGACAATAAGGTCGGCTATCATTCCCTGAGCAGCCATGTACCGGACCATTTCGTCCAGCTTCCTCCAATGAGACATTCTTGGCGCATCCAGATCGGGACTGCTTATTGACCAGCTGTAGAATGGCTGGGAATCGGGATATTTATGCATGGTAAAATCGTACCACCAGGAATAAGGAGGCAAGGAATATTCGTCGGGATATATGAATAATCTGATTTTGTTGATGTCGTGGCTTGTTAGATAATCGACGGAGTTTTTCCACCTGGCGCCGGTCGGGTCATCCATTGCATTGTCAATAAATTCGTAGGCTGTAGTTCCAAACATAAAGTACGGGGTCCCATCATCAAACATGAAACTGTTCGGGAAGTCCGGGTCGATCCTGACAAAGCCGTGGCTGTTTACCGGGGGGCCAACTGTTATGGTCCCGGTTGCTGTCAGGCCTGAATCTGAGGGAAGCGAGCTGATTGAGTAGGTCCATGTCCCCTGAACAGTGGGAGTAAAGCGGACTTTAAACGCTGCTCCTCCATCCCAGAACCCCTTTACTGTCTTTTCAATCCCTCCGGGTCCTGAAAAAACACTCGTGACCTCAATCTCCAGATAGGGGTTGGTGTAATTCTGGGTTGATGTGAGTGTGATTTCAAATGTCTCCCATTGGCTACCGACGTCAATAATATCATAAGCCCTGACATGAGTAATTCCTGTTGACAGAAAAAGGAATATCTCCAATAGTAAAACTGGAAGCAATATTTTTTTTATTTTATTCACTGCCATCACAATCAATCGGATTCTATCTATATGAAATATACAAATACCGGGAATATAAATATGATATAAATCATAATCCCAGGTCAAAATCTTCAAGATGATTTAAAGGTTGATGAATAAAATTACACTATGAAATGCGTAAAAGCGCAAGAATCGCTGGTAGATTAATATGAGCGCCGGGCAAGGTGAAGAAAGCAGCACGCATAAAGAGAACGGGTTTTGGAGAAGATGCCCGTCAGGTAATATTATTTCTAAAATAATTCGCTGCTAAACCCATATTCCCATCACTGCCTTTGCGGCAGCGACTACCCTCTCCACTGTAAACCCGAATTTTTTCTGAAGGTCTTTAAACGGGGCAGAGGCCCCGAACGTGTGCATCCCGATTATTTGTCCGACTGGGCCGACATACCTCTCCCATCCGAGGGTCGCACCCTGTTCGGCTGCGATACGCGCTTTGACCGACGAAGGCAGCACGCTATCACGATATTCCTGACTTTGCTTCTCAAAAAGTTCCCATGAAGGCATGCTCACCACACGCGCTTTTATTCCCTGGGATTTTAACTGCTCAAAGGCATCAATACAGAGCGACACCTCACTTCCGGAGGCGAGAAGGATAATATCGGGGTTGCCGTTTTCAGGACCGGCCAACACATAGGCGCCTTTTGCAAGGCCGGATGCCGGAGCGTACTTTGTCCGGTCAAGAGTCGGAATGTTCTGGCGGGTCAGCATGAGGGCCGCCGGAGCGTTACGTAGCTGCATAATTACCTTCCATGCCTCGACCACCTCATTGGCGTCTGCAGGGCGGATGGTAATAAGTCCGGGCATCGCGCGCAGCGAGGCAAGATGTTCAACCGGCTGATGAGTGGGCCCGTCTTCCCCTAGACTTATTGAATCGTGCGTGAAAATAAAGATGTCCGGGATTTCCATAAGTGCGCTCAGGCGGACCGCGGGTCTGCAATAATCGCTGAATATCAGAAATGTTGCGCCATAGGGGCGGACTTTGGAAAGGGCAAGTCCGTTGAGAATGCCGCCCATGGCGTGTTCACGAATTCCGAAATGAAAATTCCTGCCTTTGGGATTTGCAGCCGAGAAATCCCCTCCTGCCTCTTCAAAGGTCAGCAGGGTCTTTGTAGACGGAGCCAGGTCTGCTGATCCGCCCATGAGCCACGGCACGTGTTTAGCAATCGCATTTAACACCTTGCCTGATGAGACCCGGCTGGCGACTCCTTTAGCATCAGTTGGAAAGGACGGCAAATCCGCATCCCATCCGTCAGGCAGCCTGCTGTTCAGCATTGAATCCAGAAGACCGGCCGGCTCAGGATACTTATTCCTGTAAGTGTCAAACTTCTTCCCCCAACTCGTATGCAGTTTCCGCCCCCGCCTGCCTACTCCTTTACGAAAATGGTCCATGACACCGTCAGGCACCAGAAACTTCGCGTCTTCCGGCCAGCCATAACTACGCTTGGTGAGTATGATTTCATCTTCACCGAGCGGCTCCCCGTGCGCTGCTGCCGTGTCCTGCTTGTTCGGGGAACCGAAGGCTATATGGCTGCTGACAATAATCAGGGTAGGGCGGTCGTTAGTATTCCTGAATTGTCTGAACGCCCTTGCCAGCATTTTAAGATCATTCGCGTCCCTGACCCGGACCACTCTCCATCCGTAGCCTTTAAAACGGGACGCAATGTCTTCACTGAACGCGAGGGATGTATTTCCTTCAATAGAAATTTTATTGTCGTCATATATCCAGCACAGATTGGACAGCTTAAGATGCCCGGCAATCGACGCGGCCTCTCCTGATACTCCCTCCATCATGTCGCCGTCGCTGCAGAGGGCGTACACGCTGTAATCAAACAGCTCAACATCAGGGCGATTGAAGTGACCTGCCTTCCACATTCCGGCAATGGCCATACCCACACTGTTTGCCGCACCCTGACCTAACGGACCGGTCGTGGTTTCAATACCCGCCGCAATTCCATATTCAGGATGACCCGGTGTTTTGCTGCCAAGCTGGCGGAAGTTCTTTATGTCATCGGTCCCTATGGTAGATCTGTTTAATATGTTCCCTTCCTTATCAATATCTTTTACTCCGCTCAGATGAAGAATTGAATAAAGGAGCATTGAAGCATGTCCCATTGAAAGCACGAACCTGTCCCGGTTGGGCCATAACGGGTGTTCAGGATCATAGCGCAGAAAATGCTGCCATAGGCAATAAGCCACAGGCGCCATTGCCATGGGTGTTCCGGGGTGGCCGGAGTTGGCCTGCTGCACAGCGTCCATTGAAAGGGTGCGGATGGTATTAATGCATAACTGGTCCATCTTGTCATCAGTGATCATTCATTCTCCATTATTAAAATATTCTCCACTGCCGCCCGTCAGCCCCTATCAGCCTGTTTGCGTCATCCGGTCCCCACGAGCCCGCAGCATAATTGGGAAACTCCGGGCAAGGGGTGTTTTTCCATCGCTCAATTATCGGATCAACTACGGCCCACATAGCTTCTGTTTCGTCCTGACGGGCGAAGAGGGTCTGATCGCCCTTCATGCAATCAAGCAGCAGTCTCTCATAAGGCAGGGGGAAGTGCACGTCCCCCTGTAAATCTTTTTCATAATTGAAGCCCAGCTCCACAGCATAGAGATGGTTTCCGATACCCGGATGCTTAACACCGATATGCAGGACTATTTCTTCATGCGGCTGGACCCCGAGGATGAGAAGGTTCGGTTCACGTATATCGCATATTGACCTGAAGAGCCTGAGTGGTGGCTGCTTGAAATGTATGCTTATTTCCGTTATGCGTTTTTTCATGCGCTTCCCTGTGCGAAGATAAAAGGGTACATCCGCCCAGCGCCAGTTGTCGATATAAAACTTCCCGGCAAAAAAAGTCGGCGTATTAGAATCAGGGGCAGTGTCTTTCTCATCGCAATAGCTCACAACATCAGTGCCGTTGATATTCCCCGCCCCATATTGTCCGCGGACAGTGTGTTTATCAATGTATTCACTGTCCATGATGCGTAATGTGCGGTATACCTTTACCTTCTCATTACGAATATGGTCTGCTTCGAAACCGATCGGAGGTTCCATCGCAATAAGCGCCAGAAGCTGCATCATATGGTTCTGGACGATGTCTCTTACCACCCCGGCCTGTTCATAAAATCTGGCCCTGTATTCTATGCCGAGTGACTCAGCGACCGTGATCTGCACATGGTCAATATATCTGCGGTTCCATAGCGGTTCAAATATGCTGTTGGCAAAACGGAAGAACAGGATATTCTGGACAGTCTCTTTTCCCAGATAATGATCTATACGGTAAATCTGTCTCTCTTCAAAGGACTTTGCGATGAGGCTGTTAAGGGCTGAAGCTGAAGACCTGTCGCGGCCAAAGGGTTTTTCAATGATAAGGCGCGCATCAAACTTTCCGCTGCACAGTCTGCAAAAGGAGAGGCGCTCGAATATGTCGGGCAGGAATTGGGGAGGGACCGCCAGATAATAGATGACTTCTCTTTTCCCTCCCGACGCCGGTTTGGCAACTTCTTCAATACGCGACGACAGCCTTTTATAGCTTTCTGCATCCTTGAAATTGCCTGACATATAAAAAAGATGCCTGCTGAAATTCTCCCAGCAGGCATCATGAATAGGCCCTTCGCTGAATTCCTCCACCGAATGCTTTACAAGGTCCCGGTATTCTTCGTCGGACCTTTCACTGGAGGCAAAGGCTATAATGGAATATTCGTCCGGCAGGTTCTGGTCATGGCACAGGTGATACAATGTCGGCAGCAGCTTCCTCCTGCTTAAATCACCTGTGCCGCCGAAGATCACCATAGTGAAAGGCCCTATATCGACTCTCTCCGGTTTTATCTCGCAAAAAGATGAGGCCCCTGGTGTATCTGAGATATTTTCAGACATGATGTAATCCTCTTAACTCTGTACGGGCGAGGTTACCTCGCCCCTACTCTTAACTCTTTTTTATTACCTCGTGCCCTCCGAATTCATTGCGCAGGGCCGCGATTGTCTTTGAGCTGAAGGACTCTTCCTGTCGTGAACGGAAGCGCTCTAAAAGAGACAGCGTAATCGCAGGGGCCGGAACATCTAATTCAACAGCCTCCGCAACCGTCCAGCGGCCTTCTCCCGAGTCCTCGACATATCCGCGGATACCCTCGAGTTTCGGGTCTTTTTCAAATGCGGCCTCTGCAAGCTCAAGCAGCCAGGAGCGGACAACACTGCCGTGGTTCCAGAGATTTGCAATCATGCGCAGGTCGAGGTTGAATTCCTTTTTGGCATTCATGATCTCAAAGCCTTCTGCATAACCCTGCAGCATCGCGTATTCAATCCCGTTATGAATCATTTTCACAAAATGCCCGGCTCCGTGCGGGCCGACATGAGCGTAGCCGTTTTCCGGGGCCAGTGTCTTCAGCAGAGGCTCGACTTTAGTGAAAACATCTTTGTCTCCTCCGATCATCATGCAATAGCCTTTTTTCAGTCCCCATATGCCGCCGCTTGTGCCTGTGTCGAGGAAAGAAATATTACGCTTCTTAAGGACCTCTGCCCTGCGGATGGAATCTTTGTAAAAGGAATTACCTCCATCGATCAGGATATCTCCTTCTTCCAGTAATCCGGAAATGCTCATCAGGGTCTCTTCTGTTGCCTTTCCTGCAGGCACCATAAGCCATATAATGCGCGGCTTCTCCAGACTGTCCACGATGTTCTTAAGAGACGCTGCTCCAATGGCCCCTTTTTCTTCCGCCTTTTTTACGGTCTCCGCTGTACGGGCATAGGCAATTACACTGTGCCCTCCTTTAATCAGGCGCTGCACCATGTTCATTCCCATTTTTCCGAGACCGATAAAACCAAGTTTCATAAGCTTGTCTCCATATGAAGAGTTAATGCAAAAGGGTCCCTCAAAGCCAGGCTTCGGACTGATTTGATAAAATTATTACATAAAACAGTTTACTTTGAAAATCTTTTTTTATCCACATGGACCCGGTCATTGCAACGAGCTTAAGCAGTCGTACATTTTGAATATATTATTAATAGCATTCATTGACAAAAAAGTATGCTCTGATATGATAGCTATCATGATAGCACAAGAAAAATTCTGAAGGCATTTTGAAAAATGGATAATAACAGCAGGGGCTATCTAAAGAAAATCGTAGTAGTCGCGATCATAGCCGGTCTTGTTGTCGGCCTTAAATTGATCAATGCCGGTGATTATCTGACGCTCTCTTATATGAAAGAATCCCAGTACCGTTTTCAGGAGCTCTACGACGAAGAAGGTATTACAGTAATTGCCGGATATATGGCGATATATATTCTTGTCACCTCTCTCTCACTGCCGGGCGCTGCGATCATGACTCTGGCAGGCGGCGCGCTTTTCGGTCTTGTTACAGGCACGGTAGTTGTATCGTTTGCTAGTACGATAGGTGCGACGCTGGCCTGTTTTATTTCGAGGTTCGTCCTGAGAGACTGGGTGCAGGGGAAGTTCGGGGACAGACTGAAGACGGTCAATGAAGGGATTAAAAGAGAAGGGGCCTTCTATTTATTTACCCTGCGGCTGATTCCGGTATTTCCGTTCTGGCTTATCAATCTGCTCATGGGTCTTACAACGATGTCCCTGAAGACGTTCTACTGGGTATCGCAGGCCGGGATGCTCGCTGCAACTATTGTGTACGTTAATGCCGGAAGGGAGCTTGGGAAAATCGAGTCCGTCTCTGGTATACTTTCACCGGCTTTAATTCTTTCTTTTGTCCTGCTGGGACTGTTCCCTCTGATGACAAAGAAATCAATAGCGTTTTACAGGGCAAAGAAGGGAAAAAACGACACACTGGTGTCATAACATTTTTAACTGCCGGATGACCTGACTAATGGTATCGTCTATAATGTTAATCTTTAAACCGGGATTCGAAAAAGTTTGAGGGCATAATGCCGAAATATGATTTTGACATAGGAATAATCGGGGGCGGCGCCGGGGGCCTGACAGTCGCTTCAGGGGCCAGCCGGTTCGGCGCTAAAACACTGCTCATCGAAAAGGAGAAGGAACTCGGCGGCGATTGTCTCCACTACGGGTGCGTCCCGAGCAAGACGCTGATCAGGACAGCCCATGTATATCATATGATGAAAAACGCCCCGAGATTCGGGCTTCCGGCTGTGGACATAAAACCGGTTGATTACAGGGATGTTGCAAGGCGTATTCAGTACGTGATCGGCGCTATACAGAAACATGATTCTGAAGAGCGGTTCTGCAAACTTGGAGTGAAGGTTGAATTCGGCAACCCTGAGTTTATAGATGAACACTCTGTCCGGGTAAACGGCAAAAACTATTCCGCCAGTAAATGGGTGATCGCCACCGGCTCTTCACCTGCAATTCCGCCTATAGAAGGCATCTATCAAACCTCCTGCATTACTAATAAAGAAATATTTTCCCTGGACAGTCTGCCCAGATCCATGGCCGTTATCGGGGCAGGGCCGATCGCGATTGAGATGGCCCAGGCATTTTGCAGGCTGGGGACGAGGGTTTTTGTCATTCAGCGCAGCGGCCAGATATTGAGCAAGGAAGACAAGGACATGGCTGATATCGTAATGAATGTATTGAGCGCTGAGGGAATTGTTTTTCACCTGAATGCAGAGTTGGTAAGCGTTAAGGAATTTGGAGCGGAAAAGGAAGTGGTCATCAGGAATAAAGACGGGGACACGGAAAGCATCAGGGCTGAGCAGGTCCTTGTTGCGCTCGGCAGGGAAGCAAATGTCAGCGGCCTGAGACTGGAGAATATTTCACTGGATTTTGACAGGAAAGGGATAAGGGTGGACAACAGGATGCGTACGAACCACCCGCACATCTATGCTGTCGGAGATGTAACAGGAGCATATCAGTTTACGCATGCCGCAGGATATGAAGGCGGGATTGCCCTCAGCAGCGCCATTCTGCACCTGCCCAGAAAAGCTGATTATACCTTTCTGCCGTGGTGCACATTTACAGACCCTGAGCTGGCAAGCATCGGCATGAACGAGAAACGCGCAAAGGAAGCGGGCATTGAATATTCAGTCTGGACAGAGCAGTTCAGTGCCAATGACAGGGGCCTTGCCGAGGGTGAAGAAGTCGGTCAGGTCAAGCTCATTATTGACAATAACGGCGACCCTGTGGGCGCTCAGATACTCGGGCCGCAGGCAGGCGAGCTTTTAGGCGAATGGACTGCGATTATAAACGGGAGTGTCAAACTCTCAACCATGGCCTCGGCCGTTCACGCCTATCCGACCCTGGCAGAGATTAATAAAAGGGTAGTCGGAAATTATTTTTCAGGGAAGATATTCTCCGGGAAGGTAAAAAAGACGCTGAAGTTTTTTTTCCACTTCAAGGGGAGGGCGTGCGGGTAAACTGTTTCTTCCTTCTGATTCCAAGTCTTTCCGGCTGGAATAAAGATTTCCCTCTCCGATTCTGGATATTTCAAGTCATTAGAGATTGATTTAATGTTGCCTGGAAAATAACCGATATTATTATTGTAAGTTAAATTCAATTGGTTTTAATCGGCAATATGGACCAATATAAACATACAAAATTAACATTTGATGCAGATCAGAAGTTTGCATTTCAAGATAAAGTACAAGTCTTGGCTGATGAAGTTTTGACTATTGTTAAAGAACTTCATGAGGAGCAGAGATCTCTTGTAAACAGCAAGCTTATAGCAAAGAAGATGTGTAGCAGAGAGGCAGTTAAGCAAATTCTGGATGATTATGGACAAGACGGTCATGGTAGAGAGGCGAGTAATGACCTGTCGAGTCAGTCCGTCGATGATGTATTAGACAGGTTTATTGAACTGCTTCCCTCTTCCATTAGAGAATCTCTTCTTAATATTAAGGCTCAGCATATTCCATCAGACTCTGAAGACACGCTGGATATTATAGTTAATATTATAAAAAAACTTTTTGATTCTATTTCGAGCCGTGTCAATGAGCTTGAAAGTATATTACAGAAAACAACACATTTTCTCTTTGAGATGGACCAGAATCTGAAGAAAGAAGTATCTTCTGTTGATGGGAAATATCAGGAGAGCATAACGTTGAAGCACAGTATAATGGATGATGCAAGAATGATAAAACAGAGTTTTGATGTATACAGCGATATCAGCATAATTAAGAAAATAGTGTTTGGGAAAATAGCAAATATTGCTAAGACTATAGAAGAAAAAAGAGAACAGGAAATGTGCAGGTTAAAAGAGACAAAGAAGACCCTTGAGGAAATCAGCCATAAAATGAGTGATATAGTATGCGAGGCCGAGGCCATAAGAAGGAGATCTTTTGAATCAGAATTTGAGTCTCTTCAAGACAACCTGACAAAACTCTATAATCGGAAAGCTTATGAATATAAAGTTGAAGAAACCTTTGCCAATTTGCGCAGGTACAGTATTTCTTCATCATTGCTTATTTGTGATATGGACCATTTTAAGAAAATTAATGATAACTATGGACATGGAATAGGCGATCTTGCTTTAATGAAAATAGCACAGATATTTAAAGACAGATTAAGAATAAATGATTTTATATCGAGGTATGGAGGCGATGAATTTGCCTTCATCTTACCCCACACTTCATTGCCGGAGGCGAAAGAAATTAGTGAGCACATCAGGTCTTTTATTGAAAATACTAGATTCACGTTTAAAAGCAATAAAATCATTATTACTGTGAGTATTGGAATAAGCACATTCAAAAAAAGCGATAACGCTTCAACAGTATTTGAAAGAGCAGATGCGGCCCTATATCTGGCAAAAAAATCTGGTCGCAATATGGTAAAAATAGAGGATGATGTAGAACAGTAGCAAATTAGCGTTAAGTTGCGAACGGCCTGAGTGACATTTGTGAACAAGGGGGCGGCCCTGTGAGGCCGCCCGTAAATAAGCTGGATTATCCTAATTACCCTTTCCTTTTTCCTTCATCGGCATATCCTTCATCGGCATTTCATGTTTCATTCCCATGCCAAGTGATTTAAGGTAAGCAATCATGTCCTTCATCTCCTGGGACTTTACATCAATCGCCTTGCCTTTGTTGGCAGCGGTTATACATACGTTTATAGCCTCTTCAAGACTTTTATATGTCCCGGCCGGATTTTTCCATTCTGTCTTGCCCTTCATGCAGGACATTTCCAATCCCTTGCCGTCAGGATGACATGAACTGCATGACACGCTGCCTCCAAAGGCCTTGGGGTCGTTAAAAAGGGCCTTTCCTCTTTCAGCGTCGCCTCCCATCATGCCGGCTGCAAACACAGCAGAAACGATGAACACTACCGCTGACAATGAGATAATAATTATCTTTAACATCTTCATTCTCCTTCACCTCCCTTCACGTTGAAAGTTGCAATCCGTATGATTGCGTTCATAAGCGCAAGGATATCACGTTTTGGAGAAATGTCAAGGTCAATTTGGAGAGATTAAAGTTTATGCCCCGCGTGAAGATGGACAGGTCCTGATAAAAATCGGCATATGGTCTTTGTGATATAATTATGGTCATGTTGCCGAGCCATCATTATTATGGAAGTCCTGGGACGGCAGCGGGGAAGATGTTCGGAAAGTATCTGGTACTATCCCTGGTTCCGGTCTGCCTTCTGCTGATTTGCATTATGTCTCCGGCCCCTTTGCACGCCGGGAATGACGTGGTGTTTTTCCGCGATGACTTTAACAGTCTTGAAAACTGGAAGCCCCTGTTCTTCCCGAAAATAACAGAACACACCGAGTATTCCACTGAAATGGACGGGGGGGAGAGCTACCTTAAGACTGAAAGCAATGCCTCCGCGTCCGGGATAATTTTCAAGAAGGAGTTCAATGTCCTTGAGTATCCGAAAGTCAGGTGGAGGTGGAAGGTCAGCAACGTGTATAAGAAAGGCGATGAGGAAAAAAAGTCCGGCGATGACTATCCGCTGAGAGTGTATATAGCCTTTAAATACGATCCTGACACGGCCTCAATCGGCAAGAGGCTTAAATATGGTCTGATTAAATCAATATACGGTGAATATCCCCCGCACAGCAGTCTGAATTATATATGGGCAAACCGCTGGCATAAAGACAGAATCATTACCAATACCTATGCGTCCGAAGTAAAGATGGTGGTCCTTCAGACAGGGAATGAGAATGCGGGCAAATGGATTGAACAGGAAATAAATATTCTGGAGGATTATCAAAGCGCCTTTGGCGTGGTCCCTCCCGTGACTGCAAGCATCGCAATCATGAATGACTCCGACAATACAAAAGAAAGCTCTGTTTCATATATCGACTATATAGAAGTGTACAGGTGATCCGGCAACCGGGTTGTACTGCCTCGACATGGATAACGTCACATCCGGATATTCAGACCGTGTAAAGCGCCGAGCAATTGTTCATGGGACACATAATGGATACCGGCAATCCCGAGTGCGGAGGCTGCTTCGGCGTATTCCCTGATGTCGTCGATATAAATACATTCTTCGGGCCCCAGGTTTAATTTGCCGAGCGCGTCCATATATATTTTCCTGCCCGGTTTCATTTCTCCGACAACAAACGATAAGGTGACAGCATCAAAAAGATGAAAGCTTTCATTTTTCCGGATCTCGTGTTCGAAGTCCAATTCATTGGTGTTTGAAAGCAGGGCAAGCTTATAGCTTATCTTTAACTTCCTGATCAGCCGGCTTGTCTCCTCCATCGGGGTAAAGATATCGGTGAAGGCCTTTATGAAGTCGTCCTGTTTCATCCTCAGACCGCACAACTCGGAAATTTTATAATGGAAATCCTCTGAGGTAATCAACCCTGATTCATATTGTACGGGGATGCCTGAGTCTTCATAAATCAGCTTGTGTAATTCAGAAACCGATTTATCACAGAATCCGGATATCCTTTCCAGAAACAGGTTGTTGTCGACCCTGGATATTACATTGCCGTAATCAAATATTATTGCCCTGATCATGATAAATGATACCTGAGCGGATTATTAATTCCTGACTAAAGTTGTTTGAAAGAGCTGGAGAATTTATCCAGGGCCATTTTCTGACTGTCGCTTATTTCGATGAACTTAAGCCCCCCCGAATACGGGAACGGCTCTTCTTTCCCGGCAACAGCTTCCTTAGAGGAGGACCATGCCAGTACCCCGGCAAGCGATATCTCATCTCCATTTGCGGAGAATATTTTTATTTTATATATTATGTCGGCCCCTAAAGGATGGGAAGCGCTGATACGCGCCCCTCCGATGCTGAGGTCAAGTATTTTTACTGTGCCTGATATATCAAGCTCTGCCCAGCAGCCGTCTCCTGTCTTGAAACGCCTGTATACCCGCCTGTCTGCGCGGTCCTTTTTTAAAATCGGTTTCACTCTGTCTTCAAGCCTGTGAAGTCTCTTGTTTTCATACATGAGCGCATCAGCTTTGTTTAAGAGATGATCAATGGAACAAGGACTCTCAGGGTCGTAATGCGCCACGCCTATGCTGAGCAATAATTCATATCTGCGGCCGTCCTGTTTATTGTGAAGGTTGAACTTCTCCATGACGTGAGCAAGGACGACATCTTCAGCTGGGGTTTCTGCAGGTTCTGTTAAAAGGACGGCAAACTCGTCTCCGCCTATTCGGGCGATGATGTCCGACTTGCGGAATGCTTTTCTGAGGATGTCTGAGGTATCTATCAGGGCCTCATCACCTGTCTTATGGCCAAGTTCGTCATTTATGTTCTTGAAACCATCCAGGTCTATATACAGGAGGGACATCTTTCTGCCGTGGCGGTCTGCCAGTCTGCACTGCTGCTCCCCGAGGGTAAAGAACCCGCGCCTGTTGAATAACCCTGTCAGGTCGTCGGTGATAGCGGCATCAGCCAGTTTCTTTTCCATCCTTTTGCGTTCAGTGACGTCAATATTATATTCAATGACCTGGGAAATATTTCTCTGGTCGTCAAATATGGGATACCCGTGGACTTCGACAATTCTCGGATTTCCTGACCTGTCATAATGGATGTGTTCGAGGACAGCGCTTTCCCTTGTGTCCAGTACCCTGGTAATAATGCATGGATGCTCGGCGTCTTTGCAGGGGGTGCTTCGTCTATGTGTAAAGGCATAACATGTCTCCGCCTCGGAGACCCCGTAGAGCCTGGCCGCGGTGTTGGCAAACATGATCGTGTAGTCATCTACATTGATGACATAAAAAGGATGGGTCAAAGAATCAATGATAGTAATAAGCAGGTCATTCTGTTTCTCCAGCTGCCGCTCCATCGTATCTTTATATAAAGCTATGTCAATTGCCATTCGTAATTCATATTCATTGAAAGGCTTTACAATATAACCGAAGGGTCTGGTGGTTTTTATACGCTCCAGGATCTGCCGGTCTGAATATGCCGTGAGATAGATTACGGGGATATGTAATGTTTTCTGTATTATGTCCCCTGCCTCGACACCGTCCATATCACCTGCAAGGGCTATGTCCATTAACACGAGGTCCGGCCTGGCCTTTGACGCCTGCCTTACCGCATTGTCGCCGGTCACCTCAACCGATGTCACAGCATATCCCATGTCATGAATGCTTTTCTGTATCCCTATTGCGGTAACGCCCTCGTCTTCTACGATCATGATTCTTTTCTGCTTCATGACTCCCTCCTCAGAAAGGTCATTTCAAATCTGGCACCGTTGTCGTTATATAATTTCAGTTCTCCCTGCACCTGTCTTACGAGGGCGTCGACCAGGGTCAGGCCCAGTGAAGCGGATTTCCTGTTATCTATATCATCCGGAACACCCACCCCGTTGTCTGAAACCGACAGTCTCACTTCGCCTCTCCCGTTCAACGCTATATCAACTTTTATCTCTCCCTGTCTTAATTCCGGAAAGGCGTGCTTCATGGCATTTGAGACCAGTTCATTTATGATTAAACCCAAGGGAATGGCATCGTCGATGCTAAGGGTAATGTCCTGAATATCCGTCCTGACAGCGATCCTTCCGTTATCGGCCGCATATGATGAGGATATTTCTTTCAGAATGTCGCTGAGAAAATCGGCGGCATTTATTTTAGACATGTCTCCGGACTGGTAAAGTTTTTCATGGATAATGGCCATGGCCTTTATCCGGGCACATGCCTCATCGAATATCTGCCGGTCCTGTTTGTCCCTGATGAGTTTTGCGTGCAATGCCAGCATACTGGAAATCACGGTCATATTGTTTTTGACCCGATGGTGAATTTCCCTCAGCAGGACATCTTTTTCTTTGAGGGAGGACCTTATCTGGTTTTCCACCCGCTTGCGCTCGCTGATGTCCCTGATGAAACTGAGATGCACCTTAATCCCGTTATATTTATACAAGCGCACGTTTACTTCTACGGGCATCACGGTCCCGTCCTTTCTGATATGAGCAGACTCGAATATGGCAAAGCCCTGTTCACGTATCCGGGCAAGCCGCTCATGGACTTTGGCAGTGAACTCCGGAGTGCCCAGCTCACTTATGTGCATGGAGAGAAGTTCCTCTTTTGTGTATCCGAGACGCGTATATGCGATGCTGTTGACATCGATGAAGTTCCCCTCGAGGTCAAGAATAAAAATGGCATCCGTGGCAGATTCGAACAAATCACGATATTTCGCTTCGCTGTCCTTCAGCGCTACGTTGGAATTGGACAGGTCTTTTGTGCGGTCTTCCACCTTTTGTTCAAGTTCATCATTCGCTATTTTCAGTTTCTCTTCCGCTTTTTTACGTTTTACCACATTTACGGAAATTATAATCAGAGAAATGACCAGGATAGAGAAAGCACTCAAGACAGACCAGACCAACCACTTATACTCCCGGTAAAAAGAAGACGGCCTGTCGATGACCTCGCTCCCTTCAGGCAGGTCCTTTTCGTCTATGCCGAAACGGGTCAACTGTTTATAATCAAACATCAGGGTATTGATGCTTTCTTTATAAACAGGCAGACTGCTCACCGGCTTGCCCCGCAAAATATCGGAGGCCATTTGAGCGGCCTTCCGGCCATGGGAATAGCCGTTCACCAGTTTTCCCCCGACAACTCCCAGTCCAAGGATTTCATTATAATGTGTGTAGATGGGAAGTTTGGATACAGAGGAAATCTGTGGCACTGCAATCTCCTGGCTTATATATTCTCCCCGGCTACGTAAAAAGTCGGAGTAATACACAATACTCTTTTCCGGTAATTGCCTGAGGTTGTCGAGCAGTTCCTGCAGTGTCAGGCCTGTGTTATCTTTGTCCAGAAACACGAACTCTGCCCGCCCTTCGTATTCGCCGGCCAATTGTTCCAGGATTTTTCTGTTGGCATTTCCGGTTTCGCTTGTGTCCGTGATAATTGCAATTTTATTAGCCTCCGGATGCAGCTTAAGGGCGATATCAACATTTGCCTTCTTGTCCAGAAATTCTATTACCCCGGTAACAAGGTCATGTCCGGCAAGCATTGTACCTTCAAAATTATTGACACCGCAAAATACAATGGGTGTGCCGGGGAACAATTCATTGTGATGCTTCAGCAGGAACTGAAAGGCATTATCATCCGAAGAGATGATCATGTCCGGCTTCTTTTCACTGTATTTGTCTTTATACATATCATGTAATCGGGTCAAATATTTACCTTTAAGGCCGTCGAAGTATCTCTTGGTATCCATGTATTCAACGTGTATTTCAATAAACGGGTCATATTTATTGAACACTGAGTGTATACCCTTCATTATGTCATCGGTCCAGACCAGACCATCATGGTAGGAATGAAGCACAAGAATTTCTTTTGTTTCAGCCGCATTGCCCCTGGTTAAAAAAGATAGTACTAAAAAAGCTGCCAGGCATATAATCATGATGAAATGATTGCGTCTGGTGTTTTCACACGAAGGGTATATTGATTTATTGTCCCTAGAAAGCATAATTTTGGAATAACCCCTAGTAAATTATATCATCAAAATATTCTTTTGCAAAATGGACTTGATGGAATTTGTAATTATAGTATTAAGCGTTATACTTATTATTACAATAAGATGAATTCGTGAAATAATCGATAAAAATTCGAGAACAAATATTGTATGGTCTGCTAATATAGACCGATGCCTACTATCCTTGTGACAAATGATGACGGGATATCATCGCCCGGTATCAAGGTCCTTTCAAAAACGCTCAGGTCCATCGGCGATGTTTATGTCGTGGCCCCGGAGACTGAGCAGAGCGCTGTTGCACATGCCCTTACATTGCACAGGCCATTGAGATCTGAAAGGGTAGGCGGCAATACTTATTATGTAAACGGCACACCCACGGACTGCGTCATTATCGGCGTCAATAAAATACTGCCTCACAGGCCGGACATTATTGTTTCAGGAATAAATAACGGGGCAAACATAGGGGATGACATAAGTTATTCAGGCACAGTTGCTGCGGCGATTGAGGGGACCCTGCTGGGCGTGCCGTCGATTGCCGTCTCACTTGTAAGAGATGACCGGAAAAACGGGGTCGCCCGGAAGAGCGCCTCAAAATTTAAGGCCGCGGCTGATTTCGCAAAAGAGCTTGCATTGAAAGTCCTTGATAAAGGACTGCCGGACAACACCCTGCTGAACATAAACGTCCCTAACAGCGCCCGGATTAATGGCGTGAAAATTACAAAACAGGGCAAGCTCGTTTATGACAGCTCTATTCAGGAACTACACGATCCAAGGGGAAATGAGTATTACTGGATAGGAGGAGGCATACCGCAGTGGGAACCTGGAGAGAATACCGACTTTGAGGCCATCAAAGGGGGCCATATCTCGGTCACCCCGGTGCATCTCGACCTGACAAACCACGAAGCTATTAAATATCTCAAAGAGAACTGGGAAATATGAAAAAAAACTACGATGTGATAATAATAGGCGCCGGGCCTGCCGGCATCTTTGCCGCGCTTGAGATTGTATCTTCCGGCAAAGACATCAAGGTACTGATGATTGAAAAAGGCCGGGACATTGATGACAGGATATGTCCTTCAGCGGCCAGAGAGGTGTCCTGTACGGCATGTCCCGAGTGCGGTCTGTTGTGCGGCTGGGGAGGCGCGGGGGCTTTCAGTGACGGCAAGCTCAGTCTTTCAAAAGAAATAGGCGGTAACCTGGCGCGATATACTGGTGAAGAAGAGCTTCAGGCCCTTATCGATTATACTGACGGGTTATATATTAAATATGGCGCGCCTTCCACTGTTTATGGCGGAGACATGGACAAGGTCAATGCGCTGAAGGACACTGCTGAAAAAAACGGCCTGACATTAATCCCCTCGAAAATAAGGCACATAGGGACAGACCGCTGTCCTGAGGTGCTGAAGAGGATGCAGGCGGAACTGGATTCAAAAGTTGATATCCTGTTTTCCAGGAATGTCACAAAAATCATTGTTGAAAATGGGAAGGCAGTCGGCATTGAGGCAGGCAGCGGAGATTTTTTTTATTCGGATTTCGTAGTAGTGGCCCCCGGCAGGGAAGGCGCTTTGTGGCTTGAAAGACAGGCCAAGCTGCTTGGGTTGTCTTTATTAAAGAACCCTGTAGATATCGGGGTCAGGGTTGAGCTGCCTGCGGAAGTGCTTGAGCCGCTTACAAAGGTCATTTACGAACCGAAGCTGATCTATTATACAAAGAAGTTCAATGATAAGATCAGGACTTTTTGCGTGAATCCCTATGGCGAAGTGGTCAAGGAATACGTTAAGGGAGTATGGATTGTCAACGGGCACAGCTATTCCAATAAGAAGACCGTAAACACTAATTTTGCGCTGCTCGTCAGCACTCATTTTACTGAACCCTTTGATGAGCCCCATTTGTACGGCAGGTATGTGGCCCGTCTTGCCAATCTCCTGGGAAAAGGTGTTATCCTCCAGCGGCTCGGTGACCTCAGTGCCGGGCGCAGGTCCAATCCCGCAAGAATCAGCAGGGGCCGCGTAAAACCCACGCTCAGTGACGCAGTACCGGGAGACCTGAGCTTTGCGCTGCCTCATCGTTATATCTCAGACATACTTGATATGCTCAAGACAATGGATAAAATTGCCCCGGGAGTCAACAGCCCTCACACCCTCCTTTACGGTGTCGAAGTAAAATTCTATTCAAGGCAGCTTAAGCTCGGCAGCAGCCTTGAGACTGAGGTCCAGAACCTCTTTGCCATAGGCGACGGAGCCGGAGTCAGCAGGGGACTTATTCAGGCCTCGGCATCTGGTATAATTGCGGCAAGGGAAATATTAAAAAGATTCTTATCGTAGGGGCAGGCCTCTGTGCCTGCCCATTTGAAAAGGGCAACCGCAGAGGGTTGCCCCTGCAAATGACAAAATAATTATGTCTTACGAAATACAGCGCCATATAATGGTTGAGATCCAATTGAGGGGCCGGGGCATCAAAGATGAACGGGTACTGGATGCCATGGAGAAGGTCCCGAGACACCTTTTTGTCGGCAAGGAACTGGAGGACAGGGCGTATGAAGACAATGCCTTGCCTGTTGGAGAAGGCCAGACGATTTCCCAGCCGTATATGGTGGCGCTTATGACTGAGCTGCTTGAACTGAAGGGAGGGGAGAAAGTCCTCGAAATAGGCACCGGTTCAGGTTATCAGTCTGCTGTGCTCTCTCTCCTTGCGTCAGATGTTTATACTGTTGAAAGAATTCAGTCTCTTGGAATAAAAACAGGAAAGCTGCTTGCTGATCAGGGTTACGGCAACGTACACACGGTAATTTCCGATGGCACGCTCGGTCTGCCGGAGCATGCGCCTTACGATGGTATTATAGTTACCGCAGGGGCTCCGAAAATCCCTATTGAATATACGGACCAGTTGAAGATAAACGGAAGGCTTGTAATCCCCGTAGGAAGCAGATATTCTCAGGCGCTGTACCTGGTAAAAAAAACTGCGCGGGGGATCGAAAAGTCTGTATCCACAGGCTGTGTTTTTGTTCCGCTTATAGGGAAAGCCGGATGGGACGAGACAGAAATTTATTGACAATGAATTTGTTTTTATGTTTTTATGATTAACCAGGATCGCATTAATAACTTTCAGGAGGCAAAATGCTTAGCGAATCAAAAAAGATATGGATGGATGGTAAATTTGTAAACTGGGCGGATGCCAATGTACATATCCTTACTCATACATTGCATTACGGGACTGGCGCGTTCGAGGGAATAAGATGTTACAAAACCCGGAGCGGTTCAGCAATATTCAGATTGCAGGAACATGTAGACAGGCTCTTTGACTCCTGCCATATTTTAAAGATTGATCCGCCTTTTAAACACGCCGAGATAAAGAAGGCAATTATAGATACGGTGAAAATAAACAAGCTCGAAGAGTGTTATATAAGGCCCCTCGTTTACATCGGATACGGCGCGATGGGCCTGTATCCGAAGCAAAACCCGATCAGGGTAGCTATCGCTGTCTGGCCCTGGGGGGCTTATCTGGGAGAAGAGGGCATAAAAAACGGCATCAGGGTCAAAGTTTCTTCCTTTGCGTGGAATGCTACATTGACCAAGAGCAAGACAAGCGGTGATTATGTTAATTCAACATTATCAAAACGTGAAGCTCTATCGTGCGGATATGAGGAAGCCCTTTTGCTTGATACCAGCGGTTTTGTTTCCGAAGGGACCGGGCAGAACATATTTATTGTGAAAAACGGAGTATTGCTTACTCCGCCCCTTCCCGCAATCCTTGAAGGCATTACCCGCAACAGCATTATGGAGATGGCGCGCAAGGAAAAAATAGAGGTCCGTGAACTGGCCTTTACACGGGACGAGGTTTACATTGCTGATGAGGCATTCTTCACGGGCACTGCCGCGGAAGTGACCCCTGTCAGAGAGGTGGACGGCAGGATGATCGGCAGCGGCAAACCCGGACCGATAACAAAAAAACTGCAAAGCCTTTTCTTTAAAATAGTAAAAGGTGAGATCAAGGCTTACAAATCCTGGCTCTCTAATATCTAAACGATGATTGATCTTTAACCGGGAACTACTAAGTGGAAAAAAGGACATTCCAGAGGTTGCCTGTTAATCTGCAAAAAAAGATTGTTCTACGGTAATATGGTATACACAGGCATCGTGACCAATCTCTCGGAAAATGGAATGTTTATATCTACAAAGATGAGTTTCCCTGTTGGTTCCGTTTTTATTGCGATCATACTCCTGGATGCACATACCATATCAGTCCCTATCAAAATCAGAAGGTCAGTGAGGGCGGAGCAGTTAACAGTCAATGAACAAAGCGGCTTGGGGGTCGGGCTGCTGAATACTTCAAAAGAATATCTGGATTTTGTCAGTAAAACCAGGGCTTCTCTGTCAAACATTAATGACAGTAATATTATTCCCGATGAAATAAATCCTTCTGTCGATCTTAGTTGAATCGCGCCTACCTGCCGGATTTCCGTTTTAACAGCAATTACGTCATTGGCATTCTGATACCTGTCGGCCCTGCTGCCGGGCTAAAGTTATTTAATGATTGGTCGATATTAATACCAAAGGCAAACATCAAGCCCAAAAAAAACGGGAGGTGTCGATCATGGTTACAACTGCATATAAGACAATGGATGGAATAATGCATGACGAACAGTTGGATACTCAGTCGGAAAGAAGGGCCTATGAACGATTCCCCGATAATCTGCAGGCAAGACTGTTTTTTGGAAATATGATCTATGCCGGGAAGGTAACGAACCTCTCAAAAAAAGGGATGTTCGTCAGTACAAATGTCAGGTTCCCGGTCAACACCGAATTTATGATGGTTGTTCTGTTGAATAACCGTACGTTGAAGCTCCCCATCAAAGTCAGACGCTCAGTCAAAAGAGAGAGCGCTTATAATTCCAGGAGAGACTGCGGCATAGGGGTCGAGCTTTTGGACGCTCCCCAGAATTATCTTGATTATATCGGCACACGCAAGTCATCCATGCAGGTTTCCTATTAGTTTTTCTTTCTAAGTGACTTCCCACCTGACTCTCTCTTGCATAAGAGGGAAAAGATCAACTCTTTTCTATGCTTTTATTATTATGTTATAGTTGAAAGTTCTTAACGACACACTGATCACAATCACAAAGCATCCATAAATTTCAGAGCGCATTTTTTAGATTTTGGATTTCATATGTCTGAACTGACTCCTTTGATGAAACAGTACCAGGATATCAAGAATAATCATCCTGATGCTATTGTCTTTTTCCGCCTTGGGGACTTTTACGAGATGTTCGGCCCTGACGCGGTGACCGCCTCGAAGATCCTGCAGATAACTCTCACGTCAAGGGACAAGGGTAAGGCGGAGCCTCTGCCGATGTGCGGCATTCCGCATTTTACATCTGAAAACTACGTCGCTAAACTTGTAAAGGCCGGCCACAAGGTCGCTATCTGTGAACAGGTTGAAGACCCCAAAGACGCAAAGGGGATTGTAAAAAGGGAAGTCGTCAGGGTGGTCACTCCGGGGACTTTTCAGCCTGATAATCCCAAGGAGAATAATTTTATCCTCGGCTTCTTTCAGAAAGAGAATATATTCGGTATCGCGGCCGCGGACATTACAACAGGTGAGTTCCTGATCTATGAAACACATAACAGCCTTGCCGACGAGGTGAACAGGTTTCAGCCCAAAGAAATACTCTATCCTCAGAGTTTCAGGAGCAGCTCATCTCTTATCGACGGTCTTGAAGATTATTACCTTACAGGTTATGACGACTGGTACTTCGATTATATTGAGGCCTACCGTAAGCTCATCAAACATTTCAGGGTCGCCTCTCTTGACGGTTACGGCTGCGAAGGCATGATAGTGGCTATATCAGCGGCCGGCGCGCTTCTGAATTATCTTGAAGAGACTCAGAAGGACACGCTTACGTTCAGAAAGATAAATGTGATACGGCGAGAATCAAAGATGCTTCTGGATGCTGCCACGCTCAGGAACCTTGAGATTTCAAAGAACATGCGAAGCAATGAGGTTGAGGGAAGTCTGCTATGGATTATGGACGAGACGCATACCCCCATGGGGGGCAGACTGATAAGAAACTGGTTGATAAACCCGCTCCTGGACGCGGAGGAAATCAGGCGTCGTCAGGATGCCGTGGCATCCCTGATGAGTGATTCCGGCAGCCTGTCCAAAATACAGGACGGATTAAAGAGTATATATGATATCGAACGCCTTGCATCGAGGATAGGCAGCGGGGCCGCCAATGCAAGGGACCTTCTGGCGCTCAGAAATTCCCTGGAAATACTGCCTGACCTCAAGGCCCTGCTTTACGATTACGATGATAAAACACTTAAAGCGCTGTCGGGCCGCATTGACGTTCTTTCCAGCGTCAAGTCGCTTATTGAAGAGGCGATTGCGGACGATCCTCCCATGACTGTGAAGGAAGGCGGCTTGATAAAGAAGGGCTTCAACGCGGAGATAGATGAACTCAGGGAGATAAGCAGCAGCGGCAAGGATTTTATAGCATCTCTACAGGCAAGGGAGAGGGAGAGGTCCGGGATATCATCGCTTAAGGTCGGTTACAACAGGGTCTTCGGATACTATATCGAGATCACAAAGTCCAACCTCTCACAGGTGCCTGAGGAATATATACGCAAGCAGACCCTTGTCAACGGCGAGAGATATATAACCCCTGAACTCAAAGAGTATGAGGCAAAGGTCCTGGGCGCTGAAGAAAGGCTTAATAATATCGAGTATGATGTTTTTATAAAAGTTAGAAATGATATTGCTGCTGATACCGAAAAGCTCAGGCAGACATCGTCTGCCATTGCCGAACTGGACGCGCTGCACAGTTTCGCATTTATCGCGAAAAAATATAATTACGAACGCCCGGTGGTGGACAGCGGGAACGTGATAAATATTTCTGAGGGCAGGCATCCGGTTGTAGAAAGGTTGTCAGGGGCCGAAAAATTCATAGCGAATGACTGCCTGACTGATTCCGAAGCGAACAGGATATTAATAATAACCGGTCCGAATATGGCAGGTAAATCAACTTACATGCGGCAGGTGGCGCTGATCGTACTGATGGCCCAGACCGGGAGCTTTGTCCCGGCCAAAGAGGCGAGGATAGGGATCGCGGACCGGATATTCACGAGGATAGGCGCTTCTGACATTATTACAAAAGGCCAGAGTACTTTTATGGTTGAGATGATCGAGACCGCCAATATTTTAAATAACGCAACTGAAAAGAGTCTTATATTGCTGGATGAAGTTGGCAGGGGCACCAGCACCTTTGACGGGATAAGCATTGCCTGGGCTGTGGTTGAATACATCGCAAAGGAGCTGAAGGCCAGGACCCTGTTTGCCACTCACTATCATGAACTCACCGAACTCTCCCTTGTCCTTGACGGCATAAAGAATTTAAATGTTGCAGTCAGGGAATGGGGGGATGAGATCATTTTTCTAAGAAGGATAGAAGAGGGCGGGGCTGATAAAAGCTATGGCATACAGGTCGCAAGGCTTGCAGGTCTTCCCGATGAGACTATAATGAGGGCCAGGGAGATATTGTCCAATCTCGAAAAATCAGAGCTCAACGAACTCGGAGCGCCGAAGCTTGCCTATGCATCTGATGCGGGAATTTCCCAGACTCCCGGGGCCGGCCAGCTTGACCTTTTCGCCACACAGGCCGATCCAGTGATGAAGGAGCTTCTCGGCCTTGACGTCCTCAGCATGACCCCGATTGAGGCGCTAAACAAACTCTTTGAGATGAAGAAGAAGCTGGCGGATGGGAAAGAGAAAAAGGGCTGACCCCGTTTGTCTGTTCGAGGGGGACTTATTCTACAAACTCGTTATGTCCTGATGAGCGAGAACGTCTTGACCGTATTCCCGGCATTCGGTATGATAAGTAGTAATACCGGAGGTGAACAATGAGTAAAGCAAAGATTGCAATTACCCTTGAACAAAATTCTATTAGTCGTTTGGACCATCTCGTCCGTGAGAACATCTTTTTAAATCGTAGTCAAGCAATTCAGGAAGCTGTGAACGAAAAGATAGAAAGATTAGAGCGCAATCGTTTGGCAAAAGAATGTGCCAAATTGGATCCGGCATTTGAGAAAGCTATGGCTGAAGAAGGATCAGCCGAGGATTTAAGCAAATGGCCAAAATATTAAGAGGTGAGATTCGTTGGGCAGACTTAAATCCTGTGCGTGGTCATGAACAAGCAGGCATGCGACCTGTTTTAATCTTAAGCCAAGATATATTTAACGAACATTCCGGGACTGTTATAGCGATGGCACTCACCAGCCAGCCTCAGAGAGCAGGGTTCCCTTTGACGCTGGAGCTGAAAACTGAAAAACTGCCAAGACAATCATGGGTAAAAATTAGCCAGATACGAACTCTTTTTGTTGAGAGAATCGGGAAGAAACTTGGACGAGTATCTCCAGCAGAGCTTGCGCAAGTAATCGAAGGGCTGAATGAAATAATCGGGACATAGACCTGCCACTACCCACTTACTGTTCCGTCACCCTGTCCTCCAGCGCATCCAGTACAAATAATTGCCTCTCACCCCTCACCACTTTTCTTTTATGGCAGCTCTGGCAGTGAGTATTTGCACCTTCTTTCAGGTGGCAGGCTACGCAATTCTTCTCTTCCGGCTTGACCAGGTCGACCTTTAAGCTATGCTCTCCATGAATCATGTCCTTATGACAATCGGTGCACAAAAATTCATCCCGCACAACATGCGGTGGCAGGTGTAGCCGCAGAACTTGTTGCTGCCGACATATACGTAACCGCCGCCGAACCCGATCAACACAACCACGGCAAGGCCGCCCGGTTGGTATCCTACCGGGTAATCCGGATACTGGAAATCGAATAATTTTACGGTGCTCTTTCCACGTGTATGGCACTGCCCGCAGACCATTGCAGCACGCCTGGGATCAAAGATCTTGGCCGGGTTTACTATCGTCTTGGCCAAGTCTGCGCCTTCGGCATGGATATGGTTGCTCCCCGGACCGTGGCAGGCTTCACATGCAACGCCTTTGTCCGCCCATTTTGTGTTTGTATATGTGTCGGTAGCCGGATCATAAGTGAATTCCGATTCAAAAAAGATTCCGGACAAGTCGACCATCAAAGCCACTTTGTCAAGGGACAAACGTTCAATGTTGACCCTTCACTTTTAATAACCGGAAAAGTTAATATAAGCTCTATTTTGTTACTAGTCATATATACGTAAACCTGCATACGTATAGGAAGAGGACGCTATCTATGAAATACATTGTTCTCATCGGCGACGGGATGGCGGACCGGCCGCTGAAGGCGCTCGGGTACAGGACGTGTCTCCAGAAGGCCCACACGCCCAATATGGACAGGCTGGCTGCTGAAGGTGAAGTCGGTAAAGCGAGAACAGTTCCGGTGGGGATTGATCCCGGATCGGATGTTGCCAATCTCTCCATTCTTGGTTATGACCCTTCGAAGTATTACAGCGGACGTGCCCCGATAGAGGCTGAATACCGGGGGATAAAGCTGGGGCCTTCAGATATTGCCTTCAGATGCAACCTCGTTACTTTGAAATATCCTTCTGCCACTGGAAAAGGTGGACATGATATCGGCGCCGCAGTCATGCAGGATTACAGCGCAGGCCATATATCAACAAAAGAGGCTGCGCTGCTTATCAGGGACATCAATAAAAAACTGGGCAGTAAAGATATCAGCTTCTACGCCGGCATGAGTTACCGTCATCTCATGGTATGGAAAAAGGGGATAGAAAAGATGCGCTGTACTCCGCCCCACGATATTTCAGGCAAGAAGACAGGCGCGCATCTGCCGAAAGGGAAAGGTGCCGAAATGCTTCTTTCGTTGATGGACAGAGCTGCGGAAATCCTTATGTCCCACCCGATCAATCAAAAGAGAATCAGTGATGGGCAGAATCCGGCAAACAGTATCTGGCTTTGGGGCCAGGGCCGGAAGCTGACTGTGCCTTCATTCAAGCAAAAATATAACCTGAAAGGCGCACTGATATCAGCTGTTGACCTTACAAAGGGTCTCGGCATCTGCGCCGGGTTTGACATATTAAAGGTTAAAGGGGCAACAGGATATATTGATACGAATTATATCGGCAAGGCCAGGGCGGCCCTCAATGCACTGAAGAAATATGACATTGTATATGTGCACGTTGAGGCCCCGGATGAAGCAGGACATAACGGTGATTTAAAGGCCAAGCTGCAGGCGATTGAGGATTTCGACCAGAAGGTTGTCGGGACCATTCTTGACGGTATAAAGAAGTTAGGCGACTGCAGTATCCTTCTTATGCCTGACCATTATACGCCGATAAGCATCAGGACCCATACGAGTGAGCCTGTGCCGTTTGTTATTTACAGGAGCGGAGGATTGTCCGGGAAACCGAAGGCCAAGGCGCACGCCTATTCGGAGAGTATTTGCAGGATGAAAAATGTCCTTGTATTTGACAAGGGACATAAATTGATGGATTATTTTGTTAAGCATAAGCAGCGGTAATAAGAAAATATTTATATTCCAATGGAACGGTAAAAATGTTAAAATCCCGGATTCCAATTATGAGGGACCACAAACAGAACATTAAGTGAATTTTGTGTTTAATGTATAAAATGAAGCGAGGTTAATAAAGTGGCTTTAATAGTTCAAAAGTTCGGAGGCACCTCTGTAGCGAATGCAGAAAGGATCAAGGCGGTTGCCGAAAGGGTCGTGGCAACTGCGAGACAGGGCAATAAGGTAATTGTTGTCGTGTCCGCAATGTCAGGCGAAACAGACAAGCTTACAGGCTATGCCCATGAAATCACTAATAGACCGGATGAAAGGGAAATGGACCTTCTGCTTTCCTCTGGTGAAAGAATCACGAGCGCGCTTACTGCCATGGCAATTCAGAATCTCGGGCATGGCTCAATGAGTTTTACCGGGAGGCAGGTAGGCATCAGGACCGACAGCTCACACACCAAGGCAATGATTGAAAGCATAGAAGCGGGCCGGCTTACTGCTGCCCTGGATGAGGGCAAGATACCGGTTGTAGCCGGCTTCCAGGGGATCGACGAGTTCTCTGACGTTACTACACTCGGCAGGGGCGGATCGGACACAACAGCGGTCGCGATTGCAGCAGCGCTGGAGGCAGACCTCTGTGAGATTTACACTGACGTGGAAGGAGTATACACGGCAGACCCCAGGATAGTACCCGATGCAAGGAAAATGGAGCGGGTATATTATGATGAAATGCTGGAGATGGCCAGCCTTGGCGCAAAGGTCCTTCACGGGCGCTCCGTAGAATTCGCAAAAAAATATAATGTTCCCCTTGTGGTCAGATCGAGTTTTAATCAGGCACCCGGAACACTTGTTACTAAGGAGGATGGCGGTATGGAAAAAGTAGTCATCACAGGAATTACTCATGATAAAAACCAGACTAGAATAACCCTGAAGGGAGCGCCTGACAGGCCGGGTATAGCGGCCAGGATATTTAATGCCATTGCAAAGGCGAATATAAATGTTGATATGATCGTTCAGAATATAAGCAGCTCGGACAATGCTACCGACCTCTCTTTTACAGTCTCGAAAGCTGAAGCGGACAGGGCCTTTGAGCTTGCTCAGAAGATAGCCGAAGAACTCGGAACTATAGGCGCGAGTATAAATAAAGAAGTGGCAAAGGTTTCGATTGTCGGCGTAGGCATGCAGTCTCATTTCGGCGTTGCAGCGCAGATGTTTGAGACGCTTTCCAAAGCGGGCATTAATATCAAGATGATAAGCACATCCGAGATCAAGATATCCTGTATCATTGATGTGAAGCAAATGGAAGCAGCAGTGAAGGCGCTCCATGATTCGTTTAATCTTGCGAAGGGATAGCGGCAACGATTAATGTGTTGGATTAATTGATGATGAAAGCTGAACAATGAAATTACAATGTCCAAATTCCAAATATCAAATAAATCCCAATGACCAATATCGAAAAGTTTGTAATTTGATTATTGGTTATTATTTGTAATTTGTTGCTTGTTATTTGGAAGTTATAGGAAGAAAGTTCAACTATATGCGTAAGATCGAAATCTATGATACCACCCTGCGGGACGGGGCCCAGTCTGAGGATGTCTCGTTTTCCGTTGAGGACAAGTTAAGGATACTGGCTAAACTCGATGAGTTCGGCATCCATTATATCGAGGGCGGGTGGCCGGGCGCAAACCCGAGGGACGCCGAGTTTTTCAAACAGGCGCTAAAATTCAAGATGAAGAATGCCAGGCTGGCCGCATTCGGGGCCACTCACAGGGCATCGCTTACGGTGAGTAAAGATCCGAGCATCAAGGCTATCCTTGCAGCAAAGACCCCTGTAGTTACTATCTTTGGCAAGACCTGGGATTTCCATGTGAGAGAGGCCTTGAGGGTATCGCTCCAGAGGAACCTGGACCTTATATATGACACCGTATCGTATCTGAAAAAGAAGGCGCCCCAGGTCTTTTTTGATGCCGAACACTTCTTTGACGGATACAGGGCCAATCCTGAATATGCATTAAAGGCGCTTGAAGCCGCTGCTTCAGCGGGTGCGGACTGTCTTGTATTGTGTGACACGAACGGAGGGGTATTACCCGGAGACGTTGGGAAAATTGTCAGGGAAGTGGTCGAAAGGTTTCAGACTCCTGTAGGTATGCATGCCCATAATGATTCCGAATGCGCCGTTGCCAACTCGATTACAGCTGTTGAAAATGGCGCATCGCAGGTCCAGGGCACAATAAACGGATTAGGTGAAAGATGCGGGAATGCCAATCTGATTTCAGTTGTCCCTGCCCTGCAGTTAAAACTTAAGCATAGCTGTATAACTGATGATAATTTAAAAAAATTGAAGGACGTTTCCCGATATATCACCGAGATATCCAATCTCAGACACTTTAAGAGACAGCCCTTTGTCGGAGACAGCGCCTTTGCCCATAAGGCAGGCATTCATGTCAGCGCAGTCCTCCGGCATCCTGAAACATATGAGCATATCAGACCTGATCTGGTCGGCAATTATCAGAGGGTCCTGGTTTCTGATCTGAGCGGCAAGGGCAATATAGTCAGGAAGATAAGCGACTTCAAGTTAGACATTGATCCGGATTCTCCAAAGGTATTAGAGATTGTGAAGGACCTCAAGCAGCTTGAAAATCAGGGGTTCCAGTTTGAAGGAGCTGAGGCATCACTTGAACTATTGATAAAAAAGAGCTTTGGACTTTACAGAAAGTTGTTTGATCTCATAGGGTTCAGGGTCATAGTCGAGAAAAGGAAAGAGGGTGAAGAGCCGCTCAGCGAGGCAACTATAATGATAAGGACCCCTCAGGGTATCGAACACACGGCTGCTGACGGTAACGGTCCGGTCAATGCTTTGGACAAGGCCTTAAGAAAGGCGCTTGAAAAGTTTTACCCGCAGCTTAAGGACGTTTCCCTGCTTGATTATAAGGTGCGGGTGCTGACAGCAGGAAAGGGCACGGACACTAATGTGAGGGTCCTGGTTGAATCGGGCGACGGCAAACACAAGTGGGGGACGGTGGGGGTCTCCGCTAATATAATAGAAGCATCCTGGCAGGCGCTTGTGGACAGTATTGAGTATAAATTGCTGAGAGGATAAATGCAGGGGCAGGCCCCTGTGCCTGCCCGGTTCAGGGCGATGCCATATGGCAGGGGAACCGTAGGGGGAGTCAGGGCAACCACAGGGGGTTGCTTCTACAATAAATTATGGTTGAAGAAACCGGTATAGTCACTAAAGTTGACGGCAACATGGCCAGGGTCCTTGTGCAGAAAAAAAGCGCCTGTGATGGCTGTTCTGTTGAGGGTGCGTGTAAGGCGACGCCGGAAGGCATGGAAATAGAGGCACTGAATGCTGTCCATGCGAAAGTGGGGCAGAGAGTAAAAATACTGATGACTGCCGGAGAGTATCTTAAGGGGACCATGATAGTCTACGGGATCCCCCTTATTGTTTTTATAGCGGGTGCAATATTCGGGAAAAACATCGGGGAGAAGCATTTCACAGACATGAACTCGGACCTTGTTGCTGCTATTGCGGGTTTCACCCTGTTAATACTGTCTCTTGCGGGGATAAGAATATGGAGCAAAAAGATGGAATCGAAAGCTGAACACAATCCGGTTATCGAAGAGATAATTGACTGATACGTAACTTGATACTTATATCTTGAAACATATAGCTTGAAACTATTTTTTGAGGGAGGGTCACTTTATGGGTATGGATGTGGACAAGATCAGGAATATCGCTGTTATTGCTCATGGGGGCGCCGGAAAGACTTCACTTGTTGAGGCCATGCTTTTTGATTCAAAGGCCACGGACAGACTCGGGACCACACTGGATGGAAATACTGTAACGGATTACGAGCCCGAGGAAATAGAACGCAAGATCTCTATATCTTCCGCGGTCGCTTTCTGTGAATGGAAAGGACATAGATTAAATATTATCGACACTCCCGGGTACATTAATTTTATCGAGGACACAAAAGCCTGTCTCAGCGCCGTTGACGGCGCAATCGTTCTTGTCAGCGCACTATCAGGGGTAAAGGCCGAAACGAGAAAAATCTGGAAGTATGCATCACAATATCAGCTGCCGAGACTTGTATTCGTTAATAAAATGGACCGGGAAAATTCCAATTTCCAGGGTGCCATTGAAAGTATTGAAAAGGCGTTCGGTCTGTCTGCGATTCCGCTGAATATACCGTTGGGTACGGATGGTGGTTTTGAAGGGGTCATTGATATTGTAAAAATGAAGGCCTTCAAATATGACGGGAACAAAATGACTGAAATCGAAATCCCCGAAGCCTTCAAGGCCGAAGCGGAAGAGTCCAGGAAAAAGCTGGTTGAGAAAGTAGCTGAGTCTGATGATGCATTACTTGAAAAATATCTCGAGGGCACAGACCCGAATGAAGAAGAAATAAGTAAAGGGATCAAACTTGGTTCCATCAGGCAGTTGTTTGTCCCCGTAGTTTGCGGTTCTGCCGCAAGAAATATCGGCGTTCAGCAGCTGCTTGATATGACGCTGTTTTGCCTTCCTTCTCCAGCGGAAAAGGCCGAAATTGCCCCTACAGCCGGCAAGAACCCTAAGACCGGAGAGGAGGTCATCAAAAAGCCGGTTGCACATGACCCGCTTGCGGTCAGGGTATTTAAGACCATTGCAGATCCTTTTGCGGGAAAACTTACGATCTTCCGGGTATATTCAGGAGTGCTGAAATCCGATTCGACTATTTATAATTCTACCCGGGACAGTAAAGAAAAAATGGGGAGCATGTTTTACCTGAGCGGTAAAAATCACGTGCCGGTCAAAGAGGTGGGTCCGGGCGAAATCGCCGCGGTTGCAAAACTGAAAGAGCCTCAGACTGGTGATACATTTACTGATGCAGTCGCCCCGGTCCTTCTGCCCCCTCTTGAATTTGCCGACCCGATGATATCTTATGCAATCGAACCGAAATCAAGGGGTGATGAAGATAAAGTAGCTATAGGACTCCACAGGCTGCTTGAAGAAGACCCTACTCTGAAATTTCACAAGGACCCGGAAACAAAAGAGATGATCATTTCAGGAATGGGACAGATGCATCTTGATGTTACTCTCCAGAAATTAAAGAGGAAGTTCGGAGTGGAAGTCGAGATGAAGACCCCCAAGATACCTTACCGGGAGACGATCAAGGTTGCCGCGAGCGCGCAAGGGCGGTATAAAAAGCAGTCTGGCGGGAGAGGACAGTTCGGTGACTGCTGGCTTAAGATAGAGCCGCTGCCGTCAGGGAGTGGTTTTGAGTTTGTCGACAAGATAGTCGGGGGCGCGATCCCCAGGCAATATATCCCGGCGGTGGAAAAAGGGATTGTGGAGAAGATGAAGGAAGGATTAATTGCCGGTTACCCGGTGATTGACATGAGGGCCACGGTTTATGACGGCTCATATCACACGGTTGATTCTTCGGAAATGGCATTTAAGATCGCCGGTTCCATGGGCCTGCAAAAGGCGGCCCTTAGCGCGAAGGTCACTATCCTGGAACCTATAGTCAAGGTGGAAGTCAATACACCTGAGGAATTTCTCGGTAATGTCATAGGAGACCTTAACTCCAAGCGCGGCAAGGTCCAGGGTGTTGAGTCCGAGTCCGGCGGCAACCAGAAGATCACTGCCTTAGTGCCTATGTCGGAGATGCTTACTTACGCAAACCAGCTTAATGCATTGACCAGCGGACAGGGCCTCTATACGATGGAGCCTTCTCATTATGAAGAAGTGCCTGCTCATATTGCGCAGAAAATAATTGCTGAAAAAGAAGCGGCGAAGAAAGAAGCATAGTCCCTGTCGGCAAGTGGGCCTTCAATAAAGATTGATGACAGAAAAAAACATTGCAACATGATTGAAGAAAAGGTAAAATCCCTTGAGCACAGACTACATAAATCACTTAATAAGTGAGGAAGTGCGAAGATGAAGCAATACATCGGACTTGATGCAGGTTCTATCAGTGTAAAGTATGCCTTGTTAGACCATGACGGCAATGTCCTTGATACGAAATATGTTCGTCATAAAGGCAATCCGCTTTCGGTGGCCCATGATCTTTTGAAACAGTTGCCTCGAGACGTCTATTTGAGCGTCACCGGTTCAGCGGGAAAACTCATTGCCAGTGCGTTTGGGATTAAACCGGTCAATGAAGTGGTCGCCCTCAGTTGCTCCACAAAGAGGCTTTGCCCGCAGGTGAAGACAGTCATCGAAATGGGGGGGGAGGATTCCAAGCTTATACTGATTGATAACGGGATGGTAAAGGAGTTCTCCATGAACTCGGTATGCGCTGCAGGCACAGGTTCGTTTCTTGACCAGCAGGCGGAGCGTTTGAGGCTCAGCATAGAGGAGTTTGGTGAGATGGCCCTTAAATCGGAAAGACCTCCTCGGATAGCCGGCCGGTGCAGTGTATTTGCCAAGTCTGATATGATCCATCTTCAGCAGATAGCTACTCCCGTGGAAGATATTGTTGCGGGTCTCTGTTTTGCGGTTGCCAGGAATTTCAAGGGAAGTATCTGTAAAAATATGAAACTGCCCGGACCAATAAGTTTTCAGGGCGGGGTCGCCGCCAACAGCGGCGTAAGAAGGGCCTTCAAAGAGGTGCTCTCCGTAGATGGACTTGTCATCCCTGAACATTTTGCGATAATGACTGCTATAGGCGCGGCCTATAAAGATATGGAGCAGGGCGCGGGACATCATTATGAACTTGAGAAACTGGGCGAATTTATTTTGTCCCTGAAGGACGAAGCAACAGGGCATAAGGCCTTGTGCGGAAACACCGGAGAATTTGAAAAGCGGCACACTGTGTCATATTACATTCATAAACCGGAAACCACCGGGAAGGTGAATGCTTATCTGGGAATTGACATCGGCTCTATCAGCACAAACCTTGCAGTTATCGATGAAGAGAAGAGACTGCTTGCCAAGAGATATTTGATGACAGCGGGAAGGCCGATCGAGGCAGTCAAACAGGGGCTTGAAGAAATAGGCGCGGAGGTCGGAGACAGGGTAAATATCCTCGGCGTCGGGACCACCGGGTCAGGCCGCTACATGATTGCTGACTTTGTCGGGGCCGATATTGTGAAAAATGAGATAACTGCCCAGGCCCAGGCCGCCATCGAAATAGCCCCTGAGGTCGACACCATTCTCGAAATCGGGGGACAGGATTCAAAGTATATCTCCATCAGGGACGGCATTATAGTTGACTTTGAAATGAACAAGGCCTGCGCCGCAGGCACGGGCTCTTTCCTGGAGGAACAGGCCGAGAAGCTCGATATATCGGTGAAGGAGGAATTCGGCAACCTGGCATTTCATTCACAGCGCCCGAGTACACTTGGAGAACGGTGCACGGTGTTCATGGAGAATTCGCTCCTGTCAAAACAGCAGAGGGGCGCGCCGAAAGAGGACCTTGTAGCGGGGCTTGCCTACTCAATAGTCCAGAACTACATCAACAGGGTTGTGGGGGACCGGAATATCGGTGAAAAGATTTTTTTCCAGGGAGGAGTGGCCTTTAACAAATCCGTTGTGGCGGCCTTCGAAAATTACCTTGATAAGAACATCATAGTCCCTCCCCATCACGATGTAACTGGCGCGATAGGCATGGCTCTTATTGCGATGAAGCATATGAAAAGTCAGGAGTCAGGAGTCAGGAGTCAGGAGCCGGGAATAAATCAATCATTGATTCTTAACTCCAAAGGCTTAACTCCTAACTCTACTTTCAAAGGGTTTGATCTTTCCAGGAGAAGCTATGAGATCAAGTCATTTGAGTGCAAGGGGTGTGACAACCATTGTGAGATAAACAGGGTAAAGCTGGAAGGAGAAGAAGAGCCGCTTTACTACGGGAGCAGGTGTGAGAAGTATGATGTAAAGCGGAAGAAAAATATTTCAGTTCCTGCCATGCCAAACCTGTTTAAAGAAAGAGATGAACTCCTTGCAAAGGCGCACATAGGTTACCTGGAAAAAGCAGGGGCAAACGGCAAAGGTCAAGAGTCAAGGGCAAAACGCATCGGCATCCCGATGATGTTTTTCTTTCACGATGTGCTCCCGTACTGGAGTACGCTGCTGTGGGAACTGGGGTTTGAGGTTGAACTGTCAGGAGACACCAGCAGGCAGATAATTAATAAAGGGGTGGAACATATCCTGTCTGAAAGCTGCTTCCCTCACAAGGTCGCCCATGGACATATAAAGGAATTAATCGATAAAAACGTTGACGCGGTTTTCCTGCCGAGCTTTATTAATTTCAACCCTGACAGCGAGAAGATGCGGAGTTTTGCATGCCCGTATGCCCAGACAATGCCCTATATCGCTAAAATTATTTTTGGGGAGACCCGTTTTCTTGTCCCGCTGATCAATATGGAGCAGGGCAGGGATTATCTCGTCGCGCAATTATATGAATCCCTGAGACCGTTTTCCATATCAAAGTCCGCTATCAGAAAGGCGATGATAAAGGCTGACAGCGCGCAGGAGGATTTTAACGCGGCTGTGAAAAGGCGGGGTAAGGAAATCCTGGAGGGAATCACTGAGAGAACAATTGTAATAGTGGGCCGGCCCTATAATGCCTTTGATTCCGGGATCAACCTTGAGATACCGAAAAAGCTGGCTGCGCTTGGGGTCTTCTCTATTCCAATGGATTTCCTGCCGCTGGAGTCTGTGGACATTTCCGATAAGTGGACGAACATGTACTGGAGATCGGGACAGAACATCCTCAGGGCCGCCGAAATCATCAGGGACAATCCTAAACTGTTCGCCCTTTATATCGGGAATTTCTCCTGCGGGCCGGACTCTTTTATTCACAGATTTTTTAACAAGACCATGTCGAACAAGCCGTTCCTCCAGATCGAAATTGATGAACACAGCGCGGACGCCGGGGTCATTACGAGATGTGAGGCCTTTTTAGACAGTATAAGCAGCCGGGATGTCATTAATGTAATTATACCGAAGATGTCCGCCCCTTCGCTTCTCCGAAAGGGGGCTAGCAATAAGATAGTATTTATACCCCGCATGTCAGACCACGCGTTTGGTCTTGCTGCAGCCTTTAATGCGTGCGGTCTTGACGCCGAAGTCATGGGCACGCCGGATATTGAGACTGTAAAGATCGGGAGGCGGTTTGTATCGGGGAAGGAGTGTTATCCCTGCGCGATTACAACCGGAGATATGGTCAAGAAGGTAATGTCGGAGGGCTTTGATCCCGAGAGGTCAGTATTTTTCATGCCGTCAGGCGCGGGGCCGTGCCGTTTCGGGCAATATAATGTCCTTCACCGACTGGTCCTTGATGAGATCGGGCTTCCCCATGTTCCGATATACGCCCCCAATCAGGATGAATCTTTCTATAGTGAACTCGGCATGGTCGGTAGGGATTTTTCAAGGCAGGCGTGGAGGGGGATCATAGCGATAGAGCTTCTGCTAAAGTGCCTGCATGAGACGAGGCCTTATGAAATCAATCAGGGTGAGACCGACAGGCTGTATAATGAATATCTTTCAAAAGTAGGGAAGACACTTCAAAACGGCAACGGCACTATGCCGCAATTCCTGGGCGAGGCGCGCCGGTCTTTTTCAGAAATATCCAGGACATCGGAAGAGAAACCCCTTATAGGCCTTATAGGAGAAATATTTGTCAGGCACAATACCTTTGCCAATGAAAACATCATAAGGAAGATTGAGGCCCTCGGCGGCCGCGTATGGCTTGCGCCTGTGGAGGAGTGGGTTTATTATGTAAATCAGATGGGCCTGCGCAAGTCTCTGGTCAGGATCAAAAACAAGGGGCTATCGGGGAAATCGGTCAAGGACATATTAAGCACGATGATCACAAAACATGTCCAGCATAAAATCGAACACGAATTTTCAAAACCGTTTGAAGGTTTTTTAAAGACCCTCAGGGAGCCCACCACAAAGGAGATCCTCCAAAATGCCTCACCCTATCTTCATGATTCCTTTGAGGGCGAGGCCATATTAAGCATGGGAAAATCAGTGGACTTTGTAAAAAACGGCGCTTCTGGTATAATTAGTGCCATGCCTTTCGGCTGTATGCCGGGGACAATCGTGAGCGCCCTGTTAAAAGGACTCAAGCAGGACAGCGGCATCCCGTGTCTAAGCGTTGCATACGACGGGTCTGAGGCCACATGTTCAGATATTCAGCTTGAGGCCTTTATGCACCAGGCAGATGAATATAGCAGCAGAAAGCTCTAAGCAGTTGGCGGTCGGGCCGCGAGCTTGTAAAGATAAAAAAGTTCTCTTACTGTGAACGCAGCGCATAACCGCTAATTGCATATTGAAAAGGAGGTACATGGATGGGTAGTGTTGTAAAGTGGCGCAAGAAGAAGATGAGCAAGCACAAGCACAGAAAACTTCTTAAAAAAACCAAACACCAGAGAAGAAACAAATAGATATATTTGATATAGATTATCTTCCAAACAGGAAAAGGGAGGGGCTTATGATAAGTCTCTCCCTTCATTCCGATGAAGTTAAGTCCCTCGTTGCATACTCTTCTAATTAATAGCAATAACTGAATAGTTACCGGGGTTTGATGATCCCTTGAAAAATTCACTTGATAGAAATCGTCCGATAGTTTATATTATCTGAAATAAAAAACACATCATATTGTAGATTCACAAGTAAAGATCGCAATATTTAGTTATAAAATCATTCCGCTGATTCAGAAGTATATTGGTTGTCGTATGAAGAACAATCCATAATTTTGAAAATAAAAGGAAGAGAATTATGCGTATTGAAAGACTAGAATTAATAGGCTTTAAGTCCTTTGCCGATAAAACATCTTTCAAGTTTCACCCAGGCACAACAGCCATTGTAGGGCCCAACGGGTGCGGCAAGAGCAATATTGTCGATGCCTTCAAATGGGTGCTCGGAGAGCAAAGCGCCAAGAGCCTCAGGGGCGGGAGCATGGAGGACGTTATCTTTGCAGGCTCGGTCTCTAAAAAGACAAAGGGTATGGCGGAGGTGACCCTTGTCCTCTCTGATATTATAAGAAAACCTTCAAATGGTTCGGACGGCGAAGAGACTCAGTTGCCAAGTGAAATATCGGTAACACGCAGGCTGTACCGCTCCGGCGAGAGCGAATATCTGATGAACAAGGTCCCGTGCAGGCTCAAAGACATCAAGAACATGTTTCTTGACACAGGCCTTGAGCTCAAGGCCTACTCCATACTTGAGCAGGGCCGCATAGGCGATATAGTAAATTCCAAGCCCCTGGACCGCAGATTTCTGATCGAAGAAGTTGCAGGTGTAATGAAATATAAAGTAAGAAAGCAGGAGGCCATGAGCAAGCTTGATGCCTCCAAATCAAACCTCCAGAGACTGCAGGACATAATCGCGGAAGTCAAGCGGCAGATAAACACCATAGACAGGCATGCCAGAAAGGCCGAAAAATACAAGAAACTCTTTGAGGAAATAAAGGACATTGAAATACGGACCGCAAAGAGGGACATAAAGGCATTTCGTGACGAGCTTTCGCAGCTTGCCTCTTCAGAAGATGCGCTTAAATTGAATGATGCCGAGGTCTCCATCAACTTCCATTCAATGGAGGCCCTGATAGAAGAAAAGAAACGTCTGTGCATTGAAAATGAAAGGTCCCTCGCGGAAATCAGGAACAGGCTCTATGCGCTCGAAAAGGAGACCATGGAGGATGAAGGCAAAATCGCCCTTCTTAAGAGCGACTGTGAAAATCTCAGGGAAAGAAATGGTCATTTACTTAGACAGAGCAATGACCTGACCATTGAGAAAGAGGCCGCCGTTGAGTCCATTGAAAAAATCGGAAACAGCGAGGTTGAAATGGCCACTGACCTTGCAAGGCTTGAGGCGATCCTGCAAGAGAGAAAGGAAATATTTTCCGCGGCTGAGAGCGGGATTACAGAGATAGAGATGGAACTGGAACATGAGAGGAGAAACCTTTATACCAGGGCCGAGGATCTGAGCAACATAAAAAATGAGATAAGCCATCTGTCTCTGAACATTGAAAATATCACGAGGAAGTCGGACAGGAGTTCGCAGGAAATAACCTCTGTTCAGGACAGTATGTCTTCCCTGGTCCTGGCAATTGAGCAGACCAAAGGTGAAGATGCCAGGTTTGAAACAGACCTGCAGGAGACAAAGGAAGCAAAAGAAGGGCATGTTACTAAATTGAAAGACAAAAAAATGGAACTCTCTTCAAGCGAAGTGTTTCTGTACGGGGAGAGGGAATCACTTGCTGCAATGAATTCAAGACATGAATCACTGGTGGAGATCGACAGGGGCCAGATGGCCTCCCTTGATGAAAGCATAAAGACACTCTGCCAGGTCGCTGACATAATTGAAACCCCAAGTGAATATGAGGCCGCCTTTGAGGCAATTCTCGGGGACAAGCTGAGCGCTAACATTGTTGAGGACCAGAACGAGATATCCAGGGCGCTGGGGTTCATCAAAGAGAATAATACAAAGCGCAGCGGTTTTATAACCGTTAATCCCGTGAGAGATGTTATTTCCGACGGAACGCATGCATCTCTCTCACACAGCGGAGTAATCGGTGAGGCCATAAAATTTGTTTCTGTTAAAGAGGGGTTTGATAAAGTAGCGGCAGCGTTGTTAAACGATGTGATACTGGTTGATAATCTGAATACCGCTTTTTCTTTGCGGGAAGACCCTGAAGCCGGAGCATTACGGAAGGCCATATATTTTGTGACGCTTGAGGGAGAGGTGCTTGAGCCGTCGGGCGTAGTCTTTGGCGGGACTGATAAAGGGGTCCTGAAGATAAAGCGACAGATAAAGGAAATTGAAAGTGAAATAGCATTGAAAAAAGGGAAGATATCGGAAGCTGAAAGTTCGGTCATTGCCATCAGGGAAGATATAGTATCAACTGAAAATGAAATTATCTCTTTGGATGGAAAGATATCCAGCCAGGAAAAATACTCCCACGGGCTTAAATTGAAAATAGAAAATCTGGAAGAGGAACGGGGCCGGCTGCAGCAGAAGCATGAATATATTTCTTTGGAGATCACCGGTGATCACAGGGAAATAGACAACCTTAAGAATACGCTCGTGCAGAAGGAACAACATTACAAGGCGCTTGAAGATGAAAAACTTCTTACCGAGGAAAAAATACGGTCCGTTCAAAATGGGATTTCCGAAAAGAGGGAAGCTCTCGAAATAACGCGCTCCGAACTCACCGAAGTTAAACTTGAGCTTACGTCTGTGCGTGAGAAAATGGCGTCTGTCAGGAGAGAGATGGAAAGGCTTCATGCCGTTGTCATTGAAATAGACCGAAAAAAGGAAGAAATGTCCAGTGAGCGGGGCAGCATACAGGACGTTATCGGGCAAAAAGAACAGCAGATCGTGCAGAAAGAAGAGACCCTTAAATTAAAGATTGTGGCAGTAAGTGAATTGCAGACAGAGGCCGCGAAAATAAATGAAATCCTTGAAGCCAAAAAGGCCGAGCTTGAGATCATGGAGAAACAACAAAAAGACCTGGCACGTCAGCTTGAAGCGGTCCACACCGAGCTCAGCCATGTGGAAATGAAAAAGATGGAGCGGTCCATGAAACTGGATTACCTTAAAGAGGACATCCATAAGACATACTCCATTGAAATAGAGACCGCTGACGTTCCTGATACGGTAAGTCCTGAAGAGGAAGAAAGACTGCCTGATCTCAAGGCGAGGCTCCAGGAGATAGGGCCCGTGAGCCTGGGCACGCTTGATGAGTATGAAGAGCTCAAGGGGAGGTTTGAATTTCTCACCAAACAGCGCGATGATCTTTTAAGCGCAATCACCGATCTGGAGGACACTATCCAGAAAATAAACAGGACGTCCAAGAAGAGACTGGAAGATGCCTTTGAGGCCCTGAATGAAAAATTCAAAGAGGTATTCGCAATCCTGTTCGGCAAGGGGAGGGCGGAGCTTCAGCTTACCGAAGGGAGCATCCTTGACGCGGGGATTGAAATTATAGCGCAGCCCCCTGGCAAGAGACTGCAGAATTTGAACCTGCTCTCAGGAGGGGAGAAGGCGTTGACAGCGCTGTCGCTGCTCTTTGCAGGCTTCATGATTAAACCGACGCCGTTGTGCCTGCTGGATGAAGTTGACGCGCCTCTTGATGAGTCTAATACAGACAAGTTTATAAACCTGTTAAAAGAGATGGCAAAGAACATCCAGTTCATTGCCATTACCCATAACCGGAGGACCATGGAAGCTGCGGATTATATTTACGGCATCACCATGGAGGAACCCGGGGCTTCAAAGGTTGTTTCCATGCAGTTGTCAGAGGCGGTTTAAAAAAGCCTTCATCGCTTGGCCTTCCGTAAACAGCTATTTGCGATGGCGGGAACGGGAGACGAGGCCGGCCAGCAGTCCGGATAAGATGAACATCCCCCCTTTTTTCCTTCTGCTTATCCTTTTTCTTGACGCTCGTATGTTTAAATGAGATGGGTTTATTTCAATCTTGTTCTTATTGGCGGTCTTATCATCAGTGTCAGCAGATAAATTAACAGCTGCCGGAACAATTGTTTTCAGAACGGTATTGTTTTGGTGTTCTGAAATTTCATCTGAGTCAGGATTTATAGAAAGTCCTGATTTTTTAAGACCGGTATTCCAGTTTTCAGCATTTATTACGTCATCATTATATCTCATGACGTTTCACCCCTGTTTGTTTATCAATAATTCATGCTCTTGAATCATTCTCAATATAACTGTTTATCCTATTCTTATACCGTGATTATTCTCACAACCGGATTTTTCATTCAAATTATTACGATTGTGGTAATAAATCTAACGGGAAAAACCCGGACAGACCAAAAAAAAACTGTCCCACCATCAATAATGATGGGACAGCTGAGTGTGAAGTGCAATTGAAAGTGTTATTTCTTTTTCTTTTTAGCAGTAGTTTTCTTCTTAGCAACAGCTTTCTTTGGAGCAGCCTTTTTCTTCTTTGCAGCGGCTTTCTTAGTGGCGGCCATTTAAGTTCACCCCCTTTCCTCTCCCTTTTTTTGGGGAGTATTTAAAGTCTTCCCATCAATAATATTTTTTTTGCACCCAAAAGTTTTTTAAGGTCCCGATCTCCACTTTTCTTTTTTGATTTATAATCTAAAAGACTCATTAATGTCAGATTAATTGTTCTTCCGAATCTTTTTTCAATATCGTCCAGGGGTTTTCTTATATTATTTGAATCAGATACTACAAATAAGTCCAGCGAAGGATGATTTGCAGTATCCACATACGGGCCGTAAATAAAAGCTGATTTTACATCTGAGGTTTTTAAAACGGACTTAAGAGCGCCAGGGACCCCTAATGATTTTGCGATTAGACCTTTCAGTTCGGGGAAGAGAGGGGAGTTTGTATTGACTTTAAAATATTTGAGATTGCCCTCTTTTTCGGATGAAACGATATCCATATTCTGCAACTTATCCAGTTCTCTTTTCACCCCGGATGGATTCTTGTTTACAAGTCTGGCTATCTCTCTAACATAAAACTTTTCTTCCGGATTGTTAAACAGCAGGGACATTATGTTCGCCCTGATTCCCGATGTAAAAAGTTTTTCTAACATTATTGATATATAATTTATACAATCAAAAAACAATTGTCAAGAGAAAAATACAATATTGGAACATAAAAATACTTTTTGTATACAATTGAATTGTTCCAGATTACGATACAATTGTTGCCGTGTCATGAACAACTAAACATAAAGATTAAATCATGCGCCGGCATTTTATTCGATTCTGTAACAGTATTATCTGTCAGTTTCAAACTGTAATTAATTCCCAGGAAAATGAATCTCGATTCCCAAACATGACTAATCCAATAATGCAGTCATTATAAATATGCCCGGATGAGGCGCTCTCTGGTCATCCCTCATCGTCTGCATCACTTGCGACGAGCGATGCTGGTCTGTGAGTATTTCATTAGTGTAGGTTTAAAACCTGATTTGTGGTCACGGGGGACTTCAATTGCCACCTGATCAGGGTCGGCGTGAGATCGCTTTATTTCAAATTTCCTAAAGCATCTTCTATCCTGTCCAGTCCTTTTTTAACGTTCTCCATTGAGGTCGCGTATGAGAGCCGGATGTATTTGTCGTCACCGAAGGCAGATCCGGGTACCAGCGCGACTTTCCCCTGTTCGAGGAGATAAGTGGACAGTTCGAGGGAATTATTTACCGGAGTGCCGTTAAACTTTTTACCGAAGTAGCTGGAGACATTTGGAAACGCATAAAACGCCCCGACTGGTGTTTTACACGTAACGCCTTTCATGGCATTAAGGCGCTCGACCATGTATTTCCTTCTTTTGTCAAATTCTGAGAGCATGGTCTGCAGGAAATCCTGGGAGCCTCTAAGCGCTTCGACAGAGGCTTTTTGCGTAATCGATGTTACATTGGAAGTGGACTGACTCTGGATATTCGTCATCGCCTTTGTGATATCTTTGGGGCCCGCGGTAAACCCGATCCTCCAGCCTGTCATGGCATGGGACTTTGAGAGCCCGTTCACCACGATGGTACGCTGTTTGACCTCTTCTCCGAGAGAGGCGATGCTTATATGCTTAAAACCGTCATAGACAAGTTTTTCGTAGATCTCATCTGAGATGATGTAAAAATCGTGCTCTATTGCCAGCTTCGCTATTTCTTCAAGGCCCTTTTTCTCGTACGCAAGCCCAGTCGGGTTTGAAGGGCTGTTGAGGATGAATGCCTTTGTCCTGGACGATATTTTTTCCCGGAGAAGCTCCGGCGTGACTACAAAAGAATTTTTTTCATCGGTTTCAATGATAACCGGCGTCGCGTCATTCAGCAGCACCTGGTCGGGATAGGTCACCCAGTAAGGGGCCGGTATGAGCACCTCATCTCCTGGACCGAATAGCGCCTCGGCAATATTATAGAGGCTGTGCTTGGCCCCGCAGGAGACGAGTATCTCGTCTTTTTCATAATGAAGGCCATTGTCTTTTTTGAATTTCTCAATGATAGCTGTTTTTAATTCCGGGATTCCGTCGACCGCAGTATATTTTGTAAAACCGTCTCTCAGCGCCTTAATGGCCGCTTCCTTGATATGTTCGGGCGTATCGAAATCAGGCTCGCCAACGCCAAAGTTGGTGACGTCTACGCCTGAGGCCTTAAGCGCCGAGGCCTTTGCGTTCATTGCAAGGGTAGGTGAAGGTTTGATTGCCTTTGTTCTTTCTGCAAGTCTCATTAGGTTACCTCGTTATTTATATTCTTATGTTGATTTTATAAACGGTCGACATGTCTTCATGCTCCTTAAAATTTCCTTCTGTGTAGCGACGGCGGTGCCGACTTTGGCTACGACGACTCCTGCGGCATGGTTTGCAATAATTGCGGCGTCTTTTAAATCCGCGCCTGCTGCCTGGCAAAGTGTCAGCGCCGCGATAACGGTATCGCCTGCCCCGCTTACATCATATACTTCTCTTGCGCAGGTCGGGATGTTTGTAACGGCGCCGTTTTTTTCAAAGAGGGTCATACCTTCGTCACCTCTTGTTATTATTACCGCCAGGCATTGCAGCTTTTTAAGTAATGCCCTGCCCGCGGTGATTAAGGTTTTTTCATCAGTTATATCAATCCCTGATCCGAAAGACGCTTCATTGATATTGGGCGTTATGAGACTCAGCCCTTTGTAATAGTCAAAATGACCGATCTTGGGGTCAGCCGCAATAAATATTTTTGAACGCGTAAGCTCAAGCAGTTTTCTGATAAGGTAGCGTGTAATGATGCCTTTGCAATAATCGGAAATGATTATGCCTTTTATCTCGGGCAGGCAGGAAGAAACATAATCAAGAATCAATGACAGGGTCGGTCTGCTGATATCGGCCCTCACTTCCCTGTCAAAACGCACTACCTGCTGGCTGTGAGCAATGACCCTGGTTTTTACTGTCGTGGGCCTGCTTCCGTCAATAACTATGCCGTCAGTGTTAAACCCTCTTTCAGACAGCTTGTTGATTAAGATTTTCCCTGTGTCATCCCTGCCGATGGCCCCGGCAATAAATACTTTACCGCCGAGAGACAATATATTATGGGCTACGTTGGCAGCGCCGCCAAGCAGCAGGTCTTCCCTGGTCACCTCTACAACCGGGACCGGCGCTTCAGGAGATATTCTCCGGACCTTCCCCCATATATACTGATCAACCATCAGGTCGCCGATCACGAGGACCCCTGTTTTTCCGAATTTATTAAAAAGGTCTTTCATATTTCCGTAAATTTGTCCCAATAAATTTAGCATGTGAGGTTTACATTTGGCAACCGTCAGATATAATAAATAAGGTCCATTATGTTGTCCTGCTTCTAACTTCTAACTTCTTGCTTTTGGGTGTGTTATTATTGTTAATATTTTTTGCTTTATGACATAATAACTTCGTTATGAAAAAATACAACGGTATTTTATTGATTGCACTGCTTTTGGTCTCGTGCGCGGGTCCAATGCGGGAGTCGTTGAGTGATGATTATTCTGATGAATCTTATACGCATTATATACTGGCTGTAGAGGCGGAGCAGGAGTATAACTGGGAGGAGGCCTTGAAGCAGATGAAACTGGCCCTTAACGAGGACCCGGGATCGTCTTATCTGAAAACGGAAATCAGCCAGTTATATTTAAGAATGAACAGGCTGGAGGATGCGGTAAGGACTGCTGAAGAAGTGGTCCAGAAGGACCCCGGTTATGAACCGGCATTATCTTTGCTCGCCAGGCTGTATTCCAGCCAGAAAAGTTTTCAAAAAGCCATTGATATGTATTCGAAGGTGATTAAACATGATCCGTCAAAGGTGGAGGCATATATTCATCTTGCGTACATGTATACACTTAATGATCAGCGGGACAGGGCGGTCCAGGTATTGAAGGAAGCCATAGACCTCGAACCCTATAATGCGATGGCGAGATATTATCTCGGAAGAATTTATATTGAGTCAAAGGAATTTGACAGCGCAATTGTTGAGCTTAAGAAAGCAATCGGGATAAATCAGTCTTTTGTAGACAGTTATTTTCTGCTGGGCGCTGCTTATGAATCTATTGAAGATACGGACAATGCTGTTTTGAATTATGAAAAATTCCTGGAGTTGAATGCCCATGATATTGAGGCGAGGAAGAGGCTTACGAGGCTTTATTTTATACAGGGGCATATCGATAAGGTCATTGACCAGCTGTCAGCGATCTCGCATGCGGAGCCTGATAACCTTAAGGTAATCGGGATGCTTGTGAATATGTATGTTGACAGTAAGCAGTTTGAAAAGGCGGAGGCGGAGCTGCGCAAAGTCATTGCTGCCGAGCCTGACAATGTAAATGCAACATATATGCTCGCAAGGATCCTTTCCGTTGTGAAGCAGTATGATGCCGCTGAAGAGCAATATATTAAGCTTGTTGAACTGCAGCCTGAAAATCCGGAAGTATATCTTTATTTCGGGCAACTGTACATTCAAAAGCAGGATTACATCAAGGCCGAAGAGATATTTAAGAAGGGACTTGCCGCAGCGCCCGATGATGATGATCTTAATTTCAGCATCGCTATTGTATATGAGAAGGCAAAGAGATATGAAGATATGTTCAGCTACCTGAAGAAAACCATTGAGATTAATCCTGAGCATGTGGATGCTCTTAATTATCTTGGATATACTTATGCCGACAGGGGCATTAAACTGGATGAGGCGCTTGAACTTGTAAAAAAGGCGGTTGAACTGGAGCCTGAGCGGGGATATATACGCGACAGTCTCGGCTGGATATATTATAAGAAGGGGATGTATGATGAAGCCCTGGCGGAGATTAAAAAGGCCGCAGAATTAGAAAAGGATGATCCGTTGATTCTTGAGCACCTGGGGGACGTGTATATTAAACTGAATGACAAAGAAGCTGCTATAAGGGCATGGGAAAAATCTCTCGAGTTTCATGAAAAGGAAGAAGGACTCAGAGAGAGAATCAAAGAAAAGATGCAAAACCTCAAGAAAGAGTAGTCACTGGTCCGGCGGGAGGTCAATTTAGGCGTACTATCTGCTGAATACCCGTTTGCTTACTACTAACTATTTGCTGTCAAAGTATGCTCACATTAAAGGCCCCGGCAAAGATAAACTGGTTTTTAACGGTCATTGGTAAACGCGATGACGGTTATCATGAGATTCAAAGCCTGATCCAGAAGATCACACTCTATGATGTCCTCAGATTTTCCCCTATTTCAGAAGAGGCAGCCGCGTCTGATAATATTATCCTGGAAACAGGCGCTCCGATTGCTGCAGAACAGAACCTTGTTTACAAGGCCGCAATGCGTTTAAAAAGCAGGTACGGCGTTGAAAAAGGGGCGGTGATTCGTCTGGAGAAAAATATACCTATGGGCGCAGGTCTCGGGGGAGGCAGCAGTGATGCAGCCTCAGCCCTGCAGGGACTTAATGAATTATGGTCCCTTGGCCTTACTGCCGATGAGCTTTGCTTAACAGCGGAAGAAATCGGATCTGACGTTCCATTCTTTTTGTCCGGTCCTCTGTCCTATGTCTATGGCAGGGGAGAAAAATTGGTCCCCCGCAAGGCCCTGAGACCGATGGACCTGCTGCTGGTGAAGCCTACATTTGAAGTATCAACCGCATGGGTGTATAAAAACTTTGCAATATTGACAAAAAAAGTCGGGAAAGTAAATAATATTGAGCATTTTATCCGTAATATTGAAAGAGCAGAACTAAACGGCATAACTGGTGATCTTTCAAATGACCTTGAATTAGTTACCGTTAGCAGCTTCCCTGTCATTGCAGAGATAAAAGAAAAGCTTCGCAGGCAGGGAGCGGTGTTTTCATTAATGAGCGGAAGCGGTTCAACTGTTTTTGGAGTATTTGAATCACGCAGGCTGGCGGAGCAGGCTTCACTTTATTTTAACGATTATTGGACGGCAGTAGTTGAAACAGTAATATAGAGTTAAGAGTCAGGAGGCATGAGTTAAGAACGAATTACCTTTTATCTCCTAACTCTTAACTTGAATTAATTGGGGCGTCGTCAAGCGGTAAGACACCAGGTTTTGGTCCTGGCATTCGGGGGTTCGAATCCTCCCGCCCCAGCCAGAAATACAGCATTTAAAAATAAGTTGTCAGCTATCAGCTAATTTTTATGCAGCATAAAGGGGCTAGAGATTTAGCTGATGGCTTAAAGCTTATAAACTAGGAGGGACGATGCCACAGGGTATTCAATTGTTTACAGGCAATTCCAATCGGATTTTGGCCAAGGAGATTGCGGATGTGTTAAATATCCCGGTAGGGAAAGCTACTGTCTCCAATTTCAGTGACGGCGAGATAATGGTGCAGATCAATGAAAATGTGAGAGGCTCGGATGTCTTTGTTATTCAGTCAACATGCATGCCGGTCAATGAAAATATCATGGAACTGCTATTAATGACTGATGCCTTAAGAAGGGCTTCTGCTGCAAGGATCACTGCGGTAATGCCTTATTACGGGTATGCCAGACAGGACAGAAAGGCAGCTCCCCGGGTCCCGATTTCGGCGCGGCTGGTTGCCGATATACTGGAGGCGGTTGGAATAAGCAGGGTACTTACTATAGATTTGCATGCAGGTCAGATTCAGGGCTTCTTTGAAATACCCGTTGATCACCTTTATGCCTCACCGGTGCTTGTAGATTACGTTAAAAAAGAATATTTGAATAATCTAGTCATCGTGTCGCCTGACGCAGGAGGCGTGGAGAGGGCAAGGGCGTTTGCAAAGAGACTTAATGCGTCTCTGGCAATTATTGACAAGCGCCGTGAAAAGGCCAATGTATCTGAAGTAATGAACGTTATAGGAGAGGTAGAAGGGAAGAGCGCTCTGCTCTTTGATGATATGATAGACACCGCTGGCACGATTACTCACGCAGCGGCGGCGCTTAAAGAAAAAGGCGCCAAGAAGGTCATCGCTGCCTGCTCCCATGCCGTGCTTTCCGGCCCCGCACTGGACAGAATAAATGAATCGGCGCTTGAAGAAGTAATTGTAACCAATACAATCCCTATGGATGAAAAACAGCAGAGGTGCAATAAACTCACAGTGCTTTCAGTAGCATCATTACTTGGTGAAGCAATAAAACGGATACACGAGGAAACATCGGTCAGTTCGCTGTTTATTTGAAAATAATTTAAAAATAATCGGAGGTCATAAAAATGGAGAAAATATTAGTCAAGGCAGACAGAAGGCCTGAGACAGGCAAGGGCAGCGCACGCAGTCTTAGAAGGGCGGGCATGGTGCCTGCCGTTGTATATTCCGGGGGCAATTCCATGCCTATTAAAGTCCAGGGCAAGCAGATGACAAAGCTCATTTATTCAGGGGTGGGAGAACATGCCCTGATTACAATTGAACTTAATGAGGACGGGGCAAAAATATCTGAACACCCGGTTCTTGTAAAAGATTATCAGCGGGACCCGCTCTCCGAAGAACTGCTGCACGTTGATTTCATGGAAGTGTCGCTTTCTGAAATGGTAAAGGTCACGGTCCGTCTCGAGATCGTCAAGCAGCCGGTGGGTGTTAAGATGGGCGGCATCCTGCAGCATCGTTTAAGGGAAGTTGAGGTAGAGTGTCTCCCGACACAGATACCAAACACGTTTGAGGTCAATGCAGAATCAATAGAGATCGGGCATTCTCTTCATGTAAGTGACCTTCAGGTACCTGAGGGTGTAAAGATAGTTACCGATCCTTCCGAAGTCATACTTTTGGTCAGCGCCCCGGCAGCTGAAGAGGCGGCCCCGGCCGAGGCTGCAGCAGCGGCCGCAGCAGAGCCTGAATTAGTTAAGGGCAAGGGCAAAGAAGAAGCATCGAAAGACGAGAAGTAGTTTATTACTGTGTGGCTTGTGGTTGGTTTGGGCAATCCGGGAGATGATTACGCGGACACCAGGCATAACATCGGATTTATGGTTATTGATGCCCTGTCAGCCAGATGTTCCATCTCAATAAGACAGAAGACGGCAAACTTTATATACGGAAGAGGCTTTATCGGGGAGCAAAAGGCTGTCCTCATAAAGCCTCTTACTTTTATGAACAGAAGCGGTAACGCGGTATGGGAAGCGATTAGAATGTTTGAGGATATAGATAATATTCTCATTGTTCATGACGACCTTGACCTGGAAACCGGCGCCATCAGGATCAGAAAGGCCGGTTCTTCAGGGGGACATAACGGTGTCCAGTCAATCATCGACAGACTTGGGTCCCAGGATTTTTTAAGATTAAAGATCGGAATCGGACGGCCCAACAGAGGTCCTGCCGAGAAATATGTTCTCCGCAGTTTCAACAAACAGGAAAAGCCTGTCATGGAAGAGGCCGTTGAAAGAGCTGCCGATGCTGTTCAGGAAATACTCGCCAAAGGTGTGACCTCCGCGCAAAACAGTTTCCATAGCAAGTAGGGGCGGGGTCATCCCGCCCTCTCGTTGTTTTCGACATAACGGGCGGGATGACCCCGACCCTGCCTCAGCAGCGGGACAGATTAATGATTTCATCCGAGAAAGGAATGTTCCCGATGGATTCTTCCATATCTTTCAGATCATCGTCGGATATTGAGAGGATATCGAAGGCGCAATGGTCAAGAGGGTAGGCCGGGGCATTTTCAACAGGACTGAATAGTATTTTCTGGGCCGATATATAGTCTGCAATATGCACTATGGCCGAACGCTTCGAATTCCTTCTTGCAAGAGACGGCGCGTGATGATACAATACTGCATCTACAACGGTTGACGGCAAATTCCATTGATCAGCAAGCCAGAAACCTACATCAGTATGCGAATAACTCAGTATTTCTTTTTCTGCTTCAAGAAGCGGTTTTCCACTGTCCAGAGACTTCAGTATCTCCCCGTAAATTTCCGGGAAATATTTGTAAAGCGCTAATAATCCCAGATCATGCAGCAGGCCGTCGATCAATATATCATCTGCGAAATTCAACCTGAGATTTCTGGCTATGAATTGCGAGGTCAATCCTACGCATACTGAATGATGAAATAACTTTGTATAAGCATGCGTCTTTTTGCCATCTCCGATGAAACTCAACACGGCTATTCCAACTGCTATACTTTTGACATTATTGATGCCTATTCTCATTATGGCATCGTTAAGTCTGGTAGTGCGTAAAGGATATCCGAAGAATGCTGAGTTGGAAACGCTCAGGATTTTTGCAGAAATGGCAGGATCTATCTCTACTATATCCATCAGCTCATCAATGGATAGCAGAGGGTCGTTGGCCATCACAAGTATTTTATGGGCAATTGCAGGTAATGTCGGAAGCTCCTTTATTCGCTGAACGTATGTTTTTAATATATCACCCATGATATGTTTTCCTCGGATTAAATGCCCCAGGTCTTTAATGAAAAAATATATTTCATATTCTATGCCGGAGAGTTCACCGGATCAACTATAAAAAGCTTTCTGTTTCTGATCTGTAACAATATTGATAATATAGCAATAAATCCTTTAAGATACCTCTATGGGTAGAAAAGGAGATTTTCGGACAAGTTATTATGCGTGACCTCATCGTCGGCTTTTCCGTATTTTTCTTCGCCTTATCAGGCATTGTTCTATTTAAGGCTTTAAACATCCCTGTTGATCGTACACAAGGAGTTGTAAAACAATATGTACACTAAACACTTTGGCCTTATTATGCTCCCATTTGAGAATGTGCCTGATCCCAGGTTCTTTTTTGATCAGGGGGAACATGCAAGGATACGTAACAGGATAACTGAATCATTTAAGGCCGGTCGTGGCTTGACCATAGTAACTGGGCCCATAGGTTCAGGCAAAACGACCCTGAGTCAGATGGTCATATCTGATTTTACTGATAATATACGGCTCATATGGATGGCGGAGCCGCCGGCAAACAGTACGGACCTTTTTTTGTTTATTGCCCAGGAGATTGGCCTGAACTCAGCTTCATCGGAGAGGGTATTTGTTCTGAGGGACATAAAGGATTCCCTGATTAAGATCAATAGTGCGGGCAGTAAATGTCTACTGATAATAGATGAATCTCATCTGATGCCTGACGATGTACTTGACGGTATCCGAATTCTGAACAATCTTGAAGTGGGCTCCACTAAACTCATTCAGATCCTGCTGCTGGGGCAGGAGGAAATGATGAAAACAATCAACAGGCCTGAGCTGGAGGCATTCAGGCAGCGCATTGCAACCCTTGAAATGATGGGTAAGATGAATGCAGAAAGGATACGCAAATATGTCTCATATCGAATTCAGGTAGCCGGGGGCAGTTCTTCACTGCTGACGGACACGGGATGGGAAGCGCTGGTCCTGGCATTTGGTCCGGGAAGCACTCCCCGAGTAATAAATACATTGTGTGACAGATCATTTAATACGGCTTTTGAAAAAGAGAAGAAAAATGTAGATGTAGATGATGTATATGATGCTGCCCAGGGGATGGGGCTACAGAAAGAGCTCTTTTTTTATAAGATTGCGCTTAAAAAAGAGGAGAGGGAGAAACAAGGTCTGCCCGACAAAGCAGATGTTTCCTTGAAAGAGCCGCAAGCTCATAAGGGACCTGTTCATTCATTTAACAGGGGACCGAATGGGATCGTTGTTCCGCATGGGAAAAGACAGCCGGAGGCCCAGAAACTGTATCAGAAGGAATATGAAGCTCCTTTATCTATTTCCATAACGGACCAAAAAAGAAAAAAAGTCTTTGTAGTATTACTTTCATTATCAGTCGCAGTGCTTATTTTAAGCTTTTATTTATATTGTGAAAAATCCGGCTCTGAAGATGCTCTGACCTGCATTCAGGAATTATTTTATTTTTAGACAGAAGCTCTCTGCATTAACTCCTTTTTTTATTCTTCAGATTTTCCTCGTAAGGACCCATCGCAGATCTTCCGGGGGTGGTCCATTCATGAAATTGTATATTCGTCGGGCTATTACTGTTGACAAGCATAGCAAAAGGTGATAATCAGATTGTAAAGGCAACGTCAGAAATGAATTGCCGGGGGGATTACCTTCCCTTAAGGAGTGGATTACCTGATACTGAAATATTTTCATGGCTCAAAAATACTAAATCGGAGAGTTTCTGTATGGCAAGAAGATCAACCTGGAGAATTCCTATCCGATTAAGTGTGATACTGAATTGCGGGAATAGGGTGTCCCCCGGAACGGTGAAGAATATTTCGGAGACAGGTATGTTTATAAGCGCTGAAGTGACCGGCTTTGCTGAAGATTCAAAATTTGATATCTCCATTCCGCTCAAAGAGGGGGTCCTTCATGTCCCCGGTAAACTCGTAAGACTCTCAAAGATTAACGGCAGTGGTAACGGCATAGGGGTCGAGCTGATAAACCTTCCCCAGGATTATCTGGAATTTGTAGAGAATCTGCTGTATATCCTGTAGAGCGTTTGCTTCCATAATTTCATTAAACCGTTTAAATAGTTTTATTAAGTCCGCCGGGACCCCCAAATTTATTGCCGCCTACTTGCCCGATGGTGACTATAAGCGGTTCCCGTCTGCCTGCTGCGAGAACACACCAGTTATTGATCTCTTCCTTAAGTATCTCCTCCCCGACCCCTTTTGATACCCTGCCCGGGGATACCGCGTTATCAATTACACCTGAATTGATATATGTCCAGTTGTCTCCCTGTCTTGACACTACGCCGGTATGACCTCGGGTAGGGGTAGAAAACGACAATATCATCCCTTCTCGGAGATATGGCACTATCTCGGAATAAATCTCGTCTGTTTTTCCCCGGGGATTGGGAATGCTCTGTATTGATTTTGAGTAAACCTTTATTCCCGCCTGCTCGACCAGTCCCTCGCCGCTGAAGTATGCGTTGCTGGGCCTGCCGTCACGCGCTGCCAGGTGTTCAAGTTTTTCTCTCAGCCCGTCGTGTCCGTTGTATTTGACCCCCTGGTCCATAAGGCCCCTTACCACCAGTCCGTAACAGTCTATTTGATTGTAGGGCGTGCCGATATAGGGCTTGACAGCATCGGCAAGAGAGGCATGATGCTCTTCTTCACTGTTAGTGTCCGGTTCCGGTATGGTAATATTTGCCGACTGTGTGCCGGTTTTTTCCGGCGGATTATTTACGAAAGCCAATTCCATGGTTGCGGGATCGAGTTCTACCCTGGTGCCGGTCATTAAAGAGGTATAGTCTTTGCTGCCGTTGACCGGCGCATTGATGATGTCCCAGAAGCGGCGGTCAAAATGAGGATTGGCCTCAAAGAGGTGAGAGACAGTTGGATTTTCCCTGCTTATTGTGCCGATTACGAAGGCTTTCTTATCCGGAATTTTCCCTTGCGCAGTAAACTGCTCTTCAGATTTCACTTGGTTGTCCGCGGCAGTATGATCCCTACTCCAAATCAGTTCATTGCTGCCCGGCTTAAGGGCCACTGTTGTTCCTTCACGCATTTTTGAGAACAGCTTGCCCCGGTTTTCAGGGGAAAAGACAATGTCCCAGCACTTACCTGCATACTCCGGATGGTTTATAAGGATGTGTGACACTGTCGGCGTTTCTTTACTGATCTTGCCCAGTTCAATTAAAGGAGCCTGGCCTGCATTCTCAGTTTCTGAATTATTAAAGCCGGGAATTGCATCTTTCAGGACTTTAGAAAAACCGGTCGGTCCGTTTTTTTGCTGTGAATCTGTAACAGGTTGCGGACTCGAATTATCCGTGATCCCGGAAACCGGCATATACCTCTCCCTGACAGCGAAACATAAGCAATGAAAATAGTTCATAAGATATTAAGCAATAGACGTGCCAAATATGGAAGATGTTTTGAATCATGTAATGATCATATCATTACCTGTAATTACGGGTTAAGTCCGGGCCCGGGCAAGCGAAAGAGACGTTACCAATTTGACATGAAGACCTGCATCGTTGAGATAATGACATTGTCTTCAGGCGCAATTATGATATAAATCATATGCGGAGCACTTTATGCAGGATAAAGTAATAATAAAAATATATGGATAATTTAACACTCCGCAGGGTCCGGTCCTTTTTTGGAAAGGAAGGCGGAAAGCGAGGGTTAAAGATGGAGAAAAGAACTGTTGAGAGATTGCAGTCAGGCATAGACGCCAGGTTTACTTACGGCGATATGTTTTATTCAGGGACAATTTTGAATCTGTCTGAAAAAGGGATGTTCATTAGAACGAAGATATGTCTCCCTCCCGGAGCTATGTTCGTTGTAATGGTCCGTGAAGATAATGAACTTCTAAAGATGCTTGCAAGGGTTAAATACAGCCTAAGGTCGAGAGGGCATTACGAAGGAATGGGCGTTAAGATATTGAATCCTCCGACAAACTATAAGGAATACGTAGACAAGTTGAGACCAGTGCATGTTTATTAGAAGTGCCCCTTCCGGGGCTGCGCTTGACAGGGCCTTTACTTTACCTTCCATCTTCCGGAATCTCCACAAAAAAGTTATAACCTGAAATTTTTTCTTATTTAGGTTACCATGATAAAGTGCCGATGTGGGACATATTATGTTTGATTTTAAAACGGGAACTCATTATAAGAAGCGGAGGATGATGATGAAAACAGGCTTTATTTTATCTATGTTTTTTTTAGCAGCTGCAATACAATTACTCACCTGGTCATCTGCTCAGTGTCAGCAGAATGCAAATATCGGGAAGTCGAAAATTGCATTGATTGTAGCTAAACCGGCAGATGATGGTCCGGCAAAAAACGGACCGGATAAAAGTGTTCCTGCTGAGATTGAGGGTGCCGAAATACCTGTTCAGGACACAGCACCAAATGATGATCTGACAAAAGACAAAATGAATAAGGGTGCCGAGGCTGAAGTGGAGGAAGTTGACATCCCCGTTCAGGAGAATGCATCAGATCATTTCAACCGTGGAAAGGCCCATGATAACGCTGGTATGTATCGCGAGGCGATAGAATCTTATAAGAATGCTATCATGATCAAACCGGATTATCAGGAGGCGTATTATAATATTGCCTTTTCTTACCTGATGTTAAATGACGCTAAATCCGCCCATGAAGAATATCTGCTTTTGAAGGAGATCAATCCGCAACAGGCTGATGATTTCTATAATAAGGCACTATTAATGGTCCGTTCCAACCCGGAAAATAAATATGTCATTCAGGCAGGGGCTTTCAGGAACATCCAAAATGCTGATGCAATGCTGGATAAATTAAAAGCAAACTATCTGCATGCGCAGATTGAAGCAGAGGATGGTTACAGTAAGGTCAGGGTCTTCGGTATGAAGAATAAAGAAGAAGCCGATCTTATGATGAAGGACATACGGGACAAGTTAAAGATCGATCCTTTTATATTTATAGTCCCCGCGCGGTGACTCCTGCTTGATAAGATTTATAAAAGCGCCTCCATCTAGCCACACATAATGCAGCGGACAGATTGAGGATGCTGATTTTCAATCCAGGAAGCAGGAGTGCTTATGCGCTGCGATTTCTCCCAGCGACCTCCTCAGTTCATCCTCGCAATATGAAAATGAGAGGTCCACGCTGTACACAAAAGGAATGCCTTGTATCCGCTTTAATCTCTCCATCTGATCATTTATGCTTTCACCTTCAATGGTCACAACTAGTTTCCCTTCGGAATCGTTAAAGTGGACTTCGCAACCGTCGACGGAGGTGATATTATCTATCACCTGCTGTAAGTGTTTCTTGCTAGTCTTGACAACAATGCCCGATACGTTCAATTTGTCCCTCCCGTGGATTATTCTGCTGCAACGCCTTCGTTTAAGGTGTCCATCAGGTTTGATCTGTAATGGCCTTTTTCATCCCTGAAGCCGCCTTTGAAAATATTCTGTACTGCAGGGGTGAGTTCGGTCTGAATGACATGACACTGCATGCAGTTGTAGCGGCTGCCGTCCAGTTTGCCTTCAAGGTCTTCGCCCGTGGTCAGGTCCATCAGATGGGATTTCGGAATCGGCGTTGCGCCGCTTCCTCCTGCCTCTTCAGGCATGTGGCAGCCCATACACAGGTTTTCGGTCATTGCAATCGGAAGCATCCCGGTAATATCATGAGAGATCAGGGGAGGACTGTTCTCAAAGGACCGTTCGAATTTTGTGCTGCCCCCCGGTTCTTTTTTGGTTGGTTCGCCGGCAATGGGAAATTCAGACCCTTCATCATAAAGCGTTTTGCTCCTTAAGCCAAGTTCCTCCTCAGAGTAATACTTTGTCTGGGCGCAGGAAATAAACAAAAGTGAAGCAACGGATACGGCCAATACTGTGAACATCCATATTTTTTTGTCTGGCAGCATAATGCATCCCTCCTTTTATAAAATTTAATTTGAATATATATTTCTGAAATTAACTGCATCGTCATTACATACTTCAACGCATCTGCCGCAATTTATGCATTCTCCTGACAGCACGGCCCCGCTCTGTTTCCCCACCATGTGCAGCACCTGTTTTTCAGGGCAGATGTCGGTGCATTTCATGCATAATGTGCATTTGTCTTTATTGTAGCCGACCCTTAAAAAACCGAATCTGCCGGCCAGCGCATAAAATCCTCCGAGTGGGCAGACATGTCCGCAGAAGCCGTTCTTTACAGCAAAAAGATCAAACAGAAATACAACGGCCACAAAGGCCCACCCGAATCCCATTCCGTATATTATTCCCCTGTGAAGGGCCCCGATAGGGCTTATCCACTCGAAGGCCGCAACTCCAAGGACAGCGGAGAGCGCCAGCGACAACCCGATGACCCAGTAACGCACTCCCCTTGCAATCTCCATTGCGCGCTGCTGTTTGTCCATGCCCAAAATCTTTCTTAATTTATTGGCCGCGTCTGTTACCATATTCACAGGGCATACCCAGCCGCAGAAAATCCTGCCGCCTATGACTGCGTAGAAGACAAGAATTATTATAGAGCCGAGGATTGCATCCTGCGCAAGAACAGTTCCTGTCGAAGTGAGTTGAAGAACTGCAAACGGGTCTGAAAGAGGGACCGCGTCAAATGCCTTTGCGGAGCTGAGGTTGCCTCTCAAAATCTTCCAGCCGAACGCGTTGCCGGCAAAGAACAGGAACAGTATCGCTATCTGTGTTATCCTGCGTGATATGAGATATTTATATTTTTTCATGTTAATAAATTTATGCATAGACGCGTAAGGGCGGGATGACCCCGCCCTACATATATCAAAATTCCTCCTGATTCAGATAATCCACAGGGGATTGACCGCTTCTTGGTGTTTTCGTTTTCACGTCCTCTTTTACGTCCTTAAGACGCTCCTCATCTCTGCTCTCCCAGCCCTTGACATATCTGATGCTTGATTTGCCCATTGCCAGTTCACGCGGGAGGATGAAGATTGATGCCTTCTGTGTTACGCACGCCTTCTCGCAAACTCCGCAACCCGTGCATGCGTTGCTGTGTACAGCAGGGGCGAGCATCGCGTGCTTGCCGGTCCTTTCTATCCTTGTGTATTCAACCGTTATGGCCTTATCTATAAGGGGACATGCCCGGTAGCAGGCATCACACTGTATCCCTGAATATGCGATGCATGTTTCACGGTCAATGACAGCGAGTCCCATCTTCGCCAGATTAATGTTCAACACCAAGGCCCCGTTTTCCCCCTTCTCACTGACAAGGGTTTTATCCAGAGCGCCGGAAGGGCAGGGCGGGACACAGGGGATATCTTTGCACATGCGGCACGGGCTGGTCCTTGCCGTGAAATACGGCGTACCTATCGGCTTGTCGTCTTCGGGCTTTGCAAGGATTAGCGCATCATAGGGACAGGCCTCAACGCACATGCCGCATTTGATGCATGAGGCGATGAACTGTTTTTCGGGCACCGCACCCGGCGGTCTCAGGACCAAGGGCGCTGACTTGCCTTCCTCAATAAATCCGCTCCATTCCAGTCCGCCTGCTGTTGCCAGTCCCAGGCTTTTGACTGTTTTTATCAGAAAATCTCTTCTTTCAGGCATCATGTTTGTCCTGTTCGCAGGGGCGGGGTCATCCCTCCCTATTGTTGTTTCCGTCATCATGCGGGCGGGACGACCCCGCCCCTGCATTCTCACGCCTTATAAATTTTGACCGCGCATTTCTTGAAATCCGTCTCTTTTGAAATGGGGCATGTAGCGTCAAGTGTGACCTTATTGATCAGCACGTGCTCATCAAACCAAGGGACAAAGATCAACCCGCGCGGAGGATTGTTTCTGCCCCTTGTCTCCACATGCGCCTTTACCTTGCCCCTTCTTGATTCTATCCATATGAGGTCGCCGTCTTTTACATTGGCAGCCTTCGCGTCTTTCGGGTTCGTAAAGCAGACCGCCTCGGAAACAGCCCGGTATAACTCTGGCACACGCATCGTCATGGTACCGCTGTGCCAGTGTTCGAGCACTCTTCCCGTGGAAAGCCAGAGCGGATATTCATTGTTCGGTATTTCAGCGGGATCAATATAATGCCTCAGGAATATTTTTGCCTTGTTCGGAAGTTTTGTCTTCTCTTCTCCTTTGGGTCCGAAGAGATCACCTGACGGCAGTTCCTTGAATGCCTTGCCGTAAAACGCGAAGGCCCCATGATTAGCTGATTTGGCGTAAGGATCATATTCGGAATTGAACCGCCACAAAGTCTCTTTGCCGTCCACCACAGGCCATTTCAAGCCTCTTACTTTATGGTACGTATCGAAATCAGCAAGGTCATGCCCGTTGCCGAGAGTGAACTTTCTGTACTCTTCCCACAGATATTTTTGAATGAAGAAACCATACCCCTTAAAACCTTCGATGTCCCTCTTGTCGGCTGCTGCTTCAGAATTCATGTAACCATTGCCGACAGGGTCAGGCCATTTAAATGACTTTGCATCGCTGTTTGCAAAGAGCACATCGTACAGTGTGTCTGTCTCCTTATATCCCATGGCCCTTGCCTTATCCAGGACATTTGGAAGGGTGACGTCTTTGCTGATCTTCTGGTCCTTCCACACTTCTGCCAATGTGAACATCTTTGAGAATTCGACCAACTGCCATGTGTCGGACATGGCCTTTCCAACCGGCGTGACCTGTTGACGCCAGTGCTGCGTTCTTCTTTCCGCATTCCCGTAAGCGCCCCATTTTTCAAATATCATTGCGCTGGGCAGGATCAGGTCTGCCACCTTTGCAGAGATACCAGGGTAGGCCTCGGATACCACGATGAAGTTGTCCATCTCGCGCGCTGCGGTTATCCAGTGGTTCGCATTCGCGGAATTCTGCCAGGGATTGTTCACCTGTACCCACACCCATTTTATCTTGCCGTCCTCAAGGTCCCTCATGATCTTCATATAATGCGAGCCGGGCACCTGGTTCAGGGTCCCTTCCGGCAGTTTCCAGATCTTTTCAGATATCGCCCTGTGAGCGGGATTTGCGACTACCATATCTGAGGGGAGTCTGTGCGAGAAGGTGCCGACCTCACGAGCAGTGCCGCAGGCGCTGGGCTGTCCGGTCAGACTGAAGGCGCCGTTTCCGGGCTGCGACTGTTTGCCGAGGAGAAGATGTACGGTGTATGCCTGTTCATTCACCCACGTGCCTCTGACATGCTGATTAAAGCCCATGGTCCAGAAGCTGACGACCTTCCTGTCCTTTGCTGCGAACTGGTCAACGAGCTGGACCAGTTTATTCTTGAAGTCTTCAATGGACTCGTCAGGGTCTCCCTTGGCAAGTGCCGCGACAAAATCAAGGGTGTAGGGCTCGACCCCTTTCTTGAAGTCTTCGAAACTGATCAGCCAGTGGTTGTCGGGGGTCTTGGCGTTTTTCATCTCCATCTTCTGGCCTTCTTTGATGCCGAGGGAACTCATTGCCTGTGCCTCTTCTTTTGTGATTATCTTGAATGCCTCCCTGGAAGCGGTGTCAAGTTCTCCAGGTTTATATTTTGCGTGGTCAACCTTGTCCCGTAGTCCATAGCCGATATCGACTGGCCCTGTAGCAAAGACGCAGTTGCTGTTGACAAAGTCCCAGTCGATGGCCTCAGGGCGGTTATATACAATTTCACGGGTAATATAATTAAGGACCGCGAGGTCTGTGTTCGGTTTTATAATGATCTCAAGATCGGCGATATTTGAACACCTGTTGGCGAAGGTCGAGATGTTGACGATCTTAATCC
>JAGVNU010000028.1 GCA_020053105.1 Thermodesulfovibrionia bacterium
CGTTATCCGGGACGAATTGTCAGGTTGTTTACAAAGGACCCTTCCCAAACAATTCTGTTTCCATCCAGCACTTGAAAATAAATTGGGGGAACTTCACAGAATAAATATCTTGACAAAGCAGTCCCCATTTATTAAATTTATAGCTCACGGTAACCGTTTGCCATGCAAAGAATATCATCAGGCGTAAAAAATCTCGACTCGCTTATTGACTCGCTTTATATCGGAGACAATATTGTCTGGGAAGTTGATGCCGGGACTTCCTACGATATCTTTGTGCAGAATTTCATTAAACAATCCTTTCATGAATCTCAAACAATCGTCTACGTAAGCTTCAACAGTTCACCCCAAAGCGTATTGAGCAGGATAAAGGATTTTATGGTCCCTGATTATTTTATCCTGTTCGATGGGTTTACCTCAGGGAAGGGAAAGAATGATGAGACCTTTCTGAAATTCTACAAAAACAAGTCGGAATTGAATATTGTCAGAATTGAGGACCCAAAGAATATAGATCAGTTTACACGCAAGCTTAATCAGATTGAGGAAAGCCTTCCGCCTGGGGCGCGGTACATCTTTGACAGCCTTACAGGGATGCAGGACCTGTGGGGAAATGAGGACGACACGTACAAATTTTTCACATATATGTGCCCGCGGTTGTATGACCTGGAGACCGTTGCTTACTGGATACTGGAAAAGGACGCCCACAGCCAGAAATTCAAGGCAAATCTAAGGCATATCACCCAGGTCGTATTTGAACTTTACAGCAGAAGGGAGGAAATGTATATCAAGGCCCATAAGCTTGAGGGCCGTCAGGACAGAGAGGCCTTTAAACCCCATTCTTATGAAATAAAAGCTTCCGATATAACTGTCAGTTTTCCGAAGAAAGTGCCTTCCCGTGAAATCGGAAGCAGAATAAAAGAGGCCAGGGTACGGCTCGGCATTAACCAGAAAGAGCTTGCGGACAAGGCGGATGTGACCCCGAGCTTCATATCACAGATCGAGAACAACCAGATAAGCCCGTCACTCAGCTCTTTCCTCCAGATCGCAGAGGCCCTCAATATCGACCCCACTGAATTGCTCCAGCGGGACGCCAAACAGAAGGAACTGCCGTGGCACATCACTCGTGAATCGATAAAGCAAAGGCTCATCGAGAGAGAGTCTGAATATTCCATATATTCAGTGCTGTTAAACGGAGACTCATCTGTTTATCTTACGGTCATCCATGGGGGGAAGACCGTGAAAAAACATTTTATGCATCATAAAAAGAATGAATTTATATATGTGCTCAACGGGGAAGTGTCTGTAACGGTCGAGAATAACGAGAGGCATCTGCGGACTGGAGATTCACTTTACCTGAAGAAGTCCGTTCCATCAGAATGGCGAAATATATCAAAGGGGGAAGTCGATCTGCTGATATCTTATTCCTGATTTACATGAGTTGATTTCAGGATAGTGGAGGCGTTAAGGATTTTTTTGCCCGCAGCATTAATAAATACTTAATTATAGCAAGCGTAAATTCAAGATTACTTAATTAAAGGAGGTGAAGAGAGAATTTTCAGGGAATCATCACATTGCTTTGCACTGTTTATTATTAAATTTAATTAAGAGCAAAAGGAGAAAGAAATGAATCTTCAGCAGCCAAATGCAAATGATGCAACAAGGACAACCAATCGTTCAAGGAGTGTAGCTCCCATGAGCGGACTATGCACCCGCTGTATCGACGGATGCCGCGGGAACTGTGAAGTCTTTAAATCCACGTTCAGGGGAAGAGAAGTGATCTACCCCGGCCCGTTCGGAGAAATAACTGCAGGCGGAGACAAGAATTATCCCGTCGACTATTCTCACATGAACATTCAGGGTTACGCACTCGGGGCCAAAGGGCTCCCCAAAGGACAGGTCGGCGACCCCGATACAGCTACATTCCCCGGAGTTAACACTGAAACCGAATACGGCTGGACCAAAAAAGTGAAGATGAAGGTGCCGATCTTTACAGGTGCGCTCGGGTCAACCGAGATAGCCCGTAAGAACTGGGAACACTTTGCAGTTGGCGCCGCCATCTCCGGCGTCACTATCGTATGCGGTGAGAATGTATGCGGCATTGATCCCCAGCTTGAATTAAACAACAAGCACAAGGTGACAAAGGCCCCGGACATGGACCGGAGGATCGAGACCTACCGCCGTTACCATCAAGGGTATGGCGAGATACTTGTGCAGATGAACGTCGAGGACACCAGACTGGGCGTTGCCGAATACATCATAGAGAAGCACCAACTTGAAACTATCGAACTGAAGTGGGGGCAGGGCGCAAAGTGCATCGGCGGAGAGATCAAGGTGCACTCGCTTGAGCGGGCGGTTGAATTACAGAAGCGCGGTTATATAGTCACGCCTGATCCGTCCGATCCCATTGTTCAGGCCGCATTCAAAGACAAGGCCATCAGGGAGTTCGAGCGCCACAGCCGGCTCGGGTTTATTGATGAGAAAGGCTTTTACGCAGAGGTAAACAGGCTGAGAAAACTCGGCTTCAAACGCGTGACTTTAAAGACCGGCGCATACGGCCTGCGTGAACTGGCAATGGCGATCAAATGGAGTTCAAGGGCCAAGATCGACCTCCTGACCATTGACGGCGCTCCCGGCGGCACAGGCATGAGCCCGTGGCGTATGATGGAAGAATGGGGCATGCCGTCACTGTACCTGCACGCAGCGGCATACGAGTTCTGCAAGATACTTGAGAAGCAGGGCGAACGTGTCCCGGACATTGCTTTTGCCGGCGGATTTAGCAGTGAGGACGGTGTATTTAAGGCGCTGGCGCTCGGCGCGCCGTTTACAAAGGCCGTTTGTATGGGACGTGCATTGATGATCCCGGGAATGGTCGGGAAGAACATCGCCAAGTGGATAAAGGCAAATGACCTTCCGAAGACTGTAAGCGAGTATGGCACTACGGTTGAAGAGATATTCGTAAATTATGAGGACGTGAAGAGCATCGTAGGCAGCCAGGAGATCAAGAACATCCCTCTGGGCGCTATCGGCATTTACAGTTACTCACAGAGGATCAGGGTCGGTCTTCAGCAGTTGATGGCCGGGGCCCGCTGCTTTAACACCGAATCTATCACGAGGGACGAGCTGATGTCGCTGACAGAGGAGTGCGCAAAGGTCACTGGCATTCCTTACCTGATGGACGCTTACAGGAAAGAGGCCATGAAGATCCTGAAGTCCTCGCAGAAAGCCATGGCCAAGAGGACGAATAACAAACCGCACGATAATTATGTCAGGGCGCGTGTTTAAACAGCTGGTCGTCGGCCCGTATCGTTCAGCAAGGTTTTTCTGACAATGTGTTTTGCAGGGGTGGACGGCTGTCCGCCCCTGTAAATGGGCAGAGGGAATTTTTATAACGGAGTCTGCAATGAATAATACGATGTTTTCGATTCTCAAGATACTGGATAAACACACGGACATAGTGGGCTCAAAGGGGATATCGAACCAGTTGAAGATGCATGGGGTAGACCTTACCGAAAGGACGGTCCGCTACCACCTGAAGATCCTCGATGAAAGGGGACTTACGGAGGTGTTCGGCAAGGAAGGCAGGAGGATCACCGGCAAAGGCAGGAACGAGATACAGCACTCTCATGTGTCACAGAAACTCGGATTTGTGATAAGCAAGATCGAATCTCTTTCATATCTGACTACCATCAATCTTGAGACATTAAAAGGGGAGGTCATTCTTAACATATCTTTTTTCCCGGAGGGAGAACGGAAAAACGTGATGAGGCTGCTGAAGCCGGTCTTTTCGTCCCCCTATGTGATGAGCGACAGGATAATATTCGCGCGGGGAAGCGGAAGGATCGGAGATGTCACAATCCCGCCGGGGAGGATCGGTATCGGGACGGTGTGCAGCGTTACGATTAACGGAATATTTCTGAAGGCCGGCATTCCGGTCACGTCAAGGTTCGGAGGTGTTGTAGAGATAATCAACGGGAAGCCGGTGAGATTCGTGTCGCTGATCAGTTACGAGGGTTCTTCGCTTGATCCTCTCGAAATATTCATCAAGAGCAAGATGACCGATGTCTCGGGACTGATCAACGGGAACTCAGGGAGGATACTCGCGAGCTTCAGGGAGATACCGGTAGTTTGCATTGACGCGGCCAGAAAGCTTACTGAAGCAATGGCGGCGCGGGGCATAAAGGGAGTGATTCTGATAGGAGAACCTAACAGGGCGCTGCTGGAGATACCTGTTGGAATAGATAAGGTGGGAATGGTGATTGTAGGCGGACTGAATCCGATTGCCGCAATAGAAGAAAGTGGTATATCCACGGAAAACAGCGCGATGTCGACACTTTATGAGTATTCAAAATTAACGTCATTTTAGCTGTATGTATTAGAGTGTCCCATGAAAAAGATAGATGCGGTCATTACGCCTTTCAAGCTCGACGCGGTAAGGGATGTCCTCTGCGGCCTGGGCCTCCAGGGCATGACTATTATAGAAATTAAAGTCCCAGGTCAGCAGGACAGGGGTGTGGGGATATCGAAAAGACCGGCCCATTCAATAGAGTTTATCCCAAAGTTAAAAATCGAAATCATCGTTCCGGACAGCGTCGTGGATAAAGCGGTGGAGATGATAAACAAAAGCGTTAATATGCACAGTGACAAGAATGACTTCATATTCGTCAGTCATATTGAAGAAGCGGTAAGAATAAGGACAGCCCAAAAAGGGGAGGACGCGATAACGTGATAAGAAGCAGACTGTTTCCCGTGTGAGCGGATTTATGGTTTAGAACTTTATAACTGCTGAAGAACGAAGCAAAAAGGAGATGAATATGCCCAGACGTGACGATATTAAGAAGGTTATGATCATCGGCTCAGGCCCCATTGTAATCGGCCAGGCCTGCGAGTTTGATTATTCAGGGACCCAGGCCTGCAAGGCCCTAAGAAAACTCGGATACAAGATCGTGCTTGTGAATTCAAATCCCGCCACGATCATGACTGACCCCGGCATGGCCGATGTCACATATATTGAACCTCTTACCCTTGATTACATGACAGAGATAATCGCAAAGGAGCGGCCTGACGCATTGCTTCCCAATCTCGGGGGCCAGACCGGATTGAACCTTTCTTCAGAGCTTGCAAAGGCAGGGGTGCTGGAAAAATATGGCGTAAAGGTCATAGGTGTAAATATCGATGCAATAGAAAGGGGAGAGGACCGTCAGGCATTCAAGGACACCATGGACCGCCTCGGCATTGAAATGCCTAAAAGCGAGGTTGCCACAAGTGTTGAGCAGGCTGAAAGAATCGCTGATAAACTCGGGCTGCCGGTTGTAATACGTCCTGCCTATACTATGGGCGGCACCGGTGGAGGGCTGGTTTACAATATGGAAGAACTGCGGACAGTCACAAGCCGCGGGCTTGCCGTCAGTCTCGTTCATCAGGTGCTGGTAGAGGAGTCTGTTCTCGGGTGGGAAGAACTGGAACTCGAAGTTGTACGCGATGCCAAAAACCAGATGATCACGGTCTGTTTCATTGAAAATGTTGATGCAATGGGCGTACACACCGGAGACTCTTATTGCACTGCGCCGATGCTTACCATTGACACTGAGCTGCAGAAAAGGCTGCAGAAATATTCCTATTCAATCGTAGAGGCAATCGAGGTCATCGGGGGTACAAACATCCAGTTTGCGCATGATCCCGGGACCGGGCGGGTAGTCGTTATCGAGATCAATCCCCGCACCTCCCGCTCATCCGCATTGGCTTCAAAAGCTACGGGATTCCCTATCGCCCTTGTGTCCTCAATGCTGGCAGGCGGACTTACAATGGATGAAATCCCCTACTGGCGGGACGGCACGCTTGAAAAGTATACCCCTTCAGGTGACTACGTTGTCGTTAAATTTGCAAGGTGGGCCTTTGAAAAGTTCAAGGGTGTTGAAGATAAATTAGGCACTCAGATGAAAGCCGTGGGCGAAGTCATGAGTATCGGGAAGACATATAAAGAGGCCTTTCAGAAATCCATCCGTTCACTTGAAAATGGGCGCTACGGCCTGGGCTTTGCAAAAGACTTTAATAATAAAACTCTCAGTGAACTGATGGAGATGCTTAATGAACCGTCCAGTGAACGACAGTTCATAATGTACGAGGCGCTGCGAAAAGGGGCGGAGGTCGATGTCCTCAACAGAAAGACCCATATCAAGCCCTGGTTTATTCAGCAGATGAAGGAGCTGGTGGGGCTCGAAGAAAAACTGCTTAGGTATAAAGGCAAACTCCCGCCGGATGAACTTCTCATCCAGGCCAAAAAGGACGGGTTTGCCGATAAATATCTTTCAAAGATACTCGGTGTCCTCGAGGTGGATGTCCGCACGGAAAGGACTTCTCTTGGAGTAGTGGAGGCATGGGAGCCGGTGCCTGTAAGCGGTGTGGAAAACGCGGCTTACTATTATTCAACCTATAACGGGACTGACAAGGTTGAAGTGAGCCCGGACCGCAAGATCATGGTCCTTGGCGGCGGCCCTAACCGTATTGGGCAGGGGATTGAATTTGACTACTGCTGTGTCCATGCGGCCTTTGCGCTGCGTGACGAAGGCTATGAATCAGTTATGGTCAACTGCAACCCGGAGACGGTTTCAACCGACTATGACACTTCAGACAAACTTTACTTTGAACCTCTGACAATGGAAGATGTCCTGGCAATTTATGAGAAGGAGAAGCCTCTTGGCGTAATCGTCCAGTTCGGTGGACAGACCCCGCTTAACATCGCATCAGAACTGGCTGCTGCGGGGGTCAAGATACTGGGCACAAGCCCTGAGACCATTGACCTTGCAGAGGACCGGGACCGTTTTCGCGGGATTATGAAAGACCTCGGAATCCCGCAGCCCAAATCAGGCATGGCGAGCAGTGTTGAAGAGGCCATTGCCGTTGCAGAGGGAATCGGCTATCCGCTTATAGTCCGGCCGTCGTATGTTCTTGGAGGGCGGGGCATGGAAGTGGTATACGATAATGATATGTTAAGGGAATATGTTTCCGCTGCAGTGGACATTTCGCCGGAGCGTCCGATCCTTATCGAGGAATTTCTGGAAAACGCGATCGAAGCTGAAGCCGATGCAATAGCAGACGGCGCCGATGCCTTTGTCCCTTCTGTCATGGAGCACATTGAACTTGCCGGTGTCCACTCCGGAGACTCAGCGTGTGTCATCCCTCCGGTCAGCATCCCTCAGAAGCATATTGACACAATCGAAGAGTATACAAGAAAGATAGCGATTAAATTCCACGTTGTCGGGTTGATGAACATTCAGTATGCCATTGCCGATGACACAGTATATGTCCTTGAGGCAAATCCGCGGGCAAGCCGCACAGTGCCTCTGGTGAGCAAGGTCTGCAATATAGCAATGGCGCGTCTTGCCACGCAGATAATGCTGGGTAAAAAACTCAGTGAACTCAAACTCACGCGCAAACATATACCTCATTATGGCGTCAAAGAAGCGGTATTTCCATTCAATATGTTTCCTGAAGTGGACCCGCTGCTCGGGCCTGAGATGCGTTCAACAGGAGAGGTGCTCGGCATGGCCGTCAACCCTGGATGCGCGTTTTACAAGGCACAGGAAGCCGCCAAATCGAAATTGCCCCTGGAAGGCACTGTTTTGATTTCCGTGTCCAGGCGCGACAGGGCCGGGGTGATAGAAGCCGCGCGGTGTTTTGCCGCTGCCGGATTTGCAATCAGGGCCACAGAGGGAACATTTCAATACCTCTCTGATAACGGCGTACATTCTGAAAAAATAATGAAGCTGCATGAGGGCCGTCCTAACCTGGTGGACGCTATCAAGAACGGGGAAATCCAGCTTGTAGTCAACACCCCGATAGGCAAGCGCAGCGCCATAGATGACTCATACATTAGAAAGGCAGCGATCAAATTCAATGTGCCGTACATAACTTCGCCTGCGGCCGCAATCGCCGCTGCCAGAGGGATTGCGGCATTCCGCGAGAAGAAAAGCGTTATCAGGAGTCTGCAGGAATTTCATGAAGATATCGGGTGACATGCCATTCATCATATTTACATAGCCTTTGATCAGGAAAGATTATTTTGCTTTTTCACATAGAAAAAGTTATATTGGATCACATCCAAATGCAGTAACTCAGATGCGCATGTTTTATCCGCAATTCCTTCGGCTCTACGGATGTGATACGATACGTCAATACTTTTTTTGCAGGAAAAGACTTTGTCTATAAAAAATACAATATTAATATCACTTCTTTTTGTCTCATTAATTATAGGCATATTTATTATTGGTATTTTCTACTACGAAGTTGAGCATGCCGAGTCCATCGCGAAAAGAGAGGCAGGTGTAATTGCCAAAACAGTTACTTTTTTTGTTGAAGACATAGTCAAAGATACCAGCTCTTTAAGAGCTATGGGCGAGAGTTCTGAACTTCAGAATATCATCGTAAAGTTCAGGAATTTTGAAAAAAGAGATATAGCCATTGTTGACATGAACGAGAAGATAATTGCAGATGCAGTTCCTGAGGAGATAGGCACTGTTTTTTTGCATGATCCAAACAACGAAGTGGCCCATACTTTGAAAGACGGTCAAATCAGAACATTCACTGAGATCAGCAAGGCATATCCGCAAGGCATCAAACTATTGGCTTATCCTTTGGAACTGGAAAGCGGGAAACGCATAGGCGGAGTGATTCTGGAGTATACGCCATTATATAATGAGGTCATGAAATGGGGAAAAAGCCGTTTTTATAAGCTGATGGTTGTTTATGCAGGTGTCCTGTGCATTTTTATTGTGTTGGGATATCTGATTTCCAGAAAAATATACACCCCTTTGATAGAGATAAATAATGCGGCGTTGAAGATTGCAGGGGGAGATATGGAAACCAGAGTGTCGTATGAATCATCCGACGAATTAGGTTTATTGGCAGATAGTTTTAACAGGATGACCGAAAACTTAAAAGAGTCCAGGGACAAGATACTGACTTCACATAAAAAACTTGAAGAGGAAATCATCGAGCGGAAGACCGTTGAAGAGCGGTTAAAGAAAGCAATTAATAAAATCGCCGATGAAGAGGCCAAGACAAAGTCTATCATTAAAGGACTTGGCGTCGGCATTATCATTCAGGACCTCAATTATAAAATTCTATATGAAAACGAGCTGCAGCAAAAAAAGATAGGTAATCATATAGGCGAGTTTTGCTACGCGGCATATGAGGGCAAGGACCATATATGCGAAGACTGTCCGATGGTGCTGTCATTACAGGATGGGGGAATACACAGGACTGAAAGAAGGATTCCCACCGAGGAAGGTGATATCTACTATGAGCTTATCTCATCTGCCCTGTTAGATTCTGAAGGAAAGATAGGAGGGGGCATCAAGGTAGTGAAGGACATCACTGAACTCAGGCAGACGGCAGAGAAATTGAGGGAACACCGTGCACATCTTTTAGAGCTGGTTGAACAGCGTACTGCGGAGGCATTACAATCCGCACATCTTGCATCTATTGGAGAACTGGCTGCAGGCGTAGCTCATGAGATCAACAACCCGATAAACGGGGTAATTAATTATGCGCAGATACTGGCAGACAGAATGCTGAAAGGCTCAAAGGAAGAAGATATGGCGCGGCGGATATTAAAAGAAGGAAACCGCGTATCTGAAATTGTACACAGTCTCCTTACTTTTGCGAGACAAAATAAGGACAAAAAGTTGTCTGTCAATGTTAGTGACATTTTATCTGAGACACTGACCCTGACTATGGCCCAGCTCCGTAAGGACAACATCCATCTGGACATAAATATGCCCGGAGACCTCCCGCTGGTCCTGGCGAACCCGCAGCAGTTGCAGCAGGTTTTTTTGAATATACTTAATAATGCAAGATACGCCTTGAATCAGAAGTATCCTAACCTGCATGAATATAAAAAGATCGAAATACGAGGCGATCTGAATGTTGCCATGCATGACACCCCGCATGTTCAGATTAGTTTTCTTGATTATGGGCCGGGAATTTCTTCTGACAATTTAAATAAAGTACTAAACCCGTTTTTTACTACAAAGCCGGCAGGGATCGGCACCGGTCTTGGCTTGAGTATAAGTGACGGCTTGATAAAAAACCATGGCGGCAGTCTCAAACTGGAGAGTAAAGAGGGAGAATTTACAGAGGTCATAATTGACCTGCCTGTTATTGAGAAAGATGAAACGTAAAGCAAATATCCTGGTAGTTGATGACGAAGAGTGCATAAGGAATACATTCGGGATCTTTTTGGCGGATGAGGGACATGATGCTACAACTGCCTGTAATTACAGGGAAGGACTGGCTGCGCTTGATCAGAAGGAATTTAATCTTATAATTGTTGATATCATACTGGGAGATGGATCAGGACTTGATCTTGTCCCGGAGATCAAAAAGAGGGGCATGAATTGCAAGGTCATTATTATCACAGGAGCGCCTTCTGATGAGTCCGCTTCGTATGCTTTAAAGGAAGGTATTTTTAAATATATCCCCAAGCCGGTCCGCAAAGACGAACTGCTGCGTGTAGTCAATAGTGCCTTGAGTTAATCCTGGACAAGCCGGAAGACGAAAGAGTTCGCTGACAATACTATACTGGAATAATCAGCCATGCCGCATCACAAAAAAAGGCGCGTGGTTGGACGTGAATACAGGAGGGTCTTTCTGTAATATCGCTGAGACAGCCGGATGCCTTTTGAATTCATTATCCAGAAAATGCCTTACATTTTTTCTGCCCCAGCCATTGGGATGGACAAAATCGGTATAGAGAGAGAGGTCCCCTTCATAAAAACGGCTGGTCTTGTATCCGGCCACCTCCGGCCCGCAAACAGGCATGTTAAAGAGCGCGATATTCAGGAACCCGATTTCATCTTTATGCCGGAGAGTAAACTCAAGTGTGTTTCTGGCTTCGGTCAACGACTCCGGCGGCGTGCCGAAGAGTAAATAGACATAGGTCGCTATCCCCGCCTTTTTCAAAGTCTTTAATACAAGGGATGCGGTTTCAAGGTCAATCCCTTTCTGCATTTTATCAAGGACAGCCTGGTCGCCGGATTCGAGACCGAGCTTCAGCATGACACAGCCGGAGTCTTTCAGTGCCTTACAAAATTCCAAATCCGTCAAAAGTTTGCTGACCCTGGCAAAGCCGTACCACGGAACTCCCGGAGGATCTGCGGCCAGTCTTTTTAACAGCGTCGCGCTTATGGCATTGTCCAGCAGATGAACAAGGGAAGGCCGTATGTTCGTTGCGAGCTTATTGAGATCATCCATTACCCTGTCAGCCGGAAGAGGAATGTATGGATTGTCCTCAGCCATTTCAGGACAGAAAGAGCACCTGTTCCAGTAGCATCCGCCTGAGGCGCTGTATGGGAGTATCCGCCCCGGAGAGAGGTAATCATTCAAAGGTAATGAATCATACGACGGAGTGTAATGTATTTTATTGGCATTATCGATACCCGCAATTGAGAGAAGCTGCTGTTCACCCGGCCCTGCTATCATGGTGTCGATGAGGCCGGTGAACGGGTCCTTCCAGTCCGCGTTTTTCATCCACGAAGTGATGAGACCCCCGCCGAGGATTATTTTTATCCCGGGAAAGTTCTGCCTGATAAAGCCGATCATTGCAAAAGCGGTCAGCGCCTGACTTAAATAATTGAGGGAAAACCCGGCGACAGAAGGTCCATCTTTTTCAATCAGGTCCCTGAGTCGTTTTGAGAAGTACGGGTAAAAGGGATTGATCTCAGTTCGTTCAGCCGCCTGAATAAGGTCAGCGCTCCGCAAGGGAGAAAGCGTACTGTCTTTATAATTTGCGAGTCCGATGATTACTTCGCTTTCAACCGACTTCTCTATCGCATGGTCCAGATCAATTACTGCGCGTTTGTAGCGGTCGATATTAAGATATGTCTGCCGGCTTCTCAGAGAGGTGTTATTGCCGGACGCGTTACGGAAGGCCCGGCTTGTCCATCTGTCGGATGATGTCCCGGGCAGCGGTTTAGAGAGGTGAATCAGATAAAGAAGCCCTTCCAGATTTGCATCCAGAATGCGGTGACTTATTCCACGACTGGTGAGCGCGCCTGAAAGCCTTGCTATGCCTGCGGGGGGCTCAGAGGGTTTTGCAACCGGAGGGTGAATGAGTATCATTAATAAGTACTCTTTAATCTATCTTGCTGCCTTGATAATATCGGTGATAACTGAGATCACGCTGAGGCATAGACAACCTCTGCAGAATCGAGTATCTCCTTACGGCGGATGTGATTACGGCTCCGTTCGATCCCGCGTTTGCTTACGAGATCGATATTACGTCCGAAGATAGTCGTCAACTCATCCTGCATTTCAACATGATCCATAAGACTCCATCGTGCATCAGGAGCAAAAGTCACCAGAACATCAATATCACTATTAGACGTAAAGTCTTCACGCAATACTGAGCCGAAAAGCGCGAATTCGGTAATCTTCCAGCGTGTGCAGAAACCTGTGATTATTTCTTCTGGAATATTAAGCCTTACCATGCGTATTCCTCCTTAATATGCATCATTATACAATATATACAAAATGGCCTGATATTATAAACTATCAACCGTTCTTATCAATAAACGCGTCCCGCATTAATTTGCTCTGTCTCTCAAACGCCTGTCTCGGGTTCTTGGGGTCTTTCATGAGGGAAATTTCCTGTGTGATTAATCGCGCGAGGTTCAGAACATGTGTATCTATTTTCGCTGATTCTCTTTTGTAGAGCGGATGGTCTCTATTTAAATAAATCGTTGTTTCCTCTGAAAACACCTCTGCCCCGTCTTCTCCGAAGCCGTCCACACATATAGAGACGCCTATGTCTCCGAATTTCATTCTCTTGATAACAGCATTAGGCGTCAGTTGTTTCACCTTCGGTTTTTTCTTTCTCTTCTTCTTCGGTTCTGCTGCTTTTGCGGCTTGATCTTCCGGAACGGTTTGTACGGCCTGAACAGCTTCTTTAGTCATACCAGCCGCGCCGCCTATGCCCTTTGTTTCATCTCCGGCAGGAAACGCCCCAAACGGCGACAGATCGGGATTTGCCGCCAATGCCTTATATATTTTCTGTAAGGCCTCTTTTAAGGCACGGCTGACTTTTCTCCCTTCTTTTTTGCCTGACAGCTTCTGAAGGATATTCTTTACATCTCCTGTGACCCTCTCCATGACTTTTCTAAATGCTTCGTACTCCGGAGAGTCTTTTATGAAACCGGTCCTGTCGCTGGTTATCGGGAGAAAGTCCGCGTTAGCCTCCCCGGCTATCCGCGCCATGGCCTTACCCCATGTCTCCATACCGAAGAATTCACGTCTTACGGTCACCTGTTTTACTTTTATCTCTATTCCCAGGTCCTTGACCGACGAGGCTGTTTCGGGAAGTATGATCACTTCGCCTGAGACAGGGCCGAACGGAGTTCCTTCAAGGAAAGGGATTTTGTGACCTGAAAGGCTTCTTGGTGTGATAGAGTGTCCATTGAGCCTTACCCTGAAATGAGGCGCCTTGAGCGGAGTGCCCTCGGTTATTCTGGCTTCAATGTCTTTGGGATTAAACTTTTTATTCAGACCTGCAAGTATAACTGTTGTACCATTCGTCTTCCTGAAATCAGGGGGCAGGATCTCAAGCGGAAGCTGCCATAGCCCCGTTGCCTTTTCCCATTCTTCCTTGTCAAAGGTGACCCTTCCGACAAAATCTCTGTTCTTTGTTATTACCTCAAATCTTTTGGCTGCCGAGAGGGTGGCGAATTTTCCGATGCCGAACTGTCCTATCCTGTCCCTCCCATAGACAGGAGATTTCGGCGAATGGAGTTTTTGCTGCGAGCCGATATTGAAATACTGTTTGAGACCGTCCCTGTCCATGCCGCTTCCGTTGTCGCTGATTTCGATAATGTCCTCGCCGACGATAATCTCCACCAGAGCCGCGTCAGCATCATAGGCGTTGTTCACGATTTCTCGCACAAATTCTATGCTTTCAGTATAAAGCCTCTCGCCGATAGTGATGATGTGGCTTTTGTCGATTGTTACGTTGATAAATTCGTTGCTGTTTGTGTCCATATTTATTAATATATTTGGGTCTTCTGATATAATACACGATCATTAGACGAAGCTTCATTATTTAATGCGATATGGAAAGTAAACAGATAAGACAACTGTTCCTGGACTTTTTCAGGGAGAAGGGGCATGAGGTCCTTCCGAGCTCGCAGCTTCTCCCGAAAAACGACCCGACCCTCCTTTTTACCAACGCGGGGATGGTCCAGTTTAAATCGGTTTTTTTAGGTGAAGAGGAACTCCCGTTTAAAAGGGCGACAACAGTGCAGAAGTGTCTCAGGGCCGGCGGCAAGCACAATGACCTTGAGAATGTGGGCAGGACTGCGCGGCACCACACATTCTTTGAGATGCTCGGCAATTTTTCTTTTGGCGATTATTTTAAGAAAGAAGCGACTCAATGGGCATGGGAGTTTCTGACCGAACGCATAAAACTTCCTGCTGATAAACTCTATGTGACTGTTTATGAAAAAGATGATGAGGCTGCGGAGATATGGAAAAGGGACATAGGCGTTTCTGCTGACCGGATTTACCGGCTTGGGGAGAAAGACAATTTCTGGCAGATGGGCGATACCGGCCCGTGCGGACCATGTTCTGAAATACTTATAGACCAGGGGCCTGAGATGGGCTGCGGCAAGTCTACATGCACGGTGGGATGCGACTGCGACCGGTATCTTGAGATATGGAACCTTGTGTTCATGCAGTATAACAGGAACGCGGCCGGAGAACTTACCCCTCTGCCCAAACCCAGCATTGATACCGGGATGGGGCTTGAGCGGCTTTCGGCAGTGCTTCAGGGCAAGGTAAATAATTTTGACTCTGACCTGTTTATGCCCGTCATCAGGAAGGTCGAAGAGATTTCCGGGAAAAAGTACCATGCGGATTCTGCCACTAATGTCTCCATGCGGGTCATAGCCGACCATATCAGGTCTGCGGCTTTTGTCCTTTCAGAAGGATTGACGCCTTCTAATGAAGGCAGGGGATATGTGCTGAGACGGATTATAAGGCGGGCAGCGAGACACGGGTTCATGCTCGGTATTGAGGGGCCCTTCCTTTATAAAGTGCTTGAAGCGGTATATGAGATAATGTCAGGGTCTTATCCTGAATTGCTTGAGGGCACGGAAAACAGCAAAAAGGTGCTTAAGTTTGAAGAGGAGAGGTTTGCGCATACCCTTAATTCCGGCGTCACGATATTAGACAAGCTTATTGCTGAAGTTAAATCCTCAGGGAAAGATACAATACCAGGCGCTGAACTGTTTAAGCTTTATGATACATTCGGCTTCCCGCTGGACCTTGCCCAGGACATTGCAAATGATAACGATCTTCTTATAGATCATAAAGGCTTTAATGATGAAATGGAGCTTCAGAAGACCCGTGCCAGGGCCTCATGGGTCGGCGCGGAAGAAGAAGTTCCGGCGGTTTATAAGAAGATAAAAGACATCCTGAAGGCAACAAAATTCCTCGGTTATGAGACGCTGCAGTCTGATTGTATTGTCAGCGGAATCATAAAGGACAATTCCCTCGTTGAAGAGGCGCATGAAGGCGAAGAAGTGGAAGTGGCGCTGGACGTCACTCCATTTTATGCAGAATCAGGCGGCCAGATCGGCGATACAGGAGTCATCAGAGCTGATAATGTAAAGATAGAAGTCAGGCATACAAGGAAGATCAGCGATATAGTGCTTCATACAGGGACAGTGAAAAGAGGAACGCTTCGCAGCGGGATGGCAGCCCGCGCATCGGTTGAAGAGGAAAGAAGAAAGGCCGTTATGCGCAACCATACTGCCACTCACCTGCTGCAGGCCGCGTTAAGGGAAGCGCTTGGAGACCACATCAAACAGGCCGGTTCACTGGTTGCCCATGACAGGTTGAGGTTTGACTTCACGCATTTCTTTGCAATGGATGATCATGAGATAAGCGAGGTTGAAGAAATCGTCAATGAAAAGATCATCGGCAACCTCCCTGTTGAGGTGAAGGAAACGTCTCTTGACGATGCCATCTCCAAAGGCGTGACCGCATTGTTCGGAGAGAAGTATGGAAATAAGGTAAGAGTTGTAAGGGCAGGGGATTTTTCCGCTGAACTGTGCGGCGGCACCCACTGCAGAGCTACAGGGGACATCGGGCCTTTCAAGATCATATCCGAGGGAAGCGTCGCATCAGGCGTCAGACGCATTGAGGCCATCACAGGGTTCTCAACCCTTGAATACAATAAGGCCAGGGAGGCCGAGCTTAGGAAGGCCGCTGCCCTGCTTAAAGTAAATGACCTGAAAGTTTCAGAACGGGTGGAAAAAGTGCTGGGGGACCTGAGGCAGCATGAAAAAGAGCTTGATAAAATTAAACATAAAGCGGTAACGCACGGCGTTGATGCCATAATGGAAAAAATAGCCGTGATTAACAATGTCAAGGTGCTGGCCCATAAAGCGGAAGGCCTGGACATAAAATCTTTAAGAGGCCTTGCCGATTCGTTAAAGGACAAAATGGGTTCCGGCGTTATAGTCATTGGATCGGCGGTGGATGGGCAGGCTTATTACGTTTCAGCTGTGACAAAGGACCTCGTTTCGCGCCTTAATGCAGGAGAAATATTAAAGGCTGTTACCGGAGGGAAAGGCGGCGGAAGACCGGACATGGCGCAGGGCGGAACCAGCGATGCGGAGGGAATTGACAGGGCGTTATCTTCCGTGTCTGATATAATTAAAGATAAGATGAAGTAATTTAAATTATTGTTTCTGTAAATTTTATTAATCGATTTAGCAGATAGAAGAGGAGGGGTATCATGACTATCAACGAAATCATTCACAAGGCCTTAATGGTGGGCATCGGCGTGCCGGAGAAGATCAACGAACTTGTTGACGAACTTGTTAAAAAGGGTGAATTGAGTGAGAGTCAGGGCGCCAAACTTATTAAAGAGTACTCAGAGAAGATGTCGAAATCAGGGGATGACATCAGCAAGGGTGTAGCCGAGATAATCAATAAGGCGCTTGAAAAGATGAATATCCCAACGAGAGACGAAGTAGAGAAACTGAGCAGAAAGCTCACTGCCCTTTCCGCACGTATCAAGAAACTTGAAGAATCGTCCCCGGACAGGGAGTCATAAGATCCTTTGATAGGTATAACAGGTCTTTTAAGATTCTGGCATACGTACAAAAATCTCAGCCGCATAAAACAGGTCGTCAACGTGCTGCTCAAGCACGGCTTCGGGCAGTTTATTGAACAAACCAATCTGCAGCGCTTTATCCCCCTTAGAAAAAGGATCAAATATTTCGCCCGTCGGCAGGACGTGGAAAGGCATACCATTCCCCAGAGGTTAAGGATGGCTTTCGGAGAACTGGGGCCTTCATTTATCAAGCTCGCCCAGATGCTTTCCACAAGACCTGACCTCGTAACAGAGGAATACGCGAACGAGTTTAAAAAGCTTCAGGACAGGGTCCCTTCTTTTCCTTCTGACAAAGCGGTACAGATGATAGAATCAGAATTTAAAATGCCTCTGGCAAAAGTCTTCGCGGACTTCGACACGGTTCCTGTTGCGGCAGCATCTATTGCCCAGGTGCATAACGCTGTTCTCAATACCGGGGAAAAAGTCATTGTAAAGGTCCAGCGGCCGGACATACGTGAAACTATAGAGACCGACATCGCCATCCTGGGCGCTCTTGCCCGTCTCATGCTGAAATACATACCGGAAAGCAAATATTTTGATCCGCAGGGGATTGTCAATGAATTTTCAAAGACCATAAAAAGGGAACTCGATTTTATCATGGAGGCCAAGAACGCCCAGCGGTTCAGGAAGAACTTTGAAGGGCATCCTGATATTTATATCCCCGCCGTGTATCCGGATTTTCTTTCTGCCAGGGTAATCGTCATGGAGAGGATCGAGGGCGCAAAAATCGATGACATTAAAGCAATCGATGACCTCGGAATAGACAGGCCAGGGCTGGCAAAGAAGGGCGTTGACGCTTATTTTAAGATGATCTTTGAAGACGGCTTTTTCCATGCGGACCCGCATCCCGGGAATATATTTGTTCTGAAGGACGGCAAGATAGGGCTTATGGACTTCGGCATAGTCGGCTGGCTGGCTCCGGAGATGATTGACAACATTGCCCGGGCATTTCTTGCGGTCATAAACAAGGACTTTGACCGGCTTATAGATATATACATAAACCTCGGGCTGGTACAGGATGAAGTGGACCTGGACGCGTTCAAGAGGGAATTCCGCGCTGACCTGGTGTACATGATGGAGCCGCTTTATGATCTCAGTATCTCGGAAATCAACTTTCCCGAATACCTTGAGGCCCTCACCCACCTTGTCATAAAGCATGGTCTCAGGGTGCCTACCGATCTGCTGCTGATGAACAGGACCATCCTGATCGTGGACGATATAGGACGGCGTCTCGACCCAAAATTCAACCTCATATCAGCTGCTGAGCCATACGCAGCCAAGCTCGTAAAAAAACGCATGAGCCCCAAGAGCATATTTGGCAAGGCAGTAGACAATATAAGCGAAATGGGAGAGCTTTTTCTCGATACACCCAAACAGATAAACCGGCTTCTGAGAAAGACCATTCGGGACGAAGTGAGTTTCAAAATGGAAATAGCAGGGATGGACAAACTGATAAGAGACCTGGATCGTTCAAGCAATCGAATAGCATTCAGCCTGATCGTCGCCTCTATCATTCTGGGATCATCCATGCTGATCCAATCAAATATAGGGGGGAAAATATTCGGCCTGCCCGCTGTAGGGGCCATAGGATTTCTGGTTGCCTTTATACTGGGGGTGAGGCTTCTTATTTCTATTTTAAGGTCTGGGAGACTTTAGTCCCTTAACGGTTAAATTCTGTACAAAATGATATGAAAATCAGCCACGAAGGCACAAAGTCACAAAGTGAATGATGGTTTTATTCGTGTCTTAGCGGCAAAAGAATTGGTTCCGGCTTCGCCGGGTTAGGAGGAGCGACACATGACAATCGATGAACTTAAACAGTACTGTGAAAATGAATTTAAAAATATTGATCGCATAATGGATGAGCTTTTCACGGTCTTCAGGCATGAAGACGGCGAATACACCCTTGCCGAACAGGCCGCTATCTCTACTTATATCATGAATGCATACAGCGCGGTTGAGAGTATCCTGAAACAGATGCTCCTTTATGACAAGCTCGATGTAGGAGACGCCCCCGGCTGGCACGAGAAGGTGCTCAGGAAGGCGGGCGAGATAGGGATACTCCCTCCGGACCTTTTGCATACAATATCCAAATATTTGTCCTTCCGGAACTACTTTATCTATACCTACATGTTCAACATCAAATGGGAAGACATGAAACCGCTGGCTGAAGGGATCAAAGACCTGATCGCGCAGATCAGGACAGAGACGGATGAGTATCTGCAGACGATTTAAGATAAAACATCTACTGAAGGGCCTTTAAGGTTTCAACATATGTCAGCGGCGGATCTATAATTGTCATGCCAACACTGTCTGTTAATCCGTGAGGAGGGGTCCTATACACCCATTTTACCTTACAGTGCAAATTCAGTTTTTCACCTGAAGGCAATTCAAATCTTATTTCAATAGGCATATCGGTAATGAAATTAAATGAGGATTTGACGGGGGCCGTTACATACATGCCTTCTTCGGAAAGATTTTCTATATAGACCGCAAGGCGTTTATCGGCGCTGAGCAACTCTGCCTGGATATTGACGATTAATCTTTTGAAACGCCTTGCATCCATGTGCTTATTGTAACATAATAACCCGTGATCGGATTTGTCTTATTTCTTCTGATAAATCAGCTTCAAAACAAGCAGCACCCACGGTATGCTGTGCAGGACAAGATCGAGCCAATCTATAGGACGGACGAGGCGGCCCCTGACAAGCATTAGTATCTTCTCAACGATATGGGGCGGCCAGAAGGGGGCGAGGCCCAGGGTCAGGCATAAAAAAATAGCAACGCTCCATGGCAATTTATCCAGCAGATGGTTCATGGGGTCCAGTATATCAGATTAAACAGCTGTCAGATAAAAGCTGTCATCGGTCAGCAATCAGCTAGCAAAAAGGACTTCCCCCTGCGTACATTTATTTATCTGCCTCCTTCCTTTTGTATTATTTTCGTGACAAACCCTACGAGGGATGTTTATAATCTCCTATCCAGGGACGGCTGAAGTTTATTTACCCTCCCTGCATAGTATCGATATCGTTAGCGATAAGATAATGAAACATAAGATAATCTTTGTAGGGGGGATACATGGTGTTGGTAAATCAACTTTTAGTAATTCCTTGGCTTCTAGGATTAATGCAAGACATTTTTCTGCAAGTGACCTCATATTAATGATAAAGAAAGTAAAGATTACGAAGAATAAAAGAGTATACGATATTCATGGGGATCAAGACATACTATTGAATGCAATTAATGAAAACTTAAAGGAAGGGATGCTATATATTATAGATGGCCATTTTTGCTTGATAAATAAGAACGGGGAAATAAGCAAAGTGCCGGAACAAACATATAAGAGTATCTCTCCCATGGCTATAGTCATGTTATATGATGAGCCATCTAATATTTATGATCGACTGGATAAACGAGATAATGAAAAATACAGTTTTGAATTTATAAAAGCTTTTCAGGAACAAGAGTTAAATTACTCAAAATATATAGCAGACAACTTTGGCATTCCCTATATTTCATGCAATCCATTTACTGAGTTCAGCCATGTTTACAAATTTATCGGTAATGTTCTCGAAAAGGAAATAGTCTGATGCGTGTTTTACTAGATACAAACATAATAATTCACCGGGAAGCTACTAAAATTATAAATAAAGAAATCGGGATCTTATTCAATTGGTTTGATAAACTCCATTATGAAAAGTGCATTCATCCTTTATCTTTATCTGAGATAAGAAAACATAACGATGAAGATGTTGTGAAAACTATTGAAGCCAAAGTTCAGAATTACAATCTTCTAAAAACAGAAGCACCTGAAGTTAAAGAAATCGTTAATCTTAGAGCTAAGCACGACCGGAACGACAATGATAAGGTAGACACTTCTTTGCTTAAAGAGGTTTTCTGCAAAAGAGTTAATTACTTAATAACAGAAGATCGTGCTTTACACTTTAAAGCTGATGAACTTGGCATAGCTGAAGTTGTATTTACAATTGATGACTTCCTTGAAAAGGTCACTGCTGAAAATCCATCTCTAACTGATTATAAGACGCTTTCAGTGCGGAAGGAGTATTTTGGGAAAATTAATATTGACGATCCATTCTTCGATTCTTTTAAAGAAGATTATAAAGGATTTGAGGAGTGGTTTAATAGCAAATCAGATGAAATAGCTTATATTTCTCAATCTGATGATGGTGAGATATTGGCTTTCCTTTATGTAAAGATTGAAGATAAGAGTGAATATTATGGAGATATAAATACTGTCTTCTCTCCGATGCATCGACTCAAGATAGGAACTTTTAAAGTCATTTCTAATGGTTATAAGCTTGGAGAACGATTTTTAAAAATAGTGTTTGATAATGCACTTGCCAATAAAGTGGATGAAATATATGTAACAGTATTTGATAACCGAGAAGAGCACGAACGGCTGATTGGCTTATTAGAGGACTGGGGCTTTGAGTATTATGGCGTGAAATCGACAGCATCTGGTAAAGAGAGAGTATATGTAAAAAAGTTTAAACCTATTCCGGATGCAAGCAATCCTAAAAAAACATATCCTTTTATAAAAAAGGATAGACGTTATTTCATCGTTCCCATATATCCTGAGTACCATACGGAATTATTCCCAGATTCAATTCTAAAGAATGAATCACCACAGAATTATGTAGAGAATGCACCACATAGAAATGCAATACAAAAAGTATATATATCAAGGTCTATATATCGTGACTTAATGCCTGGAGATGTTATTATATTTTATCGAACAGGCGGCAAATACAGAGGAGTTATATCAACAATCGGAATCGTTGAAAGCATTATTACAGATATCAATAATGAGAATGAATTTATTAGTTTGTGCAGAAAAAGAAGTGTATTTTCAGATAAGAGCTTGTCGGAACATTGGAATTATAATAAATGGAGCAGACCATTTATAGTTAATTTTCTTTATCTGTATTCGTTCCCAAAGAGACCTAACTTAGATATGCTGATTAAATTAGGTATAATTGCTGATATTCATAGTGCACCTAGAGGATTTGAGCAAATTAAGAAAGAACAGTTTGAGACTATTTTGGAGGTGTCAGGGTCTAATGAAAGTTTTATTATCGATTAAACCGGAGTATGCAGAAAAAATCTTAGTTGGCAATAAAAAGTACGAATTCAGGAGAACTATATTTAAATGTGATTCAATATCAAAAGTAATTATTTATGCTACAAGTCCGATTCAGAAAATAATTGGGGAATTTGAAATCGATGACATCCTGACCTTGAATACTTTTGACCTTTGGAAAAAAACCATGCGGTATTCCGGAATTAATAAAGAATTCTATGACAATTATTTTTCAGGTAAACAAGAAGGTCATGCCATCAAAATTAAAAAACCGAAACGATATTCCAAGTACTTAGATTTGCATGACTATAATATTAAGCAAGCACCACAATCATTTATATATCTCAACACATATTAACTCATGAGAACTGTTGCATTACTTGGCAGTATGGCCGCTATAATCTCCATTATCGCTGGAGTTTATCAATTTGCACGCTCAAACAGACTTTCCATATTTTCAAAGTACTGTGATAAATATAATCAAATAGTTAAACCTGAAATATATGAAGATTGGGTTAAGGCACTTAAAGGGGACAAAGATTTACAGATTAAACTTGAACCACAGATGATTGCATATTTGAATCTCGTTTGGGAGGAATTGTTTTTATTAGAAGATAAGCTAATATCAAAAAAGCTTTGGAATCACTGGAATCGCGAGATAAAAGAGACACTGTCAAGTTCGTTTGCACAAGACGTTATGAATAAATATGACTATCACTTTCCAGTAAGCTTTATGAAATAAACAAAGCGCTGACACCATGGGCTCAAATGCATTCCGGTTTAACGGTAAGAAGGCGTGAATATGAACGAGAGAATCTTACTCTGCATAACTACATTATTACTTCTTTTAGTCGGTTGCGCCGATAGATATCTCAAACCGATATCGACATGTCAACCACTATCTGCTTTTGATACGATTATAATTACCCCTTTTAATGGTGACTCTGCATTTATCGAAGAAGCACAATACGGACACCTGCCTCCTAGGATTGCTCTTGCTACCACTGAACGTTTGAAAGATCAACTGGAAGATAGTCATATGTTTAGAAATGTAATACAATCTTCTGATTGTACAGATCATGCTATCAAGATTGATGGTAAAATTTATAGCCTAACTCATCATAGACGATCATTCCATATTGGTATTCGGGGGCAAATCATTAATTGCCAAAATGGTGACGGTCTCTACAAATATGACAATGATGATGAACAGGATTCTGAAATTGTTAAATTGCCAGGCCAAATCGCAGGTAAGCTCATTGCCGGCCCCTGGCAAGCATGAGTATCTTCTCAACGATATGGGGCGGCCAGAAGGGGGCGAGGCCGAGAGTGAAGCAGAGAAAAATGGCAACGCTCCATGGCAATTTATCCAGCAGCTGGTCCATGGGGTCAGTATAGCATATGAAAAAGCTATCAGCGGTCAGCTATCAGCTTTCAGCCAAAAAAGACTACCCCTTTAACTCTACTCCCTACATTTTTAAAATCTCAGGTTTTTTCCAGAGAACAATAGCAGTCCCTGCCAGACAAAACCCGGCGCTTGTCATCAGCGCATTTTGCGTACCTACATAATGAGCGAGGCTGCCGACCGCGAAATTCCCCAGAGGCGTCATTCCCAGAAACATAGTTGTAAAGGAGCTCATTACCCTTCCCCTTAATTCGTTGGGGACATTGAGCTGAAGCAGGCTGTTTGCAGTGGCAATCTGGTTGATAGCTCCAAATCCGACGAGAAAGAGCATGGTGTATGAAAGCCAGACGCTTGTTGAAAATGAGAAGATGAGCAGCGCTGTTGAAAAGATGATGCCTGCAACCGCCATGACTATGCCCTTTCTCGCAGTATCTCCCTTTATTGCAAGGCCGACTGCCCCTGTAAACGCGCCGGCCCCTGCGCATCCCATGAGAATGCCGAGTCCTGTAGCGCCTGTTTTCAGGATGTCCCTTGCATATACGGGGAGAAAAGATATGTATGGGAAGCCGAAGAAACTGACTATCCCCGCTGCTATCAGGAGCGCAGATATGTCTGAATTGTGGAAAATATATTTAATGCCTTCCTTGAGCGAACTTGTCATCCCCGGTTTTGAAGTTGTTTTGGACTCTTCGGGTTTGAAACGCATTTTAACAAGCGCGATGACTATTGCTATGAAGCTTAATGCGTTAATGAAAAAACACGGCGCCAGCCCGAAGGCGCCCATGATCAGACCTGCAATGGCCGGACCGATCATTCGCGCCACGTTGAAGGCGGATGAATTGAGCGCTATGCCGTTCAGCAGGTCTTCTTTGCCTACCAGTTCGATGATGAAGGACTGACGCGCCGGGATTTCAAAGGCATTGACCGAGCCGATCAGGAAGGAGAGAACCAGGACATGCCAGACATTGACCGCTCCGGCTGCAACCAGTATGGCGAGAGTCAATGCAAGAAACATAATCACTATGTTTGACAAGAGTATTATGTTTTTTTTCGGATGTCTGTCTGCAAGAACCCCTCCGGCCAATGTAAAGAGGAGTATCGGAGCTGATGCGACCATTCCCGCGAGCCCAAGGAAAAAGGGGGAGTCCGTAAGCTTGAAGACCAGCCAGCCCTGCGCAGTCTGATGCATCCACGTGCCGATGAGGGAAATCAATTGACCGGTCCAGAAAAGCCTGTAATTCCTGTGCCTGAGCGCTGCCAGCGGACGAAAAGTTTTCATAATGAGTAATGATAGCATATGGAAATGCCGTTCGAACTGCTCGAACAGTTAGAACGGTTCAAGCTGTTTATATTATGGTATAATTCTATCCGTGATGACCTTTAAAAGACTCATGTCGTTTGCAGTTATTATGTCTCTTGCGTTGTGGTCGTGCCAGAAAAAGGAGCCGGATTCATCCGGCAATGCCCATCTGAAAGGGCCCCGTGCATCTGAAAAACTCAGGATACTGACTACGATCTCCCCCCTTTACAGTTTCACGAAAAACATTGCCGGCGATGCTGCGGAGGTCGAAAACCTGCTGCCTTCAGGTGCAGGCCCCCATGATTTCTCTTTGAGCCCCATGGATGCAAAGAAGGTCACGGATGCCCGGGTGCTTGTTATTAACGGCGTAGGCCTTGAGGCATGGCTGGACAAAGTAATAGACGCAGCGAACATGCATGGGGACGATGACGGGAAGCTGATCGTGGCAGATACGAGCAGGGGTGTTGAGGTCATGAATAAGGACCCTCATATATGGCTCTCTCCGCAAAACGCTATTATTCAGGTGCGGAACATAAGGGACGCGTTGATAAAAGCCGATCCGCGCAATCGTGATATTTACGCGGCCAATGCCGAAGCCTATATCATTAGTCTAAATAATCTGGACAGTGAGATCAGCAGTGAGATAAAGACATGGAGCAAAAAAGAGTTTGTCGCCTATCACTCAGCATTCGGATATTTTGCAAGGGCTTACGGACTTCAGCAGGTGGCCGTGATCCAGGAGACCCCTGAGACCGAACCTTCTCCAAGGCATATAGCGTCAGTTGTGGAGACAATAAAGGCAAAAGGGATCAAATCTATATTTACCGAAACTCAGGCCTCACATAAGATAATCAGTTCGCTCGCCACGGACCTGGGCCTGAAGGTGTACAGCCTTGACACCCTGGAGAAAGGGTCCCCCGGAAGACAATGGTATGAAGACCGTATGAGGGTCAACCTTGTTGTTCTTGGGGAGGCATTAAAATAAGGACTTATTATGATCGCCCTGCAAGTTGATAACCTCTGCGTAAAGGCCGATAACCGGCACCTTATTGAAAACATAACGTTCTCTGTTGAGGACGGAAAGATCATTGCGATCATTGGCCCTAATGGCGCCGGCAAGACCACCTTGATAAAGGCGATCCTCGGGCTTATCCCATATGAGACGGGCACGGTGTCCCTTTTCGGACGGCCTTTTAAAAATAACCACTCTGATATTAAAGTGGGATATGTTCCTCAGAGGCTGGAATTTGACAGGACCATCCCCCTTACCGTATCAGAGCTTCTGGGTTTCACTGTGCCCCCGGTCTATACAATCCCGTTTATGAAAAGGAAGGGCGCCAGGGCGCACATTGACAACTTATTGAAGATCGTAGGCGCTCAGGCACTGGCGCATAGAAGTATCGGCAGCCTGTCCGGAGGCGAACTCCAGCGGGTCATGATCGCAAAGGCGATTGTGAATGACCCGAAGATACTCTTCCTCGATGAGCCCGCCTCAGGCGTGGATATTGAAGGACAGGAAAGGTTTCACGACCTGATAAAACGCCTTAATAAGGAAAAAGGACTGACCGTGATCCTGATCTCTCATGATCTTAATGTGGTCTACCGTTACGCCGATAATGTGCTCTGCATGAACAGGAAGCTTATATGCACCGGCAGTCCTGAGGAGACGCTGACCGATGATGTCATCAAAAGCATGTACGGAGAAATGATGGGTGCGTATATCCATAGCTGCCATGAACATGATTAGCGAATTCTTATCATATCCCTTTATCCAGAGGGCCTTGCTGGCTTCCATAATGGTCGGCATACTTTGCCCCTTTGTCGGGAATTTTGTGGTGCTCAGGAGGATGTCTTTCTATTCAGACGCCATATCGCATTCCGCCTTTGCCGGGATCGCGGCCGGGGCGCTGCTTGGGGTCGACCTCTCATTATCATCAATAATCGTGGCAATTCTCATCGCTGTCATCATTGCGTTTCTGTCCGAAAAGACCGGCCTGTCCCATGACACGGTCATAGGGATCGCTTTTTCAGGCACGATTGCTGCGGGCATGCTGGTCATGGGGATGCTCAAGGGCTACAGGGCAGATCTGTTTACATTCCTCTTCGGAGACATCCTGGCAATAACGGACAAGGACCTCTTAATGATCTTTATCGTCGGGATACTGACGGTTATTCTCCTGCTGACTTTCCTCAAACCCTTTCTCCAGATTACATTCAATCGGGACCTTGCGAGAGTGGAAGGGATCAGTGTGCGGTTTTTTGAATATCTGCTGTTCCTCATTATCGCTGTTGTAATAACCGTAAGCCTTAAGATTATAGGGATGATCCTGGTGACGTCACTTCTTATAGTGCCCGCCGCATCTGCCAAAAACCTTGCATCAAGCATGAAACGGCTCTTTGTGCTTTCATGCGTCTTCGGTGTTGTTTCAGGGGTCATAGGGCTGGCAATGTCTATTTACCTCAACACATCCTCCGGCCCGACGATTGTGCTTGTGAGTATTATGATTTTTTTCATAACCATGTTTAACAGGGGAACGATCACTAATCGTTGACCTGGCAGAATAAGGAGCGATCTAATGAGATATGTAATCATAGGTAATGGAGTGGCCGGGACAACTGCAGCTGAAAATATCAGAAAGACGGACCATGACGGAGAAATAATAATTCTGACTGAGGAGGCTGTTCCTTTTTACAGCCGTATCAGGCTGATTGAATATCTTGCCGGAGAGGCGGCGGCGGAGGACATTATAATCCGCAAAAGCGACTGGTATGAAAAGAACAGAATAACGCTTCAGCTGAACGCTCATGTATCTGAAATAGATAAAGAAAATAAAAGTGTAATTACAAAAAATGGAGAGGGCCGGCCATACGATGGACTGCTCATTGCAACCGGCGGCATTTCTTTTGTGCCTCCAATTCCGGGATCGGATAAAAAAGGTGTCTTTACCTTAAGAACAATCCAGGATGCGGATGAAATCATCGCTTATGCTGAAGGCGTCAAAAAGGTAATCCTCATCGGCGGCGGGGTCCTCGGACTTGAAGCAGGCAACAGCCTGAGAAAGACAGGGCATGAGGTCACGATTGTAGAATTTTTCCCCCGCCTGCTGCCCAGACAGATGGACCCGGAAGGAGCGGAGGTCCTCAAGTCGCAGATGGAAGGCATGGGGTTTAAATTTTATCTCGGGGCAAAATCAAAAGAGATCTTCGGGGACGACAGGGTAAAGGGCCTGCTGCTTGAAGACGGTACCAGCATTGACGGGGACCTGATTATCATTTCCGCCGGGGTGAGACCGCAGTCGGAGTTGTGCAAAAAACTCGGCCTTAAAATCAGCAAAGGGGTAGTCGTCAATGACAGGATGGAGACTGAGATAAAGGATATTTATGCAGCCGGGGACCTGATAGAGCACAGAGGGATTTTTTACGGTATCTGGCCGGCGGCGCACAAGCAGGGGGAAGTAGCGGGATTAAACATGGCTGGAGGAAATGCAGTATATGAAGGGACAACGATGTCTAATGTACTAAAGGTCGTCGGCATTGACCTCGCGGCTGGAGGAGACATTGACGCCGACGGCAAACTGGAATCAATTATTCAAAAGGATGAAGGGAACTGTATATATAAAAAGCTTGTGATAAAGGACAATGTTATTGCAGGCTGTATTTTATACGGCGATATTTCAGGCTATCAAAAAATTCTCAGGGCCATAGACGGGAAGAAAAATATAGGGGCTGTCAGGCAGAATCTTGAGAAATGGGACCTGGGCGGATTGTGACCAGCAAGTAGGGGCATGGCGCGCCATGACCTTTCCGACTTTATAAGTATGGATTTAGAATAAAACCCAGTGATGGGGGCAGGTCTGACTCCATTCAACTCACGCTATTTAGACGGAAAGGAATTTTAAACCTCTGCATTGAAGGGTCAGATATTGTGTGCTACACTGCTATCAAGGCACCCCAAGATAAGATGGGCAGCGAAACACTATTATTGTTCATAGTAGCGCTGTTCGACAATTTACACAATGAAAGGAGTAAATATTATGAATGAAGACAGCAAGTGCCCGGTAACGGGCAGAACGAGCAAACAAGTTGCCGGCGGTGGCACGTCGAACCGGGATTGGTGGCCGAACCAGTTGAACCTTCATATTCTGCACCAGCATTCCTCCAAGTCCAATCCGATGGGCGAGGATTTTAACTACGCAGAAGAATTCAAGAAGCTTGATCTGGCTGCCCTGAAGAAAGACCTGTACGCACTGATGACCGACTCGCAGGACTGGTGGCCGGCTGACTGGGGTCACTACGGGGGGCTCTTCATCCGGATGGCGTGGCACAGCGCAGGCACCTACCGTATGGGCGATGGCCGCGGCGGAGCTGGGTCCGGCTCACAACGCCTTGCGCCTCTCAGCAGCTGGCCGGACAATGTGAACCTCGACAAGGCGCGCCGTCTGCTTTGGCCGATCAAGCAGAAATACGGCAGGAAAATCTCCTGGGCCGACCTCATGATCCTCACCGGCAACTGCGCCCTTGAGTCGATGGGATTCAAGACTTTTGGTTTCGGCGGCGGCCGCGAAGACGTCTGGGAGCCGGAAGAGGATATTTATTGGGGCCCCGAGGACAAGTGGCTGGGGGACCAGCGCTACAGCGGCGACCGGAAACTCGACAATCCTCTCGCTGCCGTGCAGATGGGCCTTATCTATGTGAACCCGGAAGGGCCGAACGGCAACCCGGATCCGGCTGCCTCCGGCCGTGACGTTCGAGAGACCTTCGCCCGCATGGCTATGAACGACGAAGAGACCGTCGCGCTCGTTGCGGGCGGGCACACGTTCGGCAAGTGTCACGGCGCCGGCCCTGCGTCGCATGTGGGACCTGAACCTGAAGGCGCCCCCATTGAAGAGCAGGGTCTCGGCTGGAAGAGCAGCTTCGGCAGCGGAAAAGGCGGAGATACAATCAGCAGCGGTCTTGAGGGCGCCTGGAAGCCGAACCCGACCAAATGGGACATGGGTTATTTGAGGGTAATGTTTAAATACGAGTGGGAACTGGTCAAGAGCCCGGCTGGCGCGCATCAGTGGCTGGCCAGGGATGTAGCTGAAGAGGACATGGTGGTTGACGCGCACGACCCGTCGAAGAAGCACCGGCCGATGATGACCACGGCGGACCTCTCGCTGCGCTTCGACCCGATCTACGAGCCGATCGCACGGCGCTACCTGAAGAACCCCAAGGAATTCGCGGACGCCTTTGCCCGGGCGTGGTTCAAACTGACCCACCGCGACATGGGTCCCCGTTCGCGCTATCTCGGTCCGGAGGTCCCGGCGGAGGAACTGATCTGGCAAGACCCGGTGCCCGCAGTCGATCATAAGCTTATCGACGAGAAGGACGTTGCAGAGCTCAAGGGCAAAATCCTTGCATCGGGCCTGTTGATCTCCCAACTGGTCTCGACCGCCTGGGAGTCGGCATCCACGTTCCGTGGTTCAGATAAGCGCGGCGGCGCCAATGGGGCGCGCATTCGTCTCGCGCCGCAGAAAGATTGGGAAGTCAACCAGCCTGAGCAACTTGCGACTGTGCTGCAGACCCTTGAGGGAATCCAAAAGGAGTTCAACAGCGCGCAGTCAGGCGGGAAGAAGGTTTCGCTCGCCGACTTGATTGTCCTGGGCGGATGCGCAGGCGTCGAGCAGGCTGCGAAGAACGCCGGCCACCAGGTAACGGTTCCCTTCACGCCGGGACGCACGGATGCGTCGCTGCAGCAAACCGACGTGAAGTCATTCGCCGTACTCAAACCGGCTGCAGACGGGTTCCGCAACTACCAGACAACCAAATACGCCGTATCGGCAGAGGAACTGCTGGTTGATCGAGCGCAACTGCTGACGCTGACCGCTCCCGAGATGACGGTTCTTGTGGGTGGGATGCGCGTCTTGAATGCCAACTTCGGACAGTCCCGGCACGGCGTCTTCACCAAGCGGCCAGAAACGCTCACCAATGACTTCTTTGTGAATCTGCTCGACATGCGCACGACGTGGAAGGCAACCCCGGAAGACGAAGACGTGTTCGAGGGTCGTGATCGCGTAAGCGGCGAACTTAAGTGGACCGGCACCCGTGTCGACCTCATCTTCGGTTCGAACTCCCAACTCCGGGCCTTGGCGGAAGTCTACGGATGTGCGGACTCCCAGGAGAAGTTCCTGCACGACTTTGTCGCGGCGTGGAACAAAGTCATGAACCTTGACCGTTTCGACATCGCTTGATCGGAAATCAGGAAAATACCCGTCAAATTGACCGATCTGATAAGGGAAACAATGGAGGCAGTTAAACCTGTGGCAGCTGAAAAGAAAACTAATATCAGACTGGAGGTCCCTAGCTCGGTAACAGTCATGTTGATCGACCCGGACCTTACCAAACAGTGCGTCCTGAATCTTCTGGATAACGCGATGCGGTACAGTCCTCCTGAAAAGGAGATAGTGCTTAGGCTGACAGAAGAGAAAGAACATTTAAGGATAGATGTGATTGACAGGGATACGGGATCGAAGAAAGCGAGAGGGGAAATATCTTTGATAAGTTTTACCGCGGGAAATCAGCGGAGAAAAGCGGGGCAAAGGGTACCGGACTAGGGCTTGCGTTCGTTAAGGAAGCCATGGAAAAACAGGGCGGCGCCGTTTCGGTCAGCAGCACAAGCGGAGAAGGCTCAACATTTATGCTGACGTTTCCAAAGACGGTTTGAATCTGTCTCAGCTTGCAGACTTCAGAATGATAAATAAAGCTTTTATGCAGTATGTTGTAGTAAAAAAATAAGGACAGGCGAGATGCCTGCCCTTATCAAAATGGAATAAGGATTATTTATGCTTTTCTTCTAAAAAACCTTCTTCCTGCCAAAAGCGTTCCGCCTGTTATAAAAAGGATTGTGCTGACCGGTTCAGGGACGATTGCAACATTTGTCGTTGTCTGCATCATGGAGTTGGCAGCAAGGTTAACAGTTGTTTTAGTAGTTAAAGAATAAGGGGTTGATAATGATACTGATCCGCTTGTGGTCCCTCCAGTTGGGCTACTGTAAGTGCCCAGGCTTCCCAGTAACAGACCTTCACCAAAAAGATTATTAGTATTATCGATATAACTACCAAAATTCACAGTCCCACTCCCCGAAATAGAAGAGAGACTTCCACTCATGTTGTACCCGGCGGGTGACGATGTTGGGCCAAAACCTATATTACTGAACCATGCCGTCAAAGTACCGCCGCCGACCGCTGAACTGGTAACTTCAAATGTATTGAGTCCCAATACAGGTAAAGAGTCTGTACCAGTTTGAACCCCTGTTGTCACAATAACTGAAAAATTACCGATATTGCCACTATAAGTAATTACACCTGATGCCGGAGAAACATCTAAACCGAATGCTCCGTCTGCAACATCTATGGTAGTCGTACCATCCCATAATCTTATCGTTGCAGTTGCATGGGCCGATTGGGCATTAAGAAGAGTAACGGTACAAAAGAACAGAATTGCAAGTCCAAGCATTTGAAACAGATTCATTTTTTTCATAGTATTGCTTCCTTTTTTAAATGATTTTTAAATTTAAGGACTTAATTTTTTATTAAGATATTCTTTATATGAAGCAATTATATTGCCAACTGGCAAAAGAAATAAAATATTCAAGTAAATTAATTAGATAACGGTTATGGTTTTATTTCTCTAATGAAAAAGGGTGAGAATATTGTCTATAACGATTAAGGATGGTTTAGGTAACTATAGAAAATGAAAGCCGGAAAATATGGATGGCACAATATTGTGTCTGTGACAAATGTCTCAGGCTTTTTATTAAAATTTAGATTGCCTGGTCAGACGTTTATTCAATGCATGGCGGGTCAGTCCGAGCAGTGAAGCTGCAATTCCCTGATTACCATCAGCCCGTTTCATGGCCTCGGATATCAGAAACTCTTCAGCCTCTTTTATGGTAGGCAGTTTCCCTTTGGCTTTGAATATTGTATCGATATCCTGCGGCAGCGGCAAAAATCTTGATTTAGAAAACAACCCCTGCTCTTTAATGAACGATCTGAAAACGTTGATCGGCAGAATGCCTTTTTTATGATGGGCCATGGCGTGATAGCTCATTGCCTTCAGCTCCCGCACATTGCCGGGGAAACTGTAATTGGAAAGGAATGTTATTAACTCTGGAGGAAAAGCGGGTCTTTTCTTTTTTAATGTTTTTGCGGCGTCATTCAGGAAATGCTCAAGAAGCAAAGGGATATCTTCAAGCCGTTCACGCAAAGGCGGCACATGGATATGATAAACATTGAGTCTGTAAAATAAATCCTCCCTGAACTTTTCTTCTGAAATGCGTTTTTTCAGATCGCGGTTGGTGGATGCGATTATTCGCGCATCGCTCTGCTCCTGAACGTCCGAACCGAGCGGATAGAATATGTGCTCTTCAAGAAGCCGGAGCAGCTTCACCTGCGACAGTTCTGAAAGGTCGCCGATCTCATCAAGAAAAAGGCTGCCGCCTGAGGCTTTGACAATCATTCCTTCCCTGTCTTTGTCCGCTCCTGTAAACGCGCCTTTCTTATGACCTAACAGAGTATCTGAAAACATTGTGTCATCGAGACCTGCGGTGTTGACAGGAACAAACGACCCGTTGACTCTGCTTGCTTCATGTATTGCCCTTGAGATCAATTCTTTACCGACGCCTGTTTCACCGGTAATGAGGACCGGCTTAAGGGACCCGGCTATTGCCTCGATATAACGGAAGATGGAAAACATCTTTCTGTTTTTCGTGAGCATGGAAGAAAACGCAGAGGCGTGTCCTGTAAGTCCTTCAAGATCACCTGGACTTGCAGTCTCTGGATCGTGCTGCAAGTCCCGCAGTTTCAGCGCCTTCTTAACGGCAGTAACGAAATTATTCTCCTCAACTGGTTTCACAAGATAATCAAGCGCCCCCGATTTAATACATGCAACCGCCTTTTCCACCTCATCGATAGCGGTCATGATAATAACCGGTATATTCGGGAATTCAAGATTGATCTCCGCAAGAAGCTCATCGCCGCTTTTATGCGGCATTGTCAGATCCAGGACTACAGCTCCGATGTCCTGTTTGGACAGCAGAGGCATTACTTTAAGGCTGTCTTTGACAGTTAAAATATTATTGATCCCGGCAGTCCGCAGAATTACGCTGTAACTCAACAGTATATGCTGTTCATCATCCACTAATAAAACCGGTAACGTGTGATGAGTAACTAGTAACGGGTTTGATGGTTTGTTCTTATTCATCGCAAACCCCACCCGCGTTCACAGGCAGTTTTACCATAGCTGTTGTACCCTTTCCGGCTTCCGATATAAATTCAAGCACGCCATTGTGCTCCTTAATAATGCTGTAGGAAATGGAAAGCCCGAGTCCCGTACCTCCAGTTTTGAGTTTTGTTGTGAAAAAAGGCTCTATTATTCTGCCGATTGTATCTTCAGGTATTCCGGAGCCTTCGTCCCTGACCTCAATGAGTGCCATACATGATTTTTTGTCAAAAGAGGTAGACACCCAAATGCCCTGCCTTTTATTCGACAGCGCCTGGAGGGAGTTCATTATCAGGTTAATCACCACTTGTTCGATCTGCTGAGAGTTTCCTCTAACTGGAGGGACATTTCTTCCACGCCTGAAGTGGAAATTGTCAGTATGTTTTATTATCTGGTGATTGAGCATTGTCTGCGCTGTTCTGACAGTGTTGTTGATGTCTACCTTTCCATGAGCAAAGGACTTCCCCTGCCGGACAAAATCGCGAAGATTGGTGATTATCTTATGTATCCTGACAGGGCCTTCGTTTACCGCTTCTATTACCTGCGGCATAATTTTTCGCATCTCGGAATAAGGCAGGCCCCCGAATTTAAAATCCCCCTTTGCCAGGTAATGCGCCTCAAGGATTTTCCGGTTGTCCTTCCACGTATTTTTTATCAGTTTTGAATTAGACATGATGAAACTATTCGGATTGTTGATTTCATGGATAATACCTGAAACGAGAGTACCGAGAGAGGTCATTTTATTTGCCTGAAGAAGTCTCAATTGAATGGCCTTAGCATCTTCTTCCAGCTGTACTTTTGTGGTGATGTCCCTCGCTAATTCGATTATATTTTTTACTTGCCCGGATGAGTCCTTTATCGGGAATGACCTTATGTCCCAGACCAGACCTGACGGAGATTTGAATACGGCGGTTTCTTCCCTTCCTGTGAGATAACTTTTGATAGTCGGACAATTTTGCATGGAGAGAAGATACTGCAGCAAAGTTTATAGCAATACTGACCGGTCAATCCTTCGATATTTCTGTTGAATCTGAAGGCGGCTGTTTTGTTGGCCCAGATTATCTGCATATCCGGAGACAGAAGCAGGATGTTGTCCGGGATGGCATCCAGAAGGATACGGAATTCCTGCGAAAGCCTTCTATATTCATTCTTGCTCCTGAGCAGATCGTCTTCGGCTTTCTTCAGTTCGGTGACATCGGTAATGGACCCAACCCATCTGACGGCTTTTTTATTTGCGAACCCGATTGCCTTTCCGCGCTCATCCCAATACCTGTATGCTCCGTCTTTGTGTTTTATACGATAAACCACATAAAAGTTTTTCCCTGTTCGAACCGCCTCTTCCGTTTTATTAGCTACAGTCCGGCGGTCCTCCGGATGAATCTGCTTAAGGTGACCGTCTATTGTGCGCGGGAATTTCCCCAGTTCATATCCTAAGAGCTTATCTATGTCTCCGAACCAGTGCAGACTGTTATTGCTGACATCACGTTCCCATATAAGGTCTGTAGTCGATCTTGCCACAGCATAGAAGCGTTGTTCGCTTTTGCGGGCAGCTTGCTCCATCCTTATATGTTTTGCAATTTCGGATTTTAATTTTCTGTTGATTGTACTAATGTCGGCCGTGCGTTCTTTGACAAGCTTCTCAAGATTTATGTTGAGTTCTATTATCTGCTCTTCCAGATTTACGCGCTCCGTTATATCATGCGCAGTAGCATACATCAAGCCTTCATTAACATCTGTATGAAATATCCAGCCCAGTAATCTATATGAACCGTCTTTACATTTATAGCGGTTTCTGCAGGACGTTATATGTTCCCTGTTGTTACATGATGTTACTTCCCGAGAGGCAATATCGCGGTCTTCGGGATGGATAAATTCCAGAATTGGTCGTGATAATATTTCTTTAAGAGAGTAGCCTAACAGTTTTTGAAACGCGGGATTCACAAGCTTGAAATATCCGTCCAACCCCATAATACAGAGAAAACTGTTAGAGCGCTTAAAAAAACGTTCGTATGTTTTGAGATCGGTTGTTAAATCAAGGTGTTCGATCCCACGGTTGGAAACGGGTTGCTTTTTTAATGCCCTTTTGCCGGCCATGTGTTGTCCCGCTTAAACTTTTAGACTGAATTGGTTCAGCTACTATGAGCCCGTGTTTAATAATAATACAAGCGAAGGCCAATATGTCAATGAAAATTACTGTTGTGGTAATGAAGCAAAAGATGATTGCCTTTGAATGAGTTCTTTACCTGATCCTTTTTGATATTGCCTTGAATTCCGGCGTGCCGGCTTTTTCGAGGAGCTGAAACAGCACGGTCTCAGTGCAGGTGACGACCGTGCCCGCGTCACGCATCATTTCCCTGCCGGTCTTATAATCGTCCTTCTTTCGCGAGCTGACAGCGTCACTTACAAGATGGACAAAATATCCTCTTCCCAGAAGCCCCAGGCAGGTCTGCAATACGCAAACGTGCGTTTCCATGCCGGTAAGTATGATATGCGTTTTTCTCAATGAGGCGATTTTCTGCAAGAACCCATCTCCCCTGCAGCAGTCGAAAGATACTTTTTCAAGAGGCGCATAATCAGGCAATGCTTCTTTTATCTCATTGATTGTGTGCCCAAGGCCTTTAGGGTACTGTTCTGTGACTATGATGGGAATGCCGAGGAGTTTGGCAGCCTCAATGAGGTGCAGACAGCTGGTTGTAATCTTTTTCTTCTGGTCCATTACAACCGACAGTTTGTCCTGAATGTCTACGATTACGAGAACGGAGTTGTCTTTATTAAGAATGAATTTGTCCATGTTGATTCCTTTCCTTTTGCCGGATTCAGACTTACCAGTACAGCATAAACATGATTGGTGAATATTTCAAGCGGACTGGGTTATGCAAAGTCAGTCTCGGGAATTACGATGGAACCATGCGGCTTGTAATTATAATCATTAGAATATCGGCTAAAGTTCAGCTGGGTATCTTCCGATAAAGGCTTAACGGAAGGTGATTAAAGAGCATATTATCTTTTTCCGTGCCAATAAATACTGGCACAACTGGCAGAGCGAATTTAGAAAAGGAACGTATCGGATTGAGATACTAATCAAGGGAGGTGATGACAAGCAGATTGTTTCAATGTATGAAGACGTTAAAAAATATTAGTCCATTAATAAGGAGGAAGATGCAAATGAAGAAACTGTATGTCGTATTATTTGCTGTTGCACTTATGTTTGCAATAGCAGGTGTAGCCGGGGCTGAGGACGGACCGACGCCGACAAAGCTTGAAGGGGTCAAGATAGTGCCCACTGATGAGGTAAAGGCGCTGTTAGGCCAGAAGGACGTTTATGTTTTTGATATGAGGAAGTCATTGAACTATGGCAAAGGGCATCTGAAGGGAGCTGTATCGCTTCCCTTTAAATGGACCGCAGACAATGAAGACGCGAGCAAACGTCAGGGCGAATTTAACCAGTCTGTGATGCCCAAGGACAAAAACGCGAAGATCATTTTCCACAGCGACGGACCGACCGGGTGGAAATCCTATTATGCTTCTAAAATAGCAAAAGACGCCGGGTATAAAAACGTTATGTGGTACAGAGACGGTTTTGACGACTGGTCGACAAAAGGTTACGCTGTAGAGCATTAAACAATAATTGTCCTCACCTGCCCTCTCTATGAAGGGAGGGCAGGGAGGAATTTACAGGGAGATTCGGTACGACTATATTATCGAGGGGCAAAGTATGAGCATCAGAAACAGAATAATAATATCTTCTGCAGTACTGGTAATGTTGTTTCTTGTGATGGGAGGTATTAACTGGTTCGGGAACAAGGCTGTAATGGAAAAGACCGAGCTTGCACATCTGCTTAACGACGGTACCATGCATCTTCAGGGATTGTTCAGGGGAATAAATGAATTCATTATTGATGAAGGGGAACCCCTGTCTGTAAAGTTAACGCATGAACATATGTCCGGATACGATGAACTGCATAATAAATTAATAAGCCTTTTGAAGGACCCTGCGATGCGTCAGGTATATGAAGAGACAATCACTCCTGAATGGAAAAAGGTCAGAGAAGGCGCGGAAACTTTCTTGCAGATTAAAAGGATAAATGTCGCAAACGATGACGCCATGCTTCAATACGGCCGGCTTACAGCCGAGGCAAGAATATTACTTAAGGAAGTTGAGGCCCTCGCGGACAAAAGTCTGGCGGACGCAAAGGCAATGGCAGAGAAAATTAAAGCTATTGTAAACATAGTCGCGGCGGCAAATGTGGTAATTATGTGTATTATACTGTTTAACCTTTACCGGTCTATTACGTCTCCGATCAAGAATTTACATACCATCGCCGAAGGCTTTGAAAAAGGGGACCTGAGTATTGCAATGGATGAATCACGAAAGGACGAGTTCGGAAAGCTGGCCGTTAATTTCAACCAGGCTCTTATCAAACTCAGCTCCTTTATCGGACGGCTGAAGCAGGACATAAATTCCGTGGCAGTCAGTGCTGAGAGAGTTTCCGACGATACTGCCAGGATCGCCTCAGATGCTCAAAACCAGTCGTCACAGACAGGACAAGCTGCTGCAGCTACTGAAGAACTTTCGGCAACATTTTCCGATATTGTCCAGAATACCGAGATCGTTTCCTCATCCGCCAACGATGCATTCAGTCTCGCAATGGAAAGCAGTGAAGTTGTAATAGAGGCCATGAACTGCATGAATACCATAGCAGGGGCCGTAAAAGACGCAGCCGGCATTGTTGAAGGCCTGTCGCACAGGTCTATGCAAATTGGGGAAATCATAGGGGTAATTAATGAAATCGCGGACCAGACAAATCTACTTGCGCTGAATGCGGCCATTGAGTCTGCACGCGCAGGTGAACAGGGCAGGGGTTTTGCAGTAGTAGCGAATGAAGTTAAAAAACTGGCGGAAAGGACCACTGCCGCCACGAAAGAAATAGCGGTCATGATAAACGGGATCCGGCAGGACACCGGCAAGGCCGTTGAGTCCATGCAGTTCTGTACAAGGGAAGTGTCCTCGGGCGCCGGCTTTTCGGAAAAGGCCGGGAATTCATTGCAGATGATAGTTGTATCATCCCAGAATGTTACAGACATGATCAGGAGGATTGCTTCTGCCGTTGAAGAACAATCCAGCGCGGCCAGTGAAATTACATCCAATCTTGCAGAGATAGCGAATATAACGAATCAAACAAATGAAGGCGCCAGGCATTCTTCCGAATCCAGCAAGCTCCTCCGTGACACGGCGCTGGAGTTGAAGGACCTTGCAGGCGAATTCAGGCTGAGAAGTGGAATCGATGAAAGGGTGTCGCAGGATGACAAAGAACAAACAAACGCCGGGAGACATAACTTTACATCTCAAATCGGCAGCTGAAATTAACAAAGATAACGTGGAACACTTTCAGTAACTATTCGTATTAATTCGGGAAGAGGACAGGCAGTTCTTTTAGCAGGGGCGGGCGTTAGATACCCGCCCCTGCTGATTCATTTATAATCTCTCTTTTACCAGATTGTCTACAACCGAAGGATCGGCAAGGGTTGAGGTGTCGCCTAAATCTTCGACGTCTCCTTTTGCGATTTTACGCAGGATCCTCCTCATAATCTTTCCGCTCCGGGTCTTTGGCAGTCCGGGAGCAAACTGCAATTTGTCCGGTGTTGCAATCGGGCCTATGACTGTCCTTACATGTCCGACGAGGATCTTTTTCAGTTCAGCCGACGGCTTCTGCCCGTCCTTCAGTGTTACATAAACATATATGCCTTCACCTTTTATTTCATGGGGGAATCCGACAACAGCGGCCTCAGCAACGGCCTCATGACTGACAAGCGCTGACTCAACTTCAGCGGTCCCGAGCCTGTGGCCGGAGATATTGATGACATCATCAATCCTTCCCATTAACCAGTAATCACCGTCTGCATCAATACGGGCGCCGTCGCCGGTGAGATATTTGCCGGCGAATCTCGCGAAGTAAACTTCTTTCACCCTCTTTTGTTCCGGATCGCCGTATGTGCCGCGTATCATCCCTGGCCAGGGTTTATCAATAACGAGATACCCGCCTTCATTGACTGCCGCCTCGGTGCCGTCTTCTTTCAGTATCTTCGGCACGACTCCGGGGAAGGGCCTGTTAGCGGAGCCCGGCTTCAATGTCATCGCGCCGGGAAGGGCCGTAATTAATATACCGCCTGTCTCTGTCTGCCACCATGTATCGACAATCGGCAGTTTTTCTTTGCCTACATTGACGTGATACCACATCCACGCCTCAGGATTTATCGGTTCTCCAACCGAGCCGAGGACACGGAGTGAGGAAAGGTCATGCTTAAGAACATGGCCCTCGCCTTCTTTCATTAATGCCCTGATCGCTGTAGGCGCTGTGTAGAAAATATTGACTTTATGTTTATCGCAAATCTGCCAGAACCTTCCGGCATCGGGATATGTCGGGATGCCTTCAAACATGAGGCTTGTCGCGCCGTTTGAGAGAGGTCCATAGACGATATAGCTGTGTCCCGTTACCCAGCCGATGTCTGCTGTACAGAAATGGATGTCCTCATCATGATAATCAAATATCCATCTGAATGTGAGGTTGGTAAAAAGGAGATATCCGCCGGTAGTGTGCAGAACGCCTTTGGGTTTTCCGGTTGACCCGGAGGTGTAAAGTATGAACAAGGGATCTTCCGCGTCCATCTGTTCAGGTTCACAATAATTTGAAATATCAGCGGCGTTCATTTCATCATGCCACCATTTGTCCCTGTTTGGTTCCATGTCTATCCCGTCTGTTCTTTTTACGACAATCATTTTTTCAACTGTCGGACATTCTTGCAAAGCAACGTCTGCATTTGCCTTGAGCGCTACCTGCCTGCCTCCTCTCAGTCCCCGGTCCGCAGTGATGACAAGCGTTGACTTGCAGTCCTGTATCCTGTCTCTGAGCGCCGTGGAGCTGAAGCCGCCGAAAACGATACTGTGGATTGCGCCTATCCTTGCGCAAGCGAGCATGGATATTGCCAGCTCCGGTATCATCGGCAGATAGATCGTTACCCGGTCTCCTTTTTTTATCCCGTGTTTCTTCAGGACATTTGCGAATCTGTTCACCTCATAATAAAGCTGCTGATATGTATATGTCCTGTAACTCCCGTCGTCAGCCTCCCATATTATTGCTGCCTTGTTCCTTGTCGCTGTTGTTATATATCTGTCGAGGCAGTTGTATGAAGCATTGAGTTTGCCGCCCTGAAACCACTTTATCTCCGGCTTGTGAAAATCATATTCAAGTACCTTGTCCCATTTTTTATACCAGGTCAGGTTCTTGTCAGCCATCTCGGCCCAGAAGCCTTCAGGGTCTTCAACGGAGCGTTTGTAAATCTTTTCGTATTCCGCAATGCTCTTGATATGGGCCTTGCTGCTGAAATCCTTTGACGGCGGGAAGGTCCTTTCTTCCGTCATAAGTACTTCAATCTTCTTGTCATCTGCCATGCAAACCTCCTTATTATTGTTAACGCGTGATAATTAAGCTTATCGTATTACGTATTGAACATCTTGAGTTATTTATAAAATATACTACGCGACAAACCAGAAACAATCCAAAACACTTCCGGCTGATCTCCCGAATCTATGCCGTCAGATTATGACATGACCGCTTAATATCCGAAAAAGTCTTCAGGGCCTCATGGGCGTGTGAAATGATCCAGAAAGAAGTCTGTTCAACCGGAACGGCATTTACATCCCCGAATATAAACTCCGTTGCTCTGGAGCCGAACTGGTCCTGATAACCGGTAACATCATTCCACGAGTCATGGTATATTTTATACCTGTCCTTTAATGAATCGGGTCCGTCAATGGACTCCGCGGATTTGCCATATGCCAGGGAATACAAATTATGTATTTCATCTATCAGCGATTGATTGGACCTGGAGAATTTTTTGTCCACAAGCCAGAAATTTATCGCCACTATTTCATGAAACAGTTTGTGCTTATGCAATCCACTGAACAGCGATTCTGTTTTGGAATGCTCCTCTTTTATAAACGAGAGCGCATGGTCAACACAGGTATCGAACAACAGCCTGCCGAGCTCTTTTTGCGCCCCGTCCCGGGGCAATTTCCGAATTGCCTTCAGCCTGCCGCTATGGGAATTGTCTTTGCCGTTGAAAACCTTTTTAACTAACGCAGTAATCATAAGTAACACCTTTTTACCGCCAGGAAGCGGGTTTGAAAATTATAACAATTGCGAGCCTTATAATGATAATTAATAAAATCGAAAGGGCAGGGACCCACCCTCCCTTTGCAAATGGGAATATCCTTTGAGTCAGCCTGAAGACCGGGTCAGTCACCTTTGCAAAAGCAGTTGTCATGATGTTTTGCCTGGCGCCGATGATGAGCGTCAGGAGGACCCTTCCAAGGACCATCCACATGAGGAACGACAATGTGTAGTTGACAAGCTGAAAAATATAAATGCTCATAGGTTATATAATTTACTCCTCTGTGGTTACCCTTGGCAAGGGGATGTTTTGCAGGGGCGCTGCATGCAACGCCCCTGCATTTGAAAACTTTACTCCGCGTGCGTCTGTGCAGAACCTCTTGGAATTCTGACACTCTCTACGAATTCCTGCAGCTCGTGAGAAGGAGGTGCAGTCAATCTTGAGACAATGTAAATCGTGATGAACCCGAGCGGAATGCCGAACAGGCCGGACGAAATGGTCTTTACCCCGAACCAGTTCAGTCCGTAGAACCTGCTGCCTATCATGTAAAACAGGCACATAGAGAAGCCTAACCACATGCCCGTAAGCGCGCCGGCCTTATTGGCCCGTTTGTCCCAGATGCCCATAACAAGGGCCGGGAAGAACGACGCAGCCGCAATCGAGAACGCCCACGCCACGAGCTCGACTATGATCGTAAGCTTAAAGGTGGCGACATAGGCGGAGATAAGCGCGACTACCACAAGAAGCACCCTTGAAATCGTAAGCCTCTTCAGGATCGAGGCGTTCGGGTTGATCATCTTGTAGTAAAGATCGTGCGAAAGCGAGTTTGAGATGGTCAGAAGCAGACCGTCCGCAGTTGAAAGCGCTGCTGCAAGACCGCCTGCTGCCACAAGCCCTGAAACAACGTACGGAAGGCCCGCTATCTCAGGCGTTGCAAGCACGATTGCGTCAGCCCCGATTGTCAGCTCGTAGAACTGGAGTATGCCGTCGGCGTTCAGGTCTTTGAATGAGACCAGCCCTACCTTGGCCCAGTTCGCCATCCATGCAGGCAGCGATGCTATCGGCAGTCCTACGACATTGCTCAGCACCTCGTTTCTTGCAAAGGCGGCATATGCCGGAGCTGTGAAGTAAAGCAGGAATATGAAAAAGAGCGACCATCCGACAGAGATACGCGCCTGCTTGACCGATGGGACCGTGTAGTATCTCATGAGAATATGAGGCAGCCCCGCTGTTCCTACCATGAGGCAGAAAGTCAGGGCCAGCATATTCAGCATGTCCAGCCTCGCGAACGGTTCCAGATATGGTTTGATGGGTTTTGATTTGCCATCAGCAGCCGCTTTTGCCGCTTTCCATTTCTCTGTCGCTTCTGTTGGGTTTTTGGGAAGCGCTGCTATGGATTTCTGTATCGCTTCCCTGTCAGCCGCAGGGGCATCGACAGGAAGCGCGGCAAGCTTGTCTTCAAGCGCCTGGTTCTTTGCCGCAAGGGCCGCAGGAACATCTTTCATGTCAGCGGCGATCTTTTCCGATTCAACCTTCCATAGGCCCATGACCTCTATTTCTTTCGGGTCCGCATTTATTGCCTTTTCCTTTGCGTCTATCTTCTGCAGCACCTGCCCGTACATGACCTCCGATACAGGTATCCCTGTTGTGTTATAGGACATGACCGTCACAGGGACGAGATACGCAAGGATCAGGATGATGTACTGGGCGACCTGTGTCCAGGTGACCGCCTTCATGCCTCCCAACATCGAGCAGACCAGGATGCCTGCGAGACCGACAAAGACGCCGATCTGGAAATCAATACCAAGGAACCGGCTCATGATGATTCCCACACCCGTGACCTGTGCGATGAGGTAGGTGAATGACGCGATTATCGCCGCGATGATCCCTATTGTTCGCGCCGCGCTGCCGCCGTACCGTGCGCCGAGAAAGTCGGGGATCGTGTATTGTCCGAATTTTCTCAGATATGGGCCGAGGAACACCGCCAGGAGCACGTATCCGCCGGTCCACCCCATGACATAGGCAAGGCCGTCATACCCGAGACCGAAGATGGTCCCGGCCATTCCGATAAAGGAAGCTGCGGACATCCAGTCTGAGCCGGTCGCCATTCCGTTGAAAAGCGCGGGGACCGATCTTCCTGCAACATAATACTCTGAGACCTTGGCAGTCCGCGATGATATGCCGATAAGTGCGTAAAGCCCTATGGTAATGCCCATGTACGTGTAACCGATGGCTGCATTCGACATACCCATCTTCTCTCCGAAACCGAGAGCGATGACGAAGAGGATAAAGCCCCCGGTGTACATCAAGTAGATCTTGCCGAGGTTGTCCAAGAATGATGATTTTCCGTTTGCCATTTTATTTCTCCTCCTCCTCTTCTACCCCGAATTCTTTGTCATACTTGTTCATTTTGAACGCGTAGTTGAATATGAGCCACACGAACACGATGAGGGAGCCCTGAGCGGCCATGTAATAACCGAACGGGAACCCTAGGATCACTATGTTGTTGAGCTCTTTCACGAAGAAGGCGCAGACGTAAGTGACAATGAACCATATAACCATGGTAAATATTGTAAGTCTTATGTTCTTCTTCCAGTACAAATTACGAGTTTCTTTTGAAACTTCCTGAAGCTCTTTCATGCCATTTAATCCTCCTTTCAAAGTTTGAATCGTGAATTTTTTCTTTTACCTCTCTATCCCCCCTGATCACCTCCTTTTCCCTGAAGTAATAACAGCGTATTCATGCCTTTCCTATTTTCAAGAGGTCCCTTATGCTTTTTACGCCGGACCCGGGCAGTGAGCTTAAAAACCGCTGGAAGAGCTGGGCGGTAATGAACGCGTCGCTCAGGGCGTTGTGCCCCTCGTTGAATGAAATGCTATACTCCCTTGCAATAGAGAACAGGTCGAGTTCGTCCCGCCTGGCAGTGTAATGCCTGCTGAATGGTCCTTCATTGGATTTTATCCATTCGTATATTTTGCAGGTGTCCACTGCCGCGTTCTTCATATTTTTTCTGCCGGTGCGTTTCAATTCCTTGTTGATGAAATTAATGTCAAGCGATACAAAATGCCCGACTATAACACTGTCCCCGCAAAAGGCTGACAGTTCATCCAGCACAGCGTCTATCGCTGGTTTCTGCTCAACCTCGGACGGAGTAATCCCGTGTATCAGGATGTTTTTGTGGTCCATACCGCTGGACGGATGAATGAGCTGGTAAAATGACGCGCCTATATCTATCCTTGCGCCTTTCATCCTGACTGCGCCGATAGAGACTATAGAGTCCTTTTTTAGATCAAGTCCCGTGAGTTCTGTATCAATCACGGTGTATTCCGCTTCCCCGATTGCCAGAGGCGCTGTGTCATCTTTTCTAGAGAAGAAGCCTGCCAGCATATTATTGGTTCACCATCCCCGGCCTGTATAATTCTGTGATTGCCTCCTGAATATTCAGGATGAGCTGGAAGGATTCCTTCAGGGATTTTTTCTCAAGTCCGCTGAGATTGTTCGGGTTGATGAAATTGTCCGGTTCCAGGGACTTCCCCATCAGGGCTATCTGGTGATGGATCCTGAGGAGGCTGATGAACTCAAAAGCCTGCTCTATCTCCTCGCCGAGTTCCATGACTATCGGATGCTTGTCTTTGAGAGAGCGCAGCCTTTCAAGGGTGGAGGTCTCGGACAGGCCTCTTTCAAGTGCAAACAGCCTTGCGATATCTACTATTGGGCCGATGCCCCGGAATTTGAGATTGAACTCGTCCTTATGCACCCCGCCTTTTTCAACGATAAAGGACTTGAAGAAACCGAGCGGGGGTCGGTTGTTCATTATAGTGCCTGCCATGCGGGCAAAGAAAACGTTCTGATTTTTCAGGGTCTTGTTAAGGTATGCTCTTAATTTATCCGCGAGCTTGATGTCTCCATGCACAGGACGGAAGTCGAAGAATATTAGTGAAAATAATAAAGAATCCGGGGTCGGGGTATTTATCCATTTTGAAAAATAGTCTTTCCAGATTTTTAAGGGCTGACGCCATTTCGGATTGCTTGCCATATAACCGGCCGGGCAATTTGGAAAGCCGCATGCGACCAGTGCCTCTTTTACAAAGTCGGAAAATCCTTTAAAATATTCCTCTGCTTTCTTCCCGTCTCCGGGGGATTTCGGGTCTTCGTAGATAATCGCATTGTCCTGATCGGTCTTGAATGTCTGCTCTTTTCTGCCTTCGCTGCCGAACACAATGAAACAGTAATCGACCGGCGGTTTCCCGAATTTTCTTTCAGCGATCTCGAGTATCTTCCTGACGAGACGGTCGTTGATCTCTGATATTATCCTTGTGATATTGCCTGCCTTTGCTCCTTCTTTAAGCAGTAGGTTGACTATCCTGTTGATCTTTTTTGAGACCGGCACAAGGTCCTCGATGTTCTGGCGGGTCTCTATGTCCCGGACAACGGAGATGGGGGAAGTGCCCTGCAGCATCATAAGGTCGTGATTTGTCAGGATGCCTCTTAATTTCCCATCATCAATTACAAGCAGATGATGAATGTTGTAGCGGATCATTTTAAGCAGGGCCTCAAAACAGTAGTCCCTCGCCTCTGTTGTCATAAGCGGGACACTCATTATGCTGCTGATCGGCTCAGCCACATTAAGGCCCTTTGAGACGACCTTGTCGCGGAGGTCCCTGTCCGTAACGATACCGGCAGGCAGGTTGTCCTGATCTACGAGGACAAGCGAGCTTATCTTCCTCTTTGACATCACCTCTGCGGCGTCTTTTATGGAAATCTCATTGGGCGCAGTTACTGCTGTCCTGGATGCCAGTTCTCCGACCGGTGTCGTAAACAGGAGTTTGTCGCCGCCGCCGTACAACAGGCTTTTGCTGTGCATTTCACTGAAGGTCTTATCTATGTATTTATTAAGGAATGATTTGAGGAAATACTCTGAGAAGGCCGCGTTGCCATCCAGGAGCCCCTGTATGGTTTCTTTAGTTACGAGGTAGCAGATTGTGTCCTCCACGGCTTTGACATTGGCGCGGGACCTGTCTCCACGGATTAGGGAGAGAAGGCCGAAGGTGTCACCCTCGCTCCTGTAATCAATTACAACTTCCTCGTTAACATCGGGTCTTATGAATACCTTGACCCCGCCTTTTTTTATGATCCTGAGAAAGTCACTAGGCGGCCCGTCCTGCTGTAATATAAGCGTGTCTTTCGGGTAAAACTCGACGATGACCCCGCCGGCAATATTGCCCAGCGTGGCATCATCCAGTTCCTGAAAGGGCTGGATATTACTGAGAAAGTCTTTTACCTCTTTTACAGTCATAAGTTGTGACTTTTTTTATATTTTTAGGGGACAATAATTAAAATAGATGGATAGAGTAAAGCAAGGCACATGCCCATAGGGCGGTAGTTATTTGAACTTATTGAAAATAAAGGCATAATTGTCTCGGGATGGGTTCAGGGCCAGCTTTTCCTTTCGGGGCAATATATGGTGGATGTTACTTTAAGTATCGTTATAACGGAAGAATTCAAGAAAATTATTAAATATCAGGCAGTTTAGGGATGTTACTTTTTGTAATTAGGTCTTGGGAGGACGTGAAAAAATGTAACGTTACTTGCCCCTGATGAGGCCCCATCTCTTTCTTTTTTCCCATAGCGATTTTCTTGTTATACCAAGCATGTCTGCCAATTCATTTTCACCGCGTGTTGACTGATACCGGAGAATAAACTCCTTGGTATACCCCTCAATTGAGAGGACCTTGTCAAGTGCTTCGCAGGGAAAGTCATCAATGACCTGGAGTGTTTCCGGAAGATGTTCCGGCAATATCATGTCCCGGTCCGTTACGAGCACTGCCCTTTCAATAATGTTCTGCAGTTCACGTACATTCCCGTGCCATGAATAATTCATCAGCAGGGTCTGCGCCATGTCATCAATTGTCGCTATGTGCTTGCCAAGCTCGTTTGAATATTTATTGAGGAAATGTCTTGCGAGTACCATGATGTCTTCCTTTCGTTCTCGCAGCGGGGGGAGCTTCAGCGTTACAACATTGATTCTATAGTAGAGGTCTTCCCTGAAGACACTGTCCTTGACTGCCTTTACAGGGTCCCTGTTTGTCGCGGTTATAAAGCGCACGTCGATCTTTCTGCTCTGAACGCCGCCAAGGGGACGGATCTCCAGATCATCAATTACGCGGAGGAGCTTTGCCTGTAAGGAAAGAGTCATGTCCGCAATTTCATCAAGGAATACTGTTCCGCTGTCGGCCTCTTCAAATAATCCCCTTTTGAAAGTTACCGCGCCGGTGAAGGCGCCTTTGGTGTACCCGAACAGTTCGGACTCAAGGAGATTTTCCGGGATGGCGCTGCAATTTATAGGGATGAACGGTTTTTCCCGCCTTGAGCTGTTGTAGTGTATTGCCCGAGCAAACAGTTCTTTCCCGGTGCCGGTCTCGCCGAGCAGGAGGACGTTGCTCTTTGAGTCGGCGATCTTCTTGACTTCATCTATGAGGGAAGTGATGACCTTGCTCTGCCCGACTATCTTTCCGAAATCATATCTGTTTTCAATCTGCTTTTTCAGGATGAGGTTTTCAGCCTTAAGCGCCTTTTCCCTCAACGCGTTTTTGATGGTCCTTTTCAGTTCTTCATGAATGATGGGTTTAACTACATAGTCGTATGCGCCGGCCCTCAAAGCGCCCACCGCTGTTTCCAGAGAGGCATACGCGGTTATCACAATAACGGATTGCTCGGGATATTTTTCTCTTACCCTGCGCACAAGTTCTATACCGTCAATTCCCGGAAGGATGATATCTGTGATGATGAGATCGTATGTGCCGTCTTCAATGCTTTGGAGGGCGGACTCGGCGCTGTTTGCGGAATCAACGGCATACCCTTCCTGCGAAAGAACCCTTTTCAGCGACTCCCTGAGTGTCCCTTCGTCTTCAACTATGAGTATTCGTTCAGCCATTTCAACCTCTCTGCGTTAATTTGGAAAATGCATTCAACATAATGCAGATGTTGGAAAATAATTTGTTTTTCGATACCTTGAACGTAGTTTCAATCAAGGTCAGGCTTCATATTTTAACAAAGTCACATGTACAATTTGATGAAATTTATCGAGTTAAACAAATTATTTTTCAATGTCTGCATTATTCGGATCAATTGCATTATTTTATTGCTTTTAAACAATCAAAGGCTTGTACATCTCAACAACCGTCCCCTGCAGTTTCGATATAAGATGGAACGCCTCTCTGATTGTCCTTTTTTCAAGGTTGCTGAGCTTGTCAGGGTTTATAAAGTTTTCCGGTGAACGCCCTTCCTTTATCTGCTCATACTGATAATGCATCCTCAGCATCATAATAAACTCAAAGGCGTGCATAAGCTCATTGTGATACTCTTTGACCGCGGGATGCGTGATCTTAAGCGCGCCTATCCTGTCAAGAGTGGCGGTCAGTTTTATCCCGCTTTCGAGGGCGAAGAGCCTGATTATATCATTAAGCGGCATCACGCCCTTGAGCTTCAGGTCGAATTCATTTTTATGTTCACCGCTTTTTTCAACGACGAACGATTTCAGGAACCCGATGGGAGGGCTGTTCTTTACAATTATATTGGCCATTTGCCCGAGAAATATTTTGTTCTTTGCGATAAGCGGCATATAAAAACTGCCCAGTTCGTTGCATAAGCTGAATTTGCCGTGCACGGGTCTCATGTCAAAAAATATAAGGGATTTAAGGACTGCTTCCGGGGTCGGGCGCGATATCCAGTTTTCGAAATATTCCTTCCACCGCTTAAGAGGCTTGCGCCATTTTGGGTTGCTCGCCATGTAATCCGCCCGGCATGAAGAAAACCCTATTTGTATGAGGCTGTCTTTTATGAACCCGGCAAGCGCGGAAAAATATTTCTCCGCCTCTTCTTCAGCCTCAGCCGATGGCGTGTCTGCATAGATGATAGCATTGTCCTGGTCGGTCTTGAACGTCTGTTCCTTCCTCCCTTCGCTGCCGTAAACGATAAAACAGTAAGGCACTGGCGGCTGTCCGAATTTCCTCTCCGCGATCTCGATGACCTTTTTCAGCAGCCTGTCGTTTATCTCGGTGATAATGCCGGTAATACTGCTGGCCTTTGTGCTTTCCTGCAGAAGCAGTCCTATTATAGTATTCATCTTTGCCGAGACAGTGACGAGATCTTCAATGGTCTGCTGTTTCTCAATATCATTTACAAAGGACAATGGCGACGTCCCCTGAAGGAGCATCAGGTCATGATTGGTGATGATGCCTTTTAATTCCCCCTCTTTAATTACGATCATATGGTGTATGTTGTACTTGATCATCTTCAGCACCGCATCAAAACATGAATCGTTCGCGTCGACCCTGATGAGGGAAATGCTCATGATGTTTTTAACCGGGTCCGTCACATTGCGTGCGCTTGCAACGACCCTCCGCAGGTCGCGGTCTGTGATGATCCCGGCAGGGACATTGTTCCTGTTCAAAACAATCAATGAGCTGATCCTGTGCTTTGCCATGACCTGCGCGGCTTCCTGAAGAGTCGTGTCTTCCGGGACTGTTATCACCTCTTTGGCAATGTCTCCGGAAGGTGTTGTGAACAGAAGCCGGTCGGTCCCGCTGTAGGCGAGGCTTCTGCCCTTCATCTCCTCAAACGTCCTTTCAACGTACCTCGTCAGGTGAGACATGAAATACTCGGCAAACGCAGGCCTTGACTCGATCAGCTTTAATACCTTGTCCCTGCCGAGGGTATAGCAGATGGTATCATCGGCGGCAATGACCGTGGTCTTCTGCTTGTCCCCTGCAATCAGGGAAACGAAACCGAAGCTGTCACCTTCTCCCCTGTAATCAATAATTGAGTCGGTCCCGCCTTCAGCCTTCATCAATATCTTTACGCTGCCTTTCTTTATTGTCCGGACAGCTTCGCTGGGAGGTCCGTCCTGCTTCAGGATGACCGTATCTTTCGGATAGAATTCCATTGACAGATTGTGCGCGACGTCCTTCAGGACCGGTTCATCAAGGAGCTGAAAAGGGGGGTTCTTCTTTAAAAAGCCTATCGCTTCTTCGAGGATCATGGTAGTTAATAATATACTACAAGATGGGAATCCTTGCCGCCCTCCCGTAGGGGCATGGCGCGCCATGTCCCTACATGGTATGTGAACGCGACGCGAGGGGATTATTGATATTGTATAATATCCGGGAACAGATGATGAAGGAGGTCTGCCATGGCAAAAGTTGTTATTATTCTGGCCGATGGGTTTGAAGAGCTTGAAGCAGTGGCCATTATTGATGTGCTCAGGAGAGCGGGGATCGGTGTCATATCAGCGGGTCTTCACGAAGGGCCTGTATCAAGCGCCCGTAATGTTAAGGTAATACCCGATACGGTTATTGATACCATTAAAACAGATGATTTTGACATGCTCGTCCTGCCCGGCGGCATGCCCGGCGCTGCTAACCTTGATGCCGATGAAAGGGTGGGGGGCCTGATAAGGGACTTCAACAGCAAGGGGAAAATGACCGGAGCGATCTGCGCCGCACCTTATGTCCTGGCTAATGCCGGCATCCTCAAAGGCAAACGCGTGACATCTTTTCCATCCTTCAAAGACAAACTCGGTCCAGCGATCTATGAGGAAAAAGCCGTTGTCGAGGACGGTAACATAATGACCAGCAGGGGGCCGGGGACCGCATTATATTTCGCGCTGGCCATTGTTGAAAGGCTCGCGGGAAGAGAAAAGGCGCAGCAGGTAAAAGAAGCGATGCTGGTATAGTCAACAGTTTTAAAAAAAGTTTCAGCCGTTTGAATAGCTTGAACCCCTTGAACAGCGAAACGGCTCAAGGGTTGGAACAGTTCAAGCTGCTGGAACGGTTATTTATATGTTACCTGCAGAAAACACACGCAAACAGGAACCTTCTGGCAAAGTAAAAGGTAATGACCCCGGGAACGCTTAACTGTATTAATGGCGCCAATCCGATTCCGTATATCGTTGGCATAGCAGGCAAATAAGCCCATTCTTTTAAAAGCAGTACCCCTCTGTATTCAATTGCGACCGCTGTTATCAGGCCGACTGCAAACGCCGCGGAGAGTTGACTCCACTTCATTGAACGGACCCAGAGGATGTCCCGCCATAATCCTGCCACCCCGAGATAAATTGCAAGGACAAGAGTAGCATCAACAAACGCGGCTTCCATGATCATTAATATATATATGTCCGCTTTGAACTTGAATCCCTGATAAAGAAAGGCCTCGTGTGCCGACTTCCATATGTAGTTCAGCAGTAAGGATATTACAAAGATCACCACAAGCGTCAGGGAAATGTGGCTTTTCCTCAGATGATTATCCAATGGCTGTTTCGATCCTTTGGATGTTTCTTTCACCAGGTCACTCATAAAATTCTTTAACGCTCTTGGTAATCAGGAAACAGTATAGACAACATTCAGGATCACATAACTCCTCCGCCTGTGATAAAAAATAACATTATACCGGCCCGCTAAAAGCCGGAGGCTGACGTTTCCTCATTCTCCAATCCCGTCGAAGGGAATAATAGATCCATTTTATCGCAAATGAAATTTATTGACCTTGTTGACTTCGTCTTCCAATTGCAGCGCAATTGATATGTTTTTTGACCGATCGTCATAATCAGCCCAACCTAAAATATTTGCATGTCTCTCTGGAGTATCATCAGGAACTACTTCCAGCCCTTTATCAGTAACTTTAGATGTAACAATATCACCTCTGCCAAGAATCTCCTTTTGAATGTGACGGTCTCCTAAAGACCATATTTCATCATCTGATATTCCAGATGTTCTGAAAACAGAAGTCTCCCCGTTTTTGGTAGGCATAAAGACAGTCCATTTGATGGTATTATTTGAAGGTCTGTAATGCTGTTTGGACGTTGCAAATCGAGTGAGAATTTCTGCAGGAGATATTGGAGCTGGAGGCAACGCTGTTCTACCTTCCTGAATATAATCGTTTAAGATTGGATATTATAGCTGGGGGCAAAGAGCTTCCGAAATATTCAATCCCGTGCGTCTTGTTAGTTCCGTATAAACCTGCGTAAATAATTTCACTTTTCCCGCTTACACTTACGACAAAAATTGACCGATTCCCTCTGTACCATTCCAGAGCTATCTCGCCATTTGGTTCGGCGGTAATAGAAGGCATGGGGAATGTCATATTTGAAGGTAGCAAGTAAATTAATTTTGCTGCATCTAATACAGCATCTTCTGATACGGGAAGTGCGCCCGTTCCATCCCAGTCTTCAACAGAACACTCCTTAAATACTTCCATGAGGGCGGCAATTGTTTCTTCAATAGGACGGCTAAAGGTTTCAGTCCTTCTGAAATCCCCGATTACCTTATCACAAAACGTTTTCAGGCCTTCAAAATCAGGACTAAATCCAAAATCCAAAAAATTAGAAACGCTTGGACAATTAGGACAATAAGTTGCTGTGCTCATTTGTAAAGCTCCTGTAATTTTTTTGTGATACTATTGAAAAATATTTCATTCTTGAAATTTCGTAAATTTTCTAATTTGTTCCAAGTATCTTTTTCGGTGAGACCATCCGGATTATGATGAATAGCATCTATATCCAATATTATAGGTAATGATTTGCTTGTGTCAATTATTGTTTCCAGTGCCTGGGCTATAATCGCGAATGAATTAATAGACGGTTTTGGCAACACTATGCGACTGAAAAAACTGCTTATCCCCTGAGGCAATTTCTCCGGTACAATAGGAGGAGCTGTCAAATATTCTCCGAAATCTCCTATTGGCATTGGTATATTTAAGTTATTTATATATCTTACAGCAACTCTGTAAATTAATTCCGGAGAGGTAATATCAGCATACATTTTCCATAATCTATAAGCTTCGTCACGTAGTTGATTCCAGGTAATATATGGTTGCAATCTGCTGAAAGTGAATCCGTCCAGTCTTGTTTGGACTATTTGTTTCTTATCAGTCGTTATATAACGATACCCATGCATTTTGGCTTCTGATGACTTCACTATCACTTCTGCCTTGGGCTCAAGCTTAAATTCCGATACTTTTTGTTCCTGTTTGACAGGGTATTGCTCTCTTATTAATTCATGAATAAAGTCTATTCTATTGACATCAACTGATGAAGGTAATTTCACACGAATATCGATAAGCGCTTCGGTAATAGGGGCATTTTTTAATGTAGGGTATTTTTCCAAATGTATATGACCTTAACTGACGGATTTAATACTATAACGGTTTATTGTTACTCAAAGATTAGCTGTGTAATTTTCATCATTATATCAAAATTAAAATATCATAACCACAATATTATTCGTTCAAAGGCGTGAAAACGGAAAAGACCCCTCGAAAAGATCGTCTGAATTATCTTGTGACAATCATTGACAGGAGGTTTATAAGTTTTCTTTCGGCGACAACCGGATTCATTCTCATCGTCTTGCAAGTAGGTCAGATGTTGTTAAGGAACAAGAAAACAATCAAACTTGATCAGTCAGGCGACCTCAACGGCCGACCGTGAGACCGCTTATAAGCTTCACCAGTGAATTTTCAAGGTCCGCGTCCAGTCTTATAAATTCCAGTCCGGTCTCATATGAATATTTGCCGTTCCCGTTATTTACCTGGCGCGACCATACGACCTTGCCGCGAGGGTGGAGTGTTTCGTTCTCGGGTGTCACTATTTTTATTTCATACTCGGAATCAGGGGACACTATTTCCGGCGTTTCCAGACATATGCCGCCGAGGCTGATATTTTTTACAATTGCCCCGTTTTTACCACCGAGCGCCGCCCGATATCCGTTTGTCACGCCGATGCGAGGATGAGAGCGTGTTTCCTTCCACGACGTATTTTTCAAACGCTGTTCGTGGTACTGTTTTTTGTCCTTATACATGGCGGCATCGGCCCTTAGCAAAAGGTCCCCTGTGGAGCATGGATTGGCGGGGTCGAAGTGGGCGGAGCCGATGCTGAACGAGATTGTATAATCCCTTTTATTCCCCCGGTTGAAAATGCCGGTACTGGTCCTGAGATTGCCGATTACGATACTGTCTATATCGACATCAGAGTGTTCCGTTAAAAGCACTGCAAATTCATCTCCCCCGATTCGCGCCAGGATATCGGACTCGCGAAAGGTCTTTTTCAGTATGGCAGCGCTGTCAATGAGCGCCCGGTCACCTGCGTCATGGCCGAGGGTATCATTAATTGTCTTCATATCATTAAGGTCGATGTACAGGAGTGACATTCTTCTTTTTGTGCGGTCAGCCAGTTTGCACTGCTGTTCTGCAAGCCTGAAAAAGCCCCGCCGGTTAAACAGGCCTGTCAGATCATCAGTAACAGCGGTCATGCGGAGCTGTTCCTCCAGCTGCTTGCGTCTGGTAATGTCTCTCACCGTACCCGCGGAATGCCATTTATTATTGATCCGGAAAGATGAAACAGATAACTCCAGTGGGAAATTTGAGCCGTCCTTCTTTGTCCCGGTCAACTCAAGCGTTTTCCCGATTACCTCGCATTGACCTGTTTCGCTGAAAACCGGGAGCTTCCGGTAATACTGCAGTCGTGCCTCTTCAGACACCATCATATCATGGAGTTTCCTGCCGAGGACCTCATGTTCTGCGTAGCCGAACACCCTTTCAGCCGCCTTGTTGAAATAGGTTATGACTCCGTCTCCATCCATGACGATTATCCCGTCCAGGGAGGAATCGGAGATGGCCCGCGCCCGCGTCTCACTTGCCCGGAGCTGGACTTCCGCTTTCTTCCTTGCAATGGAATAATGAATGGACCGCAGCAGTAATCTGCGGCCGACCTGACCCTTGACCAGGTAATCCTGTGCTCCGCTTTTTACCGCGTTTATTGCGGTTGTTTCATCTTCCAGGCCCGTCATTATGATGACAGGTACATCACCCACCAGGGTGATGACACTTTCCAATGAATCGATATCACAGAAATCAGGCAGGTTAAGGTCAAGCATTATCACATCGATGGCTGATGACAGCAGGATTTCCAGCCCTGCTTTCAGCGTTCCGGCTTGGTCAATGATATAGACCCGGTCTTTCGCCTCTCTTAAAAGCTCCTTTATTATTCTGACATCCCCGGGATTATCCTCGATCAGCAGGATATGCAGTTCATTACTCATTGTTTTCTCCTTGACGTCAACTCTGATGCATGGATATTAATTAAATTTTACAATAAATAAAACCGGCTGTACAGGCAGGGCTTATCCCCGGATATTCTATTTCTGCCGGGACAGGGCCGGGCGTGAACTAATATGATTAATTTTTCAGTGCAGGCAGGTGGTCCGTCCCGATTACCTCACCGTCAGATATTAATACCGCCCGTTCGATCACATTCTGAAGCTCCCTCACATTTCCGGGCCAGTCATAATTGACCAGGAGCTCCAGCGCGCTGCTGTCCAGCGATCTGATGCTGCTGCAAAATTCCTCGGAGTATTTCTGGATGAAATAGTAAACCAGTGGCTCGATGTCCTCTTTTCTCTCCCGGAGGGAAGGTATCCGTATCGTAATGCCCCGTATAATCTGGAGGAGTTCTCTGCTGAATGAGCCTTCCTGTAAGGCGGCTTCAATGTCCCTGTCTGTTGCGGCGATGGTCCTGAGGTCCCGCTCTTTAAGCAGGGTCAGCAGCATGCTCTGGAGTTCGGCATTCAGGCAAAGAATGTCATTAAGAAATATCACCCCGCCGTCCGCGGCGTCAAGGGCCTGCCGGATTGAATTTGTGTCAGCGGTATTGCACGGTATCGGGAGGAAGGGTTTTTGAGTCTTTCTTATGCTGTGCAGGAGCTTCGCGCAGAGTTCCTTTTCCGTCCCCGTTTTCCCGATCACAAGGAGATTGGCCGGGCTGTCCGCGATGCTTTTTATTTCATCTATGAGCTTCCGCATGGCAGGGCTTTTATAGAGCGATATTGTTTCTATGTCATATTTATTTTCAAGCTGGCACTTTAGCAGGAGGTTTTCCTTTTGCAGCGCTTTCTGGTTGATCGCGTTTTTTACTATCTGTTTGATTTCTTCATGCATGACCGGCTTTACGATATAGTCATAGGACCCCGCGCGGAGCGCCTCGACCGCAGTCTCCAGGGAGGCGTATGCTGTCATTACCACAACGATCTGTTCGGGATTGTCCTCCCTTATCTTCCGGATCAGTTCTATTCCATTTATCCCGGGCAGAATGATGTCGGTCACTATAAGGTCATATGGCCTCTCCTGAAGTATGGCAAGGGCTGATTCAGCGGTATTGACTGTATCAACAAGATAGCCTTCTCTTGAGAGCACTCTCTTCAGGGACTCGCACAGGGTCTCTTCATCTTCTACGATAAGCAGTCTTTTATCCATCCTGTTCCTTAGGGAGCCTTATCATGAAGGTGGTTCCTTCTCCTTTCCCGCTTTTAACGTTAATCGTGCCGTTATGGTCTTTGATTATACCATAGCAAATGCTCAGCCCAAGCCCCGTTCCTTTGCCCGGTGTCTTGGTGGTATAAAAAGGGTCGAAGATCCTGTCCAGTGCGGACTCTTCTATGCCTGTGCCTGTGTCTTTAAAGATAATCTCAATAAATCTGCCGGCCTGTTTTATGGAAATAGTAAGCGCGCCTCCGTCAGGCATCGCGTCAAGGGCATTGAGTATGAAGTTGAAAAACATCTGCTGCATCTGGTCCGGGTTCATTTTTAATGGTGGGATTTCGTCGACATCGAGTTTCAGTTTGATGTTCTTAAACCTCTTGTCGTAACTAATAAGGTTGATCGTCCGGTTGAGGATATCGGAGATGCCGGTGACGGTCTTTTCCGAAGATGATATCCTTGCGAAATCGCCGAGGCTCCTGACTATATTAACAATACGTTCAATATGGCTGTTAATGGTCTTGAGCGACGTTTCCGTGAATTTTATATCATCTTCCGAATCCAGTTTCTGGGCCCTCAATTCCTGGACAAGGGAAGATATTGATGCAAGCGGGTTTCCTATCTCATGCGATATACCGGCGGTAAGTCTCCCTATGCTCGCAAGTTTTGAGGAGTGCAGGAGCTGTTCCTCCATCTTCTTTTTTTCGGTTATGTCTTCGATAATGACGACGAAGCCGCCGGACGGGTCTTTCAGGGGACTGACATTGATCTTGAATGACTGCATGGCAGGGGTCTGGACTATCATTTCGCCGTGCATGCCCTGCGTAAAGAGCTCGCCTTTCATCCACGGCATCAGATGTATGAGGGACATGTTGAATGCTGATGGTTTCTTTATCCCCGTGATGGTCTCCATCTCCCTGTTCCAGTATTTGACCCTGAACGCGGAATCAATAGTTACGATGCCGACCGGGGCGCTTTCGATAATGTTTTCGCTGAAATCCTTGAGATATGCCAGGTCCCTGTTTGCATTGGCAAGTTCCTGCCTGGAAAGCCGGAGGGTGTCTGTTATCTGTTTTATGGAGCTGGACAGCTCCCCCCTTTCCTGGTCGGTGAGCGTGAACTTGTCTTCAAATATTATGGCGGCTATCGGGGAGCCGAGCGCTCCGGACAATATTTTTTCAGCTTCGTGTCTGATCCTGATCAGGTCGTTCTGTGAAACAGACTCCCGGGGGATGTTGTTTCGTGAAAGGAAATTCGTGATGAATTCTTTTGCCTCTTTCTTCCCTGTATAATGCCCAAGTATGTCCTCGATCTGCTCAATGCTGTATATGCCCCGGGCAGGGAGCATCCTCGATGAATATGATTCAACGAATTTAAATGCCTGTCTCTCTTCCTCCGCGTCCTGGGAGGTAAAAATCGAAACGCCGACATAGAGCACAATATTAAACAGAAGCCCCCAGAATAAAGAATGGCTCCAGCGGTCAAGGCCCTCCAGTCCGAATAACGCGGTAGGATTAAGGAACGTTGAATTGAATATCTTTCCCCAGAAACCTTCATTTTCAATAATGCCTGCCCTCGTGAGCGCGGGGATCATGAGCGTATACATCCATACGGTGAAACCCGCGATGATGCCCGCTATCGCGCCCTTCTTGTTCCCGCCTTTCCAGTAAAGTCCGAAAAGGAGCGGCGGCGCGAATATTGTGACTGCTTCAAATGACTTCAGCCCGATGTCAACCAGGCTGTAGAAATGTCCGATATAGACCGCGAAGAGATATCCGAGAAAGATCAGACCTATAATGATGACCCTTCTTGTATTAAGTATCATCAGGTAAAAACCCTTCATGGCGTTCATCCGCCAGAGCGCGGGCATCACAAAGCTGTTCATCACCATCGTGCTTAGCGCCAGTGATTCGACAATGACCATGGCGGTGGCGGCTGAGAACCCCCCGATGAAGGCCAGGAGTGCAAGATGGGGGACCCCGTGCTTAAGAGGTATGGTGAGCATGAAAAAATCGGCGCTCTGCTGAGGTTCCCCGAGTAGCAGACCGCCGTAAGCTATGGGCAGAACAAAGATGTTTATGAGAAACAGGTAAAGGGGGAAGAGCCACATCGCCTTTTTGATGTGTTCATCTGATGAGTTTTCTACAACGGACACATGAAACTGTCTCGGCAGAAACATGATTGCCATCATTGAGAGAAACGTTAGTGAGGCCCATTCCGTGAAACTGACATTGGAATTTCCTCCAAGCGTCATCAGGCCCGCGAATTCTGAATTTCTGATCCTGTCGAAAATGCCTCCGATGCCGTCAAACAGCCCATACGAGACAAAGACACCCACGGAAATGAAGGCGATCAGCTTTATGGCCGATTCAAAGGCGATCGCGAAGATAAGCCCGCCGTGCCGTTCGGAAACATCGACCTTCCTCGCCCCGAAAAATATCGCGAAGACCCCGAGCACAAGGGTTATCAGCCATCCCGCAAAACCACTCCCTTCAGACTGTCCCGTGAGGATGGAAAAGGTCGTCATGATCGCCTTGAGCTGAAGTCCGAGATATGGGGTTATGCCGATTACCGCTACAAGCGTTACGAGGACGGAAAGGAATAGCGAGTTGCCGTAACGTGAGGCGATAAAGTCAGACATCGTGGTGATCCTGTTTTCCTTGCATATATACACAATCTTTCTCAGGACAATCCACCACAGTGCCGCCATCAGCGTCGGGCCGATATATATAGTGAGAAAACTCAGGCCTGCGTTTGCGGCCTTGCCCACGCTGCCGTAAAACGTCCACGAGGTGCAGTAGACCGCGAGTGAGAGGGAATAGACATACGGGTTTGATACGAGTTTGCTGCCACTCTGTTCTTTCCGCTCTGCGATATATGCGATCAGAAAGAGCAGAAGCAGGTAAACAAAGATGATAGAGAATAAAACCGTTATGGAAAACAATTATCCCCCGTCGTTGCTTTTACTTTTATAAATGGTAGCGATAAAAATAAGGGCGATAAAAATAAACCACGCAAGGAATAGATATTTTGAGAGGCCGTATCTGAATATGCTCATGATGGGCCAGCTGAAAAGAATAATGCCGAGGGCAAAAAGGAATATCCATATGTCTCTTTTCATAGAACAATATTACAATAAAATCAATTTATATAAAACAGGCCGTGCTTATAATGAGACCTCCATGGCACTGAGCCTTTCCTCAAATTCGCGGGTCCTGCTGTCAAGCTCCGCATGGAGCTGCTCCAGTTCGGGAAACAGGGAGTCGATCCTTGACTTTGCATCGTGAAGGGCCTTTGAGATGGTTTTAATTGTATTGCCGTCGCCCTTCAGGGAGGCTTCGTACAGTTCTTTATTGTCCTCGCCGGTCTTTTCTTCGAGGTGGATGATCTCGCTTTCGATTTCATCAATCCTTTTTTGAAGCGCTCCCAGTGTCCTTGATTTTTCATTGATCAGTTCAGCCCGGAGACGACGGATGTATTTTTTATCTGCAGGCTGGGCAACAGGTGATGCCGCTGCAGTCTCAGTCTGGGTCATCTTCTGTTCACCTTTCCACCCGACACGGTCCAGAAAGTCCTGGTATGTCCCTTCAAAAAGCGTTACCTTCCCGTCATCGAAAACAATCAGCCGGGTTGCCAGAGTATGGAGTATCATCTCACTGTGTGTAACGATAATGACTGCGCCCCCGAATTCATCAATTGCCTCAACAAGAGATTCAGTCGACTCCATATCAAGGTGGTTGGTGGGCTCATCCAGCAGCAGCATATTGGCGGGACTGACCAGGAGCTTTCCGAGCAGGACCCGGCTCCTTTCACCCCCTGAAAGGACGCTGATCTTTTTCAGCGCCTGATCGCCGGGAAACATCATGGCGCCGCAAATTTTACGGGCCGCTCCCCGGTTATGTTCCGGGTGTACGTCCATGATCTCTTCTTCCACGGTCTTGACCGGGTTTAGCCGGTTTATGTTTGTCTGGCCGAAATACGCAAGTTTCAGGTCCCGGTGATAGTGTACGGTACCGCCCAGGGGGGCCAGCTCACCGGCAAGGAGGTTCAGGAGTGTGGTCTTGCCCTTGCCGTTTTTTCCTATGATGGCTATGCGGTCTTTTTTCCCAGCATAGAGGCCCAGTTTCTCAATCAACTTCGGCGACCCGTCGTCAAATCCGAAAGACAGGTCTTTCACCTCCATGAGATGTTTACCCGTAAACGGAGCTGAGTTAAAAGTGAATTCAAGGTCTTTTATTTCGGTCAGTCTCTCAAGCCGTTCTTTTTTCTGCAGGGCCTTGATCCTTGACTGTACTGCCTTCGCCTTGGTCGCCTTGGACCTGAAGCGGTTTATGAACTGCTCGACTTCCTTCCTCTTTTTCTCGTCGTTTGTCCGGGTCTTTTCGTGTATCTCTTCTTCCAGCAGAAGCTGCTGATATACCTTTTCCGTGGGACCGGCTACCTTCCGGATCTTGCAGCGGTGTATTGCCATAGTATGAGTGGTGACGCTGTCCATGAAGCTGCGGTCATGGGTGATGATAATGAGCTCCTTCTGCCAGCTGCGCAGGAATTGCACGAGCCAGCGAAGGGACACTATGTCAAGGTAGTTCGTAGGTTCGTCAAGGAGCAGTATGTCAGGGTCCGAGGCCAGCACCTTGGCAAGGTTCAGTCTTACCTGGTAGCCTCCGGAAAGGGCGGTGGGAGAGGCAACGAAATCGTCTGTGGAAAATCCGAGTCCCATAAGGATGGTTTCCGCCTTATATTTCTCATCCGGGCCTTCTTCGGCAGAGGGAAGGCTGAGGCATGCCTCCTTCAATACCGTATCCTCGGTAAAACTCAGATGCTGTGAAAGATGTCCTGTCCTGTAGCCATTTGGGATGCCGATAGTCCCGGAGTCAGGGTGTTCCTGCCCGAGTATCATCCTGAAAAGCGTGGTCTTGCCGTGGCCGTTTCTTCCTATAAGCCCCACACGCTCTCCGGGATTAATGGTAAAGCCGGCCTTATCGAATACAACCTGCTGTCCGTATGCCTTGTCTAAATTGCTGACCTGTATCATTGTTTTCTTCAGATTCTATTCTAAGATTTTGGCCTCTGCTAATTCAATCAATCGTACATCGCTATCATAGCTATTGTTCTGAATAATTGATATTTTCTGTTTTAAATCTACGGGCAATGTGATAATATGTCGTTAACAGTAGAAATCCGATAGGTTATGGTAATGAGATTTAAATTACATCTGGCATCTGTTGTGATAAATCTTTTGAAAATACCGGGCTCTCAACGACCCGGATTCTCATGGAGGTGGGTATGAAGGCACTAATTGAAAGAATGGCAAAGGCTCTGGTGGACTTACCGGAGGAGGTTTCAGTTGGAGAGGTGGCTGGAGAAAGAACTGTTGTTTTTGAATTGCGAGTTGCCAAAACCGATATAGGCAAGATTATCGGAAAACAGGGGAATACGGCACGGGCGATAAGAACAGTTCTGAGCGCTGCCGGTACAAAACTCGGTAAGCGCTGCGTGCTTGAAATATTGGAGTAGGCTTAGTAATACCCTAGGGATTAAATCTAATTGCAAAAGCTGTGAGTAGTTATGAGAAGAATGCGGCCTTCTCCGGAAGGCAGGTCTCGGTCCTTTCAACAAAATGTTGCGCAACATGAAAAACAAACCAAAAAAACCTTTTGTTCCTGATGAAAGACAGGAGACGGTGAGGAAGAATATAATATCAGTCCTTGAAGAGCAGCCTCTCTCGGCCAAGGACATTTCAGGGCTCGTCAGGATCCCGGAGAAAGCTGTATATGATCATCTCCAGCACATTCAAAAGTCAGTCACAAGGAGAGGACTGAGTTTGATAATTGCCCCGTCGGAATGCAAAAAGTGCGGCTTTGTTTTTGAAAAAAGAGAAAAGTTCAAGAAACCCGGCAAGTGTCCGGAGTGCCGGAATGAAGCAATAACAGAGCCTGTTTATTCAATAAAATCAGTATGATCCCGGACTTGTTGCCGCTTGGTTTCTGGGACTGCAGTCTGAAGATTTATTCAACACGAAAGTATTTGAAAAATTTCCGTTGCCTGCTATAATGTAATTATCAGATACTCAGAAAACGACAGATTATAAAAACAGTAAGTTAGTCACATAAACTTAAAAACGTTTTCGCAGGAGATCAGGGAATGATCACCTTCAAACTCAATTCGAATCCGGTATACAATAATTCTCTCCCGTCAATGTTGCATAGCGATTCTGCTCAATTGCTGTCTCCTGATTTATCGAATTACGTTTAAATGAAAAAACAATGACGACTGTTATTAATTTCAATATCCTGAATTTCTTCCGGTTAACGCAGAATAACCATACGGTTAATGATGTTCGGATCAATAACAATATTTCTTCCAGTAAAAAGGACGAATCTGCGGGAAGTGACAGGACCATAGATGTGACACCATACAATAGAATGACTGCCGGCAGCGGGGAATTAATTGTTCGGGACAATCCGGTCCCGGATAGAAAAGTCCCCCATGCGCAGTTGATAATGGTCCCGGCCGCTGCTGATAATACCTACGACCGCAGGGGAAACGCAATTCGGATATATCAGTCAAAAGGGACGCATATTGATTCATACGTTTAATAAACCTGCCGCACTGTTCTTTCAATCTGATTGCTGCAATAAAATTCATCATGCCCCAGTTTTTGTTGCTCGTTAGAGGGCTGTTGGGAATATTTTATAAGGAGGCTTAATGGAAATACCTCAATATGTAACTGTCGATGAAGTGAAAAGGGTGTGCAGGGAGCTTAATATCAGTGACTGGACGGCAATGACAGAACCAAAGGTTTCACCTGAGGAGGGTAAAATAATTTTAAACGAGGTGAATTCCTCTGGGATGAATATAGATATCGGGGACTTTTGCATGGGCCTGGAAGTTGAGCTTGAACACGGCACAAGATTCAAGGATGCAAATGTCACAAATAATCATCCGGTCTTAACAGGGAAGATTGTGTTGGCCCATCTGAAGGAATCCCTGGATTATTACAAGCGTCTTGAAGTCGCAGAGCTTGAGGGGGACCTTATCCAGGCGCTTACTGCGGGGAATCCCGTAAAAGTCGATAGCAAACTCAGAAAACTTGTAAAGGCCAGACTGCTTCTGAGCGAGGCAGAGGCAAAGCAGCTGAAATAGGTTTTAATTGTTTGAATTTTGCTACTGTTTGGTTTCCGGTGTCTGCGCAGGGGTCGTCTGCGTTTCCCCCTGTCCGGGCGCAACAGGCTTTTGTTCCTGGAGAGGGCCGGATTTTGTATCAGAGGGGGGTATTGCCGGAGCTTCTTTTACCGGCGCTGATGATATTACGGATGTTCTCCTGACGGAATAAATCGCAAGTGACAGCGAAGTGATCATGAATAAAACAGCCGCAGCGGTCGTCAGTTTGCTGAGAAAAGTGGCAGCGCCTCTGCTTCCGAAAAGGGTCTGGCTTGAACCTCCGAATGCAGCGCCCATTTCAGCCCCCTTGCTGCTCTGGATCAATATAATGAAAATAAGAAACAAACATACGATTAAGTGAAGAATGACCACTGCTATATACATTTTATATTCCCTCTTATTTTTTTATTGCGCCTGTTACAATCTTTGCAAAACTGTCAGGCTTCAGGCTCGCGCCGCCAACAAGCGCGCCGTCTACTTCCGGCTGTGACATCAAAGATTCAACATTGTCCGGAGTAACGCTTCCTCCATACTGTATGCGAACAGCGTCTGCGCCTTCTTTGTTCTTCCTCAGCCACTGCCGGATATATGTATGAGCTTCGTTTGCCTGTTCCTTGGTCGCGGTTTTACCTGTCCCGATTGCCCAGATTGGTTCATAAGCGATTGTTGTCCCGTCAAGAGACAGGTCTGCCAGCGAACCGGTGAGCTGTCTGTCCAATATATCAAATGTTTTGTTGGCTTCCCTTTCTTCCAGGGACTCTCCTACACAAAGAATGACGTCAAGGCCGTTTTTTCTTGCGGTCTTGATTTTCCTGTTTACGATATCATCGGTTTCGAAAAAAAACTGTCTTCTTTCGGAATGACCGATAATGACACAGGAACACCCAACGGACCTGAGCATCACCGGGGATATTTCACCGGTGTAGGCCCCTTTTTCCTCATAAAATACAGTCTGAGCAGCCAGGATAACATTAGATGACTTAAGAAGCCTGGATGCCGCGCCCAAAGATGTGAAAGGAGGCGCAAGCAAAATGTCGACATCCGAAACATCTTTTACCAGCGGAAGAAACGAGTTAATAAACTCTTCCGTCTCCTCAACTGTCTTATTCATTTTCCAGTTTGCTGCTATGAATGGTTTTCGCATAAGCAATAATTTAGTTCAATTCTCCTCTTAAAGTCAAGGCTGGCTTTAGCCCTGTTACCTTTGCGCCCTTCCTGTTGAATAGTAGTTGAAACCCATTTTTATTAATCTGTCGGGTTCGTATATATTGCGCAGATCAAAGAACAGCTTCCCTTTTGCAGTCTTCTTTAGTTTGTTGAGGTCTAAATTTCTGAACTGGTTCCATTCCGTAACTATTACCACAGCGTCAGCGCCTTTGGCAGCATCATAGACATCGTTACAGAATGTGACTTTCGTAAGGAATGTTTTTGCATCTTCCATTGCAACCGGATCATAGGCCCTTATCCTGGCCCCTTCCTTTAACAGCTTGTTAATAATGAAGAGCGCTGGCGCGTCTCTCAGATCGTTTGTGTTTGGTTTGAAGGACAAACCGAGTATGCATATAGTTTTGCCCTTTGGCTTTTCCAGCGCGGCTATTATTGTATCGGCGGCTTTTTCCTTCTGCACTTCATTGGCTTTTATCGTTGCCGATATGATTCCGAGATTGACGTTATGCTCCTTCCCGATCTGCAACAGGGCAAGGGTGTCTTTTGGAAAACACGAGCCGCCGTAGCCAGGGCCGGCGTGAAGAAATTTGGGGCCTATCCTCCGGTCAAGTCCCATTCCCTTTGCGACGGTCTGAACATTTGCTCCTACTATTTCGCAGAGATTGGCAAGCTCGTTGATAAAGGATATTTTTGTGGCCAGAAAGGCATTTGAAGCATATTTAATGAGTTCAGCGGTTTTAACATCTGTAATAACTATAGGAGTCTCAATAAGATACAGGGGACGGTAGAGATCTTTCATGATCGCGGTTGCCTGGTCGCTTGAAGTGCCTATTACGATCCTGTTGGGCCTCATAAAGTCTTCGATCCCGGCGCCTTCCCTTAGAAACTCAGGATTGGATACAACATCAAAATCTATGTTCTCTTTAAGGTGTTTTGAGATAATTTTACGGACTTTCTCTCCGGTGCCTACAGGAACTGTGCTCTTGGTTACAATTACTTTATAACTTTTTATATTTTTTGCAATTTCCTTTGCAACTTCCTCGACATATTTCATCTCTGCGGAACCATCCCCCCGCGGCGGGGTTCCCACTGCAATAAAAATAACGAGAGATGAATCCACTGCCTCAGCGATGTCGGATGTAAAGTGCAGGCGGCCGGCCTTGATATTTCTCTGCATTATCTCTTCAAGGCCAGGCTCATAAAACGGCACAAGCCCTTTTTTCAGTGATTTTATCTTCTTAGCATCGTTGTCCACACAGGTGACGTTTAAGCCAAACTCCGCAAAACATGCCCCTGTGATCAGGCCGACATAACCGCTTCCAATTACAGAAATATTCATTTTGCCTCCCCAGGTAATATTAAGAAAATCCACTATGCTTTTTGCTGTTTATTCTGTTTTTTTTAACAAAATAATGAATCTCTATCCTGCAAATAGCAAGCTTTAGTTAAATATGATACATGATTATTTATCAATATGGGAAGAGAAAGGCCATTGCAGAATTATATCAATATTGACCTTCTACAAGCTCGGCAGAGAAATGACCTATTATAGCCTTGCTTTTCATCAGGACCGGCAGTTTCCTGTCGTCATCTGTGGCCCAAATGGTGATATCCCCGGTCTTAGGGAAAATCCCTTCGGACTTTAAAATTGGTTTTACCACTATGGTATCGAATTCCCCTGCCGGCACCTTGACCGTTTCCTTCCTCAGTACCTGTACTTCGGTATTCCAGAGTTTTCCGCTGTCAAAGATATCCATGAAAGCTTTCTGCCCTATTTTAAGGTCCCATTTTGTCATTTCGTAAAAGGCTGACAGTGGATCGTATGCCGGTTTGTCATAAAAGAATTCCTCAATCGAGTCATCCAGGATATTATGATATATGATTTTCTGGGGCTTCCCGTCGGGTTTTCTTTCAAAGTATGTGACCTTGTCCCTCTTGTGGCGGCCCTGCTGCACTTTTACGATAAACTTCTTTGGGTATCCGTCGGGATAAAGTGTGCTCTCGGAAATATCGTCAACCGGATAGAAGAAAGTGACAAAAGGCGCTGATGTGGCATGGGTCCTTATCGTTATGCCTTCAGGTGTACTGGTGTAGTCCATTACCGCCTCACCTGCCTTAATCCCGGACCAGTATATATAGTAAACGAATCTCTTGTTTATTGAGGAACCGGCTTCAAGGGACGCCGGGAAGATCAGGAGGCATGCAAGCAAAGACAATAAATGCTTCAGTTTTGGGACCTGGAACTTGAATTTTGACCGCTTCATGAAACAGCCTTCTCCCGCGCCAATATCCACTCAACGGCATCGTTTAAATCTTTTGCAATATAAGCAGCTTCCGTCTTTTCGAAAAGCGGCGTCGGAGATAACAATATGCCGGTGGACCCTGTTTTCCCGGCAAGCAATACGTCCGATTCCCGGTCACCTATTATATAGGATAATTTTAAATTTATGAGGTGCCTGTTTCTTGCTTTAAGCAGTAAAAGCGGTTCAGGCTTTCTGCAGCTGCACTTTTCATCCGGGTGATGGGGACAGTAGTAGAAATCATCTATCCCCAGTTCTTTCTCGATATATTCATTTGATTGTTTTACAAACTCTCGATCTACTATCCCCCGTGCAATACCTGACTGGTTTGTTATACCGATGAGTTTAAAGCCTGCTCCTTTTAATTTCTTTAACCCGGCCTTTGTGCCGCGCAATATCACAAGGCCATCAAAACTGTTCAGATAATGTTTGTCTTCGATGAGGGTCCCGTCTTTATCCAGGAATACAGCTTTAGTGACCGGAAGGATTTCCCTGACTGCGCAAAGAACTTCATCGGCCGTAACAGCGGTCATACAATTGAGATGGCCTTCGGGGCACTCTCTTTTCATGCAGGGGGCGCACGGCAGGTCTTTAGCAATAATCCTGTGCCCTTCTCCGAAAGGACCTGTCGCTGTTTTGTCAGTGGAACCGAATATGGCGACTATCGGTACAAGCAGAGCTGAGGCCATATGCATCGGCCCCGAATCATTTGTTACAAAGACATCACATTCAGATATCAAAGCAGCAAGCTCCCGCAGATTTGTTTTGCCGGCCATCACCAGTATGCGTGATCCTATTTTCTCTATTTTCATTCTAATTTTCAACCTGTTGATTTCTGTAATAATGTCATCCGCGATTTCAATCTCTGAAGGGCTGCCGAATATAACAACCCGTCCGTTAAGCTCGTTGATTACTTTTATTATCAGTTCCGCGAATTGTTCAGGAGGCCATCTCTTTGCAGATCCGAAGGTTGCGCCGGGATTGATTCCGATTAACGGGCCCCGGTCAGCGCTGAAATAGGAAGACAGGGTTTTTCTTGCCGACTGCCTTTCATTATCAGTTAAATATAAATACGGCTGCGCATCTGCAGGTTCGATACCCGCTGACTTGAGGAGATTCAGGTAATAATAAACCTGATGCTGTTCGAGGATATCTTTTTCAACAGGCACAGCCTTCGTTAAAAGGAACCCGCGTCCGTCTCTTTTATATCCGATCCTTTCCGGAATTCCTGAGAGCCAGGCGATCAGGGCGGCGTCAAAGGCATTCTGGAGGAGTATGGCCTTATCGAATGCCTTCTCGCGCAGTTTTTTTGCAAGTTTGAGCCTTCCTGTATACCTTTTGAAACTGTCATCGTAGAGGATGATTTCATCAATATCAGGGTTCTCTCTGAATATTTCTGAAACCCATGGTTTGACCAAAAGACTTATATGAGCATCAGGGAATGCACGGCGGATGGACCTGACCGCAGGGATTGTGATAACCGCATCACCGATCCAGTTAACGCCGCGTATCAGAATTTTTTGTGGATCAGCAGTCACGAATATTCCAATGGAAACAATAAATTATTAATAACATAGCATAGAAGCTTCAGCTATTATAACAACAGAACACACGAGTTCGAAGGATAACCAGGATATTAATTACCTGCCCGATTTTTTGTCTTTTTTGCTTTTACCGTCGTGTTTTTTGTTCTTGCCGTTATCATTGTTTTCCGGGTCTTTTTCCCCTTTCAGGGCCTCGGACAGTTCTTTCAGTTTTTTTGCGACCAGAAAATTAAACGTGCCTTCCGGATACGTGCCGTCAGTCTGCATTTCGCCGGGGTGCATGCCGGTGAGAACTTCTATTCCGTCTTCGATCTTGTCAATGGAATATATTGTAAATTTTCCGTTTACAACCGCGTCAATGACGTCAGCTTTTAACATAAGGTTCATTAAATTACGCTTTGGAATGATGACCCCGTGTCCGCCGTTAAGACCGGAAAGTTTGCATACTTCGTAAAAACCTTCTATCTTTTCATTTACCCCGCCTATAGGCTGGACGTCCCCGTGCTGGTTCATTGAACCCGTGATTGCATAAGATTGTTTAAGCGGTACCCCAGATATGCTGCTTAAAAGGGCATAGACCTCAGCGCACGTGGCGCTGTCGCCCTCAATGCCTCCGTATAATTGTTCGAACGTGAGGTATGCGGTCAGGCTTAGAGACTGCTTTATGGCATATTTGCCTCCGAGGTAGCCGATAAGAATCAATATTGCCTTTTCATGAATTTTTCCGCTCATCTTTGTTTCTCTTTCAATGTTGATAATGCCTGCCCTTCCGGCATATGTCCTGGCCGTAATCCGTGAAGGCATTCCAAACCGGTAATCTCCGAGGTCAAGGACTGAGAGGCCGTTTATCTGACCCACAACAGCCCCTTCCGTGTCAATGAGGATGGTCCCTTCCTCTGTTGCTTCGAGAATTTTTTTCTCCACCTTATTGCTGCGATACGTTTTCTCTTCGAAAGCTTTATCGACATCTCCGGCTGTCACAAGGCTGTGTTTATTGTACTTTGCCCAGTGATCGGCCTCCCTGAGAAGGTCTGCTATGTCGCTGAATTTGGCTGACAGCTTGCGCTGATGTTCTGCTAGTCTCGAACCATACTCAATGACCTTTGCAACTGCATCACGATCAAATGGCCGCAGGCCCCTTTCATCGCACTTTGCTTTTATGAAACTGGCATACTTGAGCATGTGATCGGGATTTCTGTCCATACGGTTTTCATAATCGGCTTTTACTTTAAACAGTTCCCTGTACTCCTCATCCAGATTATAGAGGAGATAATAAAGGCGGGGGTTTCCTACCAGAACAATTTTTACATTAAACGGAATTGCCTGGGGCTTCAGTGTAGCTGTGGACAATAAGCGGTACTGTTCCCATACGTCTTCTATTTTTATTTCTTTGTCTTTTATCGTCCTTTTGAGGGCATCATAGGAAAAAATATTTTTCAGGAGTTCAAGTGCGTCGATGACCAGATATCCTCCGTTTGCCTGCTGAAGCGAGCCTGTCTTTATCATGGTGAAATCTGTCATCGCAACGCCATATTGCAGTTTATGCTCGACCCGTCCAAAAAGGTTATAGTACGTCGGATTGCTCTCTATTACGACAGGAGCGCCCTTTAACTCATGGTTATTGACGAATACATTGACGGAATATCTGACAAATGAGGGCTCAGATTTTGCAGGCCTCATAAACTGGAGAGACGGGGCTGCCTGTTCTTCCTGCGGTTTGAAATCATCAAGATGCTCAAGAATATCTTCCATGACCTGTTCCAGGTAATTAGGGACTTCCGAATTGTCGTTATAAGCTTTCTTTAACTCTTCTATCCTGTGGCCTATTGAAGACAGCGTGGCCTGACGCTCAAGATCTTTCATCAGGTCCTTGATCTTCTTTTCTTCTTCCCTTACAATTCTTATCACATCATCAAGCTTTTCCTGGAGCTCTTTGCCGATAGTTTCGATCTTCTTTTTTACCCGTGGTTCAAGGCCCTCATATTCTTCCTCGCTTAGTGTTTCGCCGGTTGTTTTAACGGGGACCAGGATAAGTCCGCTGACGGTTTTTCTCAGCGTAAAGTCCTTGTCCTTTGCTTCCTTTTCAAGATCGGTAAACTGTTCTTTCTGTTTATGCTGGAAGTCTTCCAGGATTTTAGTGCGCTGTTTTTCATATTCTTTGGATTCAAAGATCTTGGGAATTTCCTGCCGGAGCACGGTTATCAGTTCGTCCATTTCTTTTTGGAATGCAAGCCCGGTACCCGGCTTAAGGCTGATAGCGCGGGGCAGGTCGATATTTTTAAAGTTGTAAACATAACACCAGTCATTAGGGATCGTTTCATTCTTTGATTTGTCTTCCAGGATTGTCTTTATAGTGGTCAATTTGCCGGTGCCGCTTTCCCCGAGAATGTAAATATTGAATCCGTGACTGTCAATATCGAGGCCGAACTGTAAAGCGCTTAAAGCCCTTTTCTGCCCGATCGTTTCGGTCAATGTGGGAATATCATCTGTTGTTTTAAAGGGTAGTTCGTCCGGTTTACAGCAAGAGTAGAGATCTTCTTTATCGACTTTTTGTAACATGCGCTGCCCTCCCTGTTCATCAAGAGAATAAAATATTATAAGTGCAAATAATACTTGTTGTATGACGCTGAATACAAAAGCAAAACGGCTTATTGTAATTTGATGCTGACATTATAGCTTTGATAATCATTGTTGACAAGTTTTATTTGGTGGGAGGTTATAACTATATTAAATTAAATTTGAGAAGCAATCATAGAAACAGAAGAATAATCTCCAGGTTGACCTTTGGCAGAAACCGTTTTCAGCTTCGAGGATGGTGCTTTTTGTGTATTTTCCGCAGTCGTTCAGGCGTGACCTTTGTATATATTTGAGTTGTTGAAATATCAGTATGCCCGAGCATTTTCTGAAGTGCCCTCAGGTCGGCTCCGCCGTCTAAAAGGTGGCTTGCAAAACAGTGACGAAGAGTATGAGGGGATATTTTAACTGATAGTTCAGCAGAATATTTTTTTATTAACTGCCATAATCTCTGCCTTGTCATTGGCTTACCACCTTTAGCAAGGAACAGGTAATTGCTGGTCTTCTTTTTTAAAAAAACAGGTCTTGATTCATTAATATAGCGCTTGATTGTTGACAATGCCTGTTCATGGATCGGGACAACCCGTTGCTTCGACCCCTTCCCTGTTAATGTTAGAAATCCGGCTTCAAAATTTATATCGCCTGTTTTTAAATTGACAACTTCGCTGGCCCGTAAGCCGGATGAGTACATAATCTCAAGCATTGCCCTGTCCCTTAGCGAGAGGTTATTCCCTTCAGGCTTTTTTAACAGTGAAGAAACTTCGTCCGTTCCGATTATCCTGGGAATGCGTTTCCAGCCCTTTGGCGTTAGAAGATTTTCAATGGGATCTTCTTTTAACAGCCCATCCATCAGCATGAATTTGCAGAGTCCGCGCAGTGTGGCCAGGTTTCTTGCCACAGTACTGGCCTGATTCCCCGAATCACGAAGATAGCTGATAAAGGAGAGGATGTCTTCCCTCTTAAAGCTGTTTATATCTTGACAGGCACCTTGAAGGAATTTTCTGAATTTCTGAATGTCCCGTCCATATGACTCTATCGTATTTGCCGAAAGTCCTTTTTCGACGGTCAAATAATTAAGGAATCTTTCTGCCGGGTCCATTATTCATATCAGGATACACGATACAGTTGTTTCGACGCAAGGAAATATTGAATATTGGCCGGCCCATTGAAAGTACAATCGAAAACATGCCCCATAAATGGTATGGATAAGAAAATTACCCCACAAAATGTAGTAACTGTAAAAAAATATTATTTTTTCTCTTGACAAGTATTAAAAACATAAATATACTCAGTTGTATTGGTGGGAAAAAGTGTCATAAAGTGGAGGAAGGATGTTAGGTTTTTCTGGAAAGCATTATAATTCTCTGGATCCGAAAGGGAGATTAATCGTCCCTGCGCCTTATCGTGAGATCCTTTCCTCAAATCATTCCTCCCAGCTAATTATAACAAATGAGGTGTTTGACAGGTGTTTATGTGCTTATGCTGTTGACGAATGGCAGAAGCTGATAGAGAAAGTAAATCAAATGCCCCAGACATCTGACGCAGTTAAATATTTCATGCGCAGGGTGATCGGCTCTGCTGTTGAATGCGAAATTGACAAGCAGGGCAGAGTGCTTGTTTCTTCAGCGCTCAGAGTGGACGCGGGATTAAACAGCGAAGTCGTTTTATTGGGTCTTGGAAACAGGATTGAGATATGGAACAGGAATGAATTTGAGGGCGTAGCGGACCCGTCCAAGATAGATAAGCAGTCTTTTAAAGAGGAATTTACAAAGCTTGGTCTGTAAGAAGCTTAAAGTGAATATGTTAAACCGTAATATCACATATTTCATATTTTGTATTTCGGGTATGAATATATCTGCGTGGTAAATGGAAATTGTTCATGTCCCGGTAATGCGGGAGGAGGTCCTGGACGCATTGAAAATAGAGAATTCCGGCATATACGTTGATGCAACAGTTGGCTTGGGCGGGCATGCTGAAGGCATTATGCAGCGTGCGGCGGGATGCACATTGATAGGCATTGACAGAGATGATCAGGCAATCGAAATCGCAGGCCGGCGTTTAACGGATTATAAAACAGTCCATTTTATACAGGACAGTTTTTCAAATATCGGGACCGTTGTGAGGGAACTGGGTTATAACAAAGTAAACGGGATACTCCTTGATCTTGGAGTGTCCACCCTGCATCTGAAATCGGAAGGCCGGGGATTCAGCTTTCTTAAGGATGAACCTCTGGACATGAGAATGGACAAAAGACAGGCATTAACAGCTGAAACAGTGATAAATAAATATTCTGAAAAAGACCTTGCCGACATCATATGGAAATTCGGAGAGGAGAGATTCAGCAGAAGGATAGCGAAGGCGATAGTAATGGCCCGTCATAAGAGTCCGGTCAGGTCCTGCGGAGATCTTGCCGAAATCATTGAAAAGTCGGTGAAAAGACGCGGGCGAATCCACCCTGCCACGAGGACTTTTCAGGCATTGAGGATAGAAGTTAATAAGGAGTTAGAGGAATTGCCGGCAGCCATAGAGGCAGGGGTGGAACTGCTTGATACCGGGGGTAGATTATGTATTTTATCCTATCATTCACTCGAAGACAGGATAGTAAAGCACGCATTCAGGAAACTGGCAAAGGAAGGCCTCTTTAATATTATTACAAGAAAACCATTGGTTCCAGGCAGACCGGAACGCCAAAGCAATCCTTCATCAAGGAGCGCAAAACTAAGAGTGGGGGAAAAGATATGATCGCAAGAAGAGCAAGAAATCATAAAAATGGGGGGACGCTTGTTAAGGCCGGATTCTTCATTTATATAGGTATCAGCCTGCTTGCCATCGTATGGCTGAAGGCTGCTGTAGTCAATCTGGAATACGAGATTGGAAAGATTGACAGGCTGAGGGCTGACCTGGTGAGCGACAGAGAAAGGGCAGTTGCGCAACGGGCCAATTTCTATTCGATGGGCAACGTAGAGAATGTTGCGTTAAGCCGGCTTGGCATGAGCAATCCGGAAAGGGACAATATATTCTTTGTCACGCGGACCTCCGCTGCAGGTCCACGTACGGCATCAATGAAGTAAAGTTGGAGCAGGCATTATTAACAGACGGCGGCAGTGAGTTTTGATAAATGAGAATAATTATATTATGGGATGAGGAATAGTGACAGGGAGCATGTATCAAATTGTTAAATAGAAAAATACGAAGGGGAAAGACTGACAGAATAGAGACTAGAAAACTGTGGGACGAGGACCCTGTAGAAATACCGCTTCAGAAAAGCAAAAAGAGGGCTTTTGTACTTGTTACTATTATTCTTTTTTGTTTCGCCGCAATATTCCTGCGTCTGATAAACCTGATGGTTCTTGATCACGACAAGCTGTCGCAACGGGCCGCGCAGCAATACATTAAAGAAAAGGTCCTGACCCCGCAGAGGGGCGTTATATGGGACAGGAGGATGAAGGAGCTTGCGACGAACATCGAAACGGATTCCCTGTTTGCAGTACCTTCGCAGATAGAAGACACGCGCACCCTGTCATCAGAGATAGCCCCGATAATAAAGGTCTCAACCGGAGAGATTGACGGCATTTTGTCAAAGAGGAGAAAGAAGTCCTTTGCATGGCTGGCTAGGAGAGTGGACCTGGACACGAGCCATAAACTGAGTGAGCTGAAGGAGCGTTTAGGCAATGGGGACATAGGTATTGTGAAGGAGCCGAAGCGCTGCTATCCAAAAGGGCAGATAGCCTCGCATATTTTGGGATTCTCAAATATTGACGATCATGGTATTGCCGGACTTGAACTTGTCTACAACGAATATTTGAAAGGTGAGGTCAAAAGCGTTTCTGTGGGAGTCGATGCCCGGGGGAGTAGCTACACCGGTGATATTAAAAAAGCCATGCCGGGAAACAATATTATTCTGACTATTGACGAAGGTCTTCAGTATATTGTTGAAAGAGAATTAGCAGCCGCAATGGAGCAGTGGAAGGCAAAGGCTGTCACCGCAATCATGATGGACCCAATGACAGGCGAGATTCTTGCGCTTTCCAACAGGCCTACATACGATCCCAATTTTCCGGCAGCAGCGGGGGCAGAAGAAAAGAGAAACAGGGCGATCACGGACATCTTTGAGCCTGGCTCTACCATGAAATCAATCCTAGCAAGCGCGGCGCTGGAAGAAAAGGCGGTCAGCCTTAGAGACATGTTTGATGTATCCAGGGGCGCCATCACGGTGGGCGGAAAGACAATCCATGATGTTCACCGGCATGGTGTACTCAACTTTCAGGAGATCATCCAGAAATCATCAAATGTCGGCGCGGTCAAGATCGGACAGAGACTTGGCGCAGCGAAATATTATGAGTATATAAAGAAGTTCGGCTTTGGAGACAAGACCGGCATAGATTTTCCCGGCGAAGTGAGAGGAATCGCAAGAAATGTTAAAAACTGGTCGGGTACTTCACTTGCCGCAATGTCAATAGGACAGGAAATCGGGATGACGCCCCTGCAGATGGTTAGGGCGTATTCTGCTATAGCAAACGGAGGCTCTTTAATGAAGCCTTATATAGTGTCGGATATTATTTCTCCCTCCGGTAAGGTCATTAAAAAGATGGTCCCTACGGAGGAAAGGCGTGTTATATCCAAGGCCACTTCCGACAAAATGAAAGACATACTGAAGACGGTCGTTGAGGAAGGGGGCACGGCACAGAAGGCAAGTATACGCGGCAATCTGGTCGCCGGGAAAACCGGCACCGCACAGATATTCGATCCAAAGATCGGACGTTACTCCGGGGACAGATTCGCAAGTTCCTTTGTCGGCTTTGTTCCTGCAGACAACCCGAGGATAGCCCTGATAGTAGTTGTCTATGAACCGAGGGGGGGATCATATGGAGGGCTTGTCGCGGCCCCTGTGTTTAGAAACATTATCGAACATACATTTGCATATCTTGACGTGCCGATGGAAAAAGATGAGAACCGGGTCGTGCTCGTCAGTGCAGCGCAGTAGGTGGCAAGCAGTAATAGAAAAAACAGTTCCGGGAAATAAAAAACCGTTTTTTAAATGGATTTCTTAAACATGATACATGATAGAATTAAAACTTACAGAGTGTCTGAGGATAAAATCCCGGATCGGACCGCAGGATAAGGACATAAAAGGGATCGCCTATGATTCAAGACGGGTAAAAAAAGATTTTCTTTTCGTGGCTGTCAGGGGATTGTCCGTTGACGGCCATGATTACATAGATGACGCAATTAGCAGGGGGGCTTCTGCAGTGGTTGCAGAGCATGCAGTTGAATTGAAAAGAGCAAGGAAACTTGCCGGACAGGACGAGATCACAGTCATTGAGGTCTCCGATTCAAGGGAGGCTTTGGCCCTCATTTCTGCGTCTTTTTACGGTCATCCTTCAAAGAGTTTGTCGCTTATAGGCATTACAGGGACAAACGGAAAAACCACAACCAGTTATATTACGAAAAGCATTATCGAAGCGGGGGGGAAGACGTCCGGCCTCCTGGGAACGATTTGTTATATGACAGGCAGTGGTATTACAAATGCGTTTAATACGACCCCGGAATCAATGGACCTTCAGAGGTATTTAAGCGAAATGGTGAATAATCAGATGGACTACGCGGTCATCGAGGTCTCTTCCCATGCCCTGTCCCTGAAGAGAGTGGAGGGTTGTTCTTTCCGGACTGCCGCGTTTACCAACTTCACCCATGACCATCTGGATTTTCACGGTACTATGGATGAGTACTACAGAGCCAAGCGCAGGCTCTTTAAGTATCTCAGTAAAGACGGCAGCGCTGTGCTGAACACTGATGACCCGATGATAAGGCCGCTGGCACAGAAGCTGAATTGTAACGTCATAACGTGCGGTATTGAAGAAGGGGCCATGATAAGGGCGGAGAACATAAGAGAATCAGGAGTCAGGGGGGCCGGATTCAGTATGTCTTTCGACGTCAGGACGCCGGAAGGCAGATTTGAAATTAATTCGTCTCTTATCGGACGTTTTAATGTCTATAACATTCTTATGTCCATAGGCATAGCGTATTCACTGGGCGTTAAGGAAAATATAATCCGGGACGGAATAAAACACGCGAAGCCTGTTGACGGGCGGTTTGAGAACATTGACGAGGGGCAGGATTATTTATGCATCGTTGATTATGCGCATACAGAGGACGCGTTAAGAAAACTTATTGAAGAGGCAAGGTTCATCACAGAAAAGAGGGTCATCACGGTTTTCGGATGCGGCGGTGACAGGGACAGGACCAAGCGGCCTGTAATGGGCGGTGTTGCAACCGAGCTGAGTGATCTGGCTGTTATTACCTCGGACAATCCGCGGTCGGAAGAGCCCTCAGAGATCATAATGGATATCTTAAGGGGAGTCAAAAAGAACAATTACACTGTACAGCCTGTCAGGGATGAGGCCATCAGGGAGGCGATATCAATGGCAAAAGAAGGAGACACGGTGCTGATAGCAGGGAAGGGCCACGAAAATTATCAGGAGGTAAACGGAGTGAGACATCACTTCAGTGATAAAGAGATCGCAAGAGAGGCGATAAATAAAAGATTAAAAGGGCACATGCCCCGGAACACAAAGGGATAAAGACCTTGCTGATTATTCAGTCAGTGAAAGTCTGTGGCGGATTAAGCAGAATACTATGTTAACTGTAGAAGACATCATCAAAGCAACCGGCGGAGAGCTTCTCTCCGGGAACGCTAAAACATTTGACGGCGTCTCCATCGATTCCAGAAAAATTTCCGAAGGTGAATTGTTTTTTGCAATCAGGGGAGAACGGTTTGACGGGCACGACTTTCTGGAAAATGCCCTTTGTAAGGGCAGCGGTGCAGTGGTTGACATGAGACCGGCATCATTGCCCGGGGGCAAGGTCATCATTTATGTGAATGATACCCTCAGGTCTTTACAGGACCTGGCCCATTTTCTCAGGATGAAACGTGATATACCGGTGGTGGCGGTGACCGGAAGTAACGGCAAGACCACAACCAAAGAGATGACCTACGGGATACTTTCAGGGAAATTCAGGACACTGAAAAATGAAGGGAACCTTAATAATCATATCGGACTGCCGCTGAGCCTTACACGGCTGGACCATTCGGATGAAGTGGTTGTCCTTGAAATGGGCATGAACGCGGCCGGTGAAATCAGAAGATTATGTGAGATAGCCGGACCCACCCACGGGGTGATAACCAATGTAGGCTCGGCCCATGTAGGAAGGCTTGGCAGTTATGAAGCAGTCCGTTCAGCAAAACTTGAGGTCCTTGAAAGGGTAAGTACGGCTGTCGTCAATAACGACGATGGATTTCTGATGAAGGGAATCGAAGAATTAAAGAATTTCAGAGGGGAAATCATCACCTTCGGCATAACTAACGCTTCCAATGTTATGGCAAAAAATCTGAAGGTTTCGCAAATGGGCAGCGCTTTCTTGCTTGAGACAGGGGAAGCGGAGAGCGTATGGGTCAGTCTGAATGTTCCCGGTCTTTTTAATGTTTACAACGCCCTTGCGGCCTCAGCCGTATGCGTGTCTCTGGGAGTGGAAATTGAAGAAATAAAAACAGCCCTTGAAAAGTATAAGGGCATACCGATGAGGTTCGAGATATTGAGGAAACGGGGGATTACGGTAATAAATGATTCATATAATGCAAATCCGTCCTCAATGGAAAAATCGGTCCATGAGCTCACCCGTCTCGGCGCAGGCGTGAGAACAGTGGCTGTTCTCGGCGACATGCGTGAGCTGGATGAGTTTTCGGAACACGAACACAGGACAATCGGAAACATTGTCCGGGAGACCGGAGTGGATGTCTTTGTTGCTGTAGGGGAAATGATGGGACTGGCAGCAGAAGAAAGCAGGAGGGTGAAACGCGGGAAGGCGGCTCCCGTCGTATACACGTTTCCAGACGCTGACTCGGCAAAAGAGAATATCATGGATATTCTGAAGCAGGGCGACACAGTGCTCGTAAAGGGATCAAGGTCAATGTACATGGAAAAAATTATTGAAGGGATAACGGATGTTATATAAACTGTTTTACGCCCTCTATGATGTTTATTCACCTTTTAACGTATTCCGTTATATTACGTTCAGGACCGCGCTTGCCATCATCACGGCGATAATGACGACGCTGATATTGGGTCCATGGATGATTGGAAAACTGAGGAAGTGGAGTTTTACCCAGCATGTCAGGGATGATGGGCCACAGACCCACTTAGGTAAAGAAGGGACCCCTACAATGGGTGGACTGTTGATCATTCTGTCCGTTACAACCAGTGTGTTACTATGGGGGGATTTAAGCAACAGATATGTATTAATAATGATCGGGGCATTGCTGGGATTTGGTCTGATCGGATTTATAGACGACTATCTCAAGTCGATTAAGAAGAACCCGAAGGGACTGGGAGGATGGTATAAATTCGGCGCCCAGATCGTGCTGGCGCTCATAATAGGATTTTTCTTTTACCGCGACCCGAATGATATCTATGCCGCGAAATTAAGCATCCCCTTCTTCAAAAAATGGCTGATAGACCTTGGGTGGTTTTATATCCCGTTTTCCGTTTTTGTTATTGTAGGCTCTTCAAATGCAGTCAATCTGACTGACGGCATAGACGGGCTCGCCATCGGACTGGTGGGGATAGCATGCCTGGCTAACGGGGCGCTTGTCTATATATCGGGCCATGCCGGGTTTTCGCAATACCTGAATGTTCTGTTCCTGCCGGGCACCGGCGAACTCACGGTTTTCTGCGGGGCCATGTTCGGAGCGTCGCTTGGTTTTTTGTGGTTCAACAGCTACCCGGCCGAGATTTTTATGGGGGACGTGGGCTCCCTCAGTCTTGGCGGGGCACTTGGAACGCTTGCGGTAATAACCAAACAGGAGATAGTCCTGGTGATCGTCGGAGGTATTTTTGTTATTGAGACTGTTTCGGTAATGATACAGGTGGCTTCATTCAAGCTGACCGGCAAGAGGGTATTCAGGATGGCCCCTATTCACCATCATTTTGAAGTAAAGGGATGGCCTGAGCCAAAGGTGATTGTACGGTTCTGGATAGTTGGGATTGTTCTGGCCCTGTTGAGTTTAACTACTTTGAAAGTGAGATGAAATACATATAACAGCTGGTAAGATGATAAAAGTGGAACAAGTCAAAAAAAATAAGTTTAAAGGGAAAAACATCCTGGTAGTCGGGCTTGCAAGAAGCGGCACAGGCGCTGCCAACCTTCTTTCGGAATTAGGGGCCAGGGTATCGATTACTGACAGGAAATCCCCTGACAAGTTAGAAGAGCAGAGAAAACAGTTGCTGCCCGGCGTGAAGTTCATAGATGAAGACAAAGCCGGGGGAGTTATCGATTCCCTGGATATGATAGTCATAAGTCCCGGGGTCCCTCTTTATGTCCCGCTTCTGGTCAAGGCAAATATCAAAGGGATACCTGTTATTGGAGAACTTGAGCTGGCTTATCAGGTGGGGAGATCAGTACTCAGCGGCCGGCAGTTAGATAGTGGCGGGGCGCTGCCTCGTAATTTCAAACTGACGCCTGTGTTTATCGGCATTACCGGTTCGAACGGAAAATCGACCACAACGACACTTGTTGACCTTATGCTGAAAGATGCAGGATTTAAGACACTGCTTGCAGGAAATATCGGCAATGCCCTGACAGAAGAAATTTCAAAGATCGTAGAGACGGGTTTAAAAACAGTCTCTGCATATCCTGACTATTTTGTTACAGAAATTTCGAGTTTTCAACTTGAGACAATAGAGGAGTTCAGGCCGAATGTTGCCGCAATTCTTAACATAACGCCTGACCATCTCGACAGATATGACAGCATGAAGGATTACTCTGATGCAAAGGCAAGGATTATTGAAAACCAGACCAGTGAAGATTATCTGGTCCTCAACGCGGACGACCCGGAGACAATGAAGGTTGTAAGCGAAAAACTGGAAGATAAAAGTGAAAAACCGAAAATTGTTTATTTTAGCCGTATGTTCGAGGTGGAGGGCGCATATTTGAAGGACGGCCTGATACGTTTCAATTTGCCTGAATCCCATATTCAGCCTTCAGACTTCACGCTTCGGCCTTCAGACTTTAAGATTAAGGGAGCGCACAACATTGAAAATGCTATGGCAGCTTCCCTTATGGCTATTGTTTCAGGATGCGGGACTGATGCTGTCAGAAACGTCCTGATGGATTTTTCGGGACTTGAACACAGGGTTGAATTTGTTGATGATATAAATGGCGTCAGATTTATTAATGACTCAAAAGGCACGAATGTCGGAGCTGTGGCCAAATCGCTTGCGGATTTTGAAAACATAATCCTGATTATGGGCGGGCTGGATAAAGGGAGCGACTTTTCGGCGCTGGGGGACTTAATAAAAAGCAAGGTCAAGCTGCTTTTATTGATCGGCGCGGCAGCGGATATAATAGCAGAGGCACTGGGGTCGTTTACCGAGACGCACAGAGTGTCCGGCCTCGGGGAGGCGGTCGCCCTGTCTATGTCAAAGGCCTCGTCAGGGGACATCGTAATGCTGTCTCCGGGCTGTGCCAGCTTTGACATGTATAAAGACTTTGAGGACAGGGGAAGAAAGTTTAAGGAAGCGGTAAGGGAGTTTAAAAATAGAAAATGATTAAATCTCAAATTACAGGCACCAAATTTCAAATAATATTCAAATCCCAAATGCCAATTAACAAAACCAATCACAATACAACGTCTAATAATTTGAGCAAAAACTGTTTAGGTCATTGGAATTTGATTGTTGGGATTTATTTGATATTTGTAATTTGTAGTTTGAGATTTCATTTTATCCCGGGGTATGGAAGATAATGAATACTAAATATACCCGCAGCATATTAATTTCTGTATTGTTACTTGTTGGGATTGGTACCGTGATGGTCTACAGCTCCACTGCCCTCTTGTCGATGAGGGAAAATGGAAGCGGATTTAATTTTTTATGGAAGCATCTTTTCACTGTGTTCATCGGGACTGCCGTTATGTTACTGCTCTCAAGAACAGATTACCGGAAATACAGGGCGCTGGTGTATGTTCTGCTTGGATTGTCCGTTGTATTATTAGCGCTGGTATTTATGCCGGGTATCGGAATTTCTGCCAACGGGGCAAGGAGATGGTTGAGGCTTTGGCCGACGACATTTCAGCCTTCAGAACTTGTAAAAGTGGTCATGGTGATTTTCCTCGCGGATTATATGGACAAAAACCTTGACCGCATGAAGGACTTCCGTTATGGTATCGCGATTCCTCTCGGTGTCATGCTCTTTTTTCAGGTCATTATTATCCGGCAGCCTGACTTCGGAGCAGTAATGAGTCTTGGGATACTTACCTTTGCGCTGCTCATATTGGGGGGGGCCAGACTGAGACATATAGGCTCACTTGCGCTTCTTGCGCTCCCGGCTGTTTACATGCTTATTATGACATCTTCATACCGCTCCAAAAGGCTGTTGTGTTTCCTCGATCCGTGGAAGGATGCACAGGGCTGCGGATTTCAGCTTATCCAGTCTTTTATTGCCTTCGGCAACGGAAGTTTATGGGGGCTCGGTCTTGGAGGCAGCAAACAGAAACTGTATTTTCTGCCCGAGGCGCATACCGACTTTATTTTTTCCCTTATCGGGGAGGAACTCGGCCTGGTTGGGGCAATGGTCGTGATCGCCATTTTTATCTGGTTGTTTGTAAAAGGGTTTCAGGTGTCGCTCAGGACCAGCGACCCGTTCAGTTATTTTCTGACCCTTGGCCTGACTATGCTCATAGGGGTGCAGGCCATTATAAATATTGCGGTATCAACAGGCTTGATGCCGACAAAGGGGCTGCCGCTGCCTTTTATAAGTTATGGCGGGTCAGCGCTTCTTATTAATATGGCAGCAGCGGGAATACTTATGAATATTGCAAAAAATTCGGATATCACTTCTCTCCCCTCCCCTCATACCCTGTACGTTAAGGGGGAAAGCAGGGGGGCCCTGATGAGGGCGGGAAGGGCACATTCCTGGAGTCACAGGCAAAGATGAAAATTATTATCGCAGGAGGAGGAACAGGAGGACATATTTTCCCTGCGTTAGCGCTTGCAAAGGAATTAAGAAACACCAGCGCTGACGTGAGAGTTACTTTTGTCGGAACTGCCAGAGGTCTGGAGGCCAGGGTCATCCCCAAGGAGGGGTATGATATCAGGTTTATAAGGTCTGAAGGTCTTGTGGGCAAGGGGCTTTTTAAGACTGCGAAATCACTCATGAAGGTCCCGATATCGCTGAAGGATTCATATGACATACTGAAGGACATTAAACCGGACCTGGTCCTGGGTGTCGGGGGATACAGTTCAGGCCCTGTGGTCCTGTGCGCGAAGATGATGGGTATACCAACAATCATACATGAACAGAATACAGTCCCCGGGTTTGCGAACAAGATCCTCGGTGGATTTGTCGATACCGTTGCAGTCACGTACCATGAGAGCATAAAATATTTCCCCCCTGGGAAAACCTATCTGACCGGCAACCCCATAAGGGCGGAGATACTGAAGGGCAGCAGGGACAGGGGCTATGAGAATTTCAGTCTTGACCGGGACCGTTTTACGATATTTGTGTTCGGCGGAAGTTCAGGGGCAAGCAGCATCAATAAGGCAGTTGCCGAGGCATTGGCATACCTTGAGCCGCTGAAAGACCGTATACAGTTTCTGCATCAGACAGGAGACAGGGAGTGTGATTCGGTAAAAGAGGTATACCGATCTAGAGAATTCAGGGGGACGGTCATCCCCTTTGCGTATGAAATGGCGGACGCCTATGCTGTGGCGGACCTCATTATTTCGCGGGCCGGGGCCACTACGCTTGCTGAGCTGACTGCGTGCGGCAAGGCCGCCATTTTAGTGCCGTATCCGTACGCGGCCGCGAACCATCAGGAAATCAATGCAAGAAAACTCTGGGACATAGGCGCAGCGCAGATGGTCCTTGAAAGAGACCTTAACGGCAAAACGCTCTCGGACCTGATTAAGCATCTGCTGGAGCAGCCCGACGATATAGGGGAAATGGAACGCACAAGCAAGACGCTCGGCAGCAGTGATGCGGCGAGAAAAGTAGTTGAACTTATGATGGGACTATTAAAAAAAAAGACAGAATATAGAAGACCGGTGACAGGACACAGAGAACAGATGATTTCAAAGATAATTGATAAAGGACATGTGAATGTATAAACGGTTTGAAAAAGTGCACTTTGTAGGGATAGGCGGCGTCGGCATGAGCGGCATTGCCGAGGTGCTGCATAATCTCGGTTATGAAGTGGAGGGCTCTGATCTGAAGGGGTCTGAAACAACAAAAAGGCTTACGGCAATGGGGATCAGCATAAGCATCGGCCACAGGGCGGAAAATGTGAGGAAGGCCGATGTGGTTGTTATATCTTCCGCGGTCAAGTCCAGTAATCCGGAAGTGGAAGCCGCAAGAAAACTGTCGATCCCCGTAATCCCAAGGGCCGAGATGCTTGCCGAGCTGGCAAGGCTCAAATACGGGGTGCTTGTGGCCGGGGCGCACGGGAAGACGACTACGACCTCCCTGGTTGCGAGTGTCCTAGGTGAAGGAAAGCTGGACCCCACCGTTGTTATCGGCGGCAAGCTTAAAGGCATAGGAAGCAATGCAAAGCTCGGCTGGGGAGAGTTCCTTGTAGCTGAAGCGGATGAAAGCGACGGTTCATTTCTGAAACTGTCGCCCACTATCGCTGTCGTGACAAATATAGACAGGGAGCATATGGATTATTTTAAAAACATCGAAGAAATAAAAGGCGCCTTTCTTTCATTTATAAATAAGGTGCCCTTTTACGGACTGTCGATACTTTGCGGTGACAATGATTATATTAAAGAACTGATGCCGAAGATCCAGCGCAGGTTTATTACATACGGACTGGGTGAAGGCATGGACCTTACGGCAAGGGACATAAGGACAGAGGGTCTGGGTTCAGTATTTGAAGCGGTCCTGAACGGCAAGTCTCTCGGACCGTTTAAGGTGCCATTAATAGGCAGGCACAATGTCAGCAACAGCCTGGCAGCAATTGCGGTCGCCAATGAACTGAAGGTCAGCATGGACATCATAAGAGAGGCCCTCAGGAATTTCAGCGGGGTCCAGAGGAGGTTTGAGTTAAAAGGGACTGCTGACGGTATTAATGTGGTTGATGACTACGGACACCACCCTGCCGAGATCATGGCCACGCTGAAGGCGGCACGGGAAGCGCGGGACGCGGCGCTCAGGGCACAGGATACGGCGCCGGGAACACAGGCTGCGGGACGCGGAAGGATTGTGGTCCTTTTCCAGCCGCACCGCTACACGAGGACCAGAGACCTGCTCAGTGAATTCATCGACGCATTTTCGGACGCGGACAAGGTGATATTAATGGACATATATCCTGCCGGGGAAAAGCCGCTGCCGGGAGTCAATTCACAGCTCCTGTACAGAGGAATAAAGGACACTGGCAAGGACATTGAGTATATATCGAACAGGGAGGAGATACTGGACTACCTTGATGCGGAATTGAAAGAAGGGGAGATGCTGCTGACCCTGGGCGCGGGAGATGTGTGGAAGATCGGTGAGGAGTTTCTAAAGGTGAAATCCAATGCTTATAGAAGGTAATGTAATGCAGGATTTGGAAACTGAGATCAGAAAACTTATAAAAGGCGAAATTAAATTCGATGAGCCCTTGTCTGCGCATACGTCGCTGGGGATAGGCGGGCCTGTTGACATCATGGTCTTTCCTGAAGACCCCACGTCACTTAAGAATGTACTGCTGGTCGCTGAAAAAGAAAATATCCCTGTATTTGTTCTTGGCGCGGGAACGAACCTGCTTGCTTCGGACAGTAGAATAGAAGGACTGGCCGTGTCCCTGAAGGCCTTCAGGAGCATAGAATTAACAAGAGACTCAGATGAGAATAATGTTGTTCTATATGCCGGCTCAGGGGTGCCTCTTCCAATGCTTGTAAACTTTGCGCGGAAGTACGGCTATTCAGGCATAGAGGCCCTTGCCGGAATCCCCGGTTATGTCGGCGGAGCTGTTTATATGAACGCCGGGTCGTTCGGCACGGAAATGAAGGATGTAATTGTCTCTGTGGCAAGCATGAATTCACACGGCGAAATTATGATTTCAGATAAGGACAAACTGGGATTTTCATACAGGAGTTTCAATTTGCCTGCGGGTTCGATTATACTCAGCGCCAATATAATTCTCAGAAGAGACGACCCCGCTGAAGTGGACAGACGCACAAGGGAATTCTTAAGCAGGAAAAAAACCTCGCAGCCTCTCGGGGAATTATCTGCCGGGTGTGTCTTTAAAAATCCGCCGGGCGACTCTGCAGGCAGGTTAATAGACGCTGCCGGATGCAAAGGAATGAGAACAGGCGGCGTGGAAGTCAGCAGGGTGCATGCAAATTATTTTATAAATAAAGGCGGGGCGACCTGCAGGGATTTTATAGAGCTTATGCAAACTGTAAAGGCAAAGGTCAAGGCATACAGCGGGACTGACCTTGAACCGGAGGTAAAGATTACAGGAGAGATTATATGACTAAAGCATTGGCGACAAAAAAAAGGGTAGGCGTATTGATGGGAGGGCTCTCTGCGGAGAGGGACATTTCCATGAGAAGCGGACTTGCCGTATATCAGGGCCTGCAGGAACTGGGGTATAACGTTGCGCTTGTAGATGTCGGCAAAGACATAGTGGATGTAATAAAGAAAGAGAAGGTGAAGATCGCCTTCCTCGCTCTCCACGGAGGCACAGGAGAAAACGGGGCCATTCAGGGACTGCTTGATGTGATCGGCATTCCTTATACTGGGTCAGGCGTCCTGGCATCTGCCCTTGCCATGGATAAAGAGGCCTCAAAGAAGATCTTTATGTATCACGGACTGAGTGTAGCTCCATTTATAGTTGTCAGTCAGGGGCCCAAAGTCAAAGGTAAAAAAACACCGGGGCCCGGAACAATGAACCCTGACTTTCCGCTTCCGTGGGTCGTAAAGCCGACTACCGAGGGGTCCAGCATAGGGGTCAGCATTGTAAAAGAGGAAAGCGGCCTGAAGGCTGCGGTGGACAAGGCCTTTTCATTCGGCCCCAGGGTGATTGTTGAGAAGTTCATAAAGGGCAGGGAGCTTCATATTGCCGTGGTCGGCGGCAGGGTGCTTGGCGGGGTAGAAGTAAGACCCTCTCTGGAATTTTATAATTATGAGGCGAAATATACATCGGGACTGACCGAGTATATAATACCGCCTGAGATTGATGAAGCGGTATATGAAAATACAAAAGGCATGGCCCTTAAAACCTTTCAGGCGCTGGGATGCTCCGGGGCCGCGAGAGTTGATTTCATCGTAGAAGAAGGCAGTAATACGCCGTATGTGCTCGAAGTCAATACGCTGCCCGGTATGACTACGACGAGCCTGCTTCCGAAAATTGCAGCTTCGGCCGGCATGGACTTTAAAGCCCTTATAGAGGAGATACTCAGGCTTGCAGTCAAAGAGAAGGAATAAAAAAAACAAGGCAGCCTCCAGGCGTGGAGGGAAAGCCGTATTATTTTTTAAAAGGGCGACCATGGTCCTCCTGGCAGTTGTCGTCACTGCGGCGGCTGTACTGGGGCTGAAAATGTTCGCGGAGCAATTAAGGGTGGAAGATATTATAATTTCAGGCAACTCCCGCCTTGAAAGGGAAGATGTTCTGGATTCCCTGAAAGTAAGAAGGGGAGAGTCGCTTTTAAATCTTCATTTCTCAGAACTCAGGGGACGGCTTAAAGCGAACTCCTGGATAAAAAAAGTGGACCTGAGAAAACAGTACCCGGACACACTTGAAATCAGGATCGAAGAAGCGGAGCCAAAGGCCCTGTTAAGCATTAATGACCAGTTGTACCTTGTTGACGGGGACGGGAACAGGCTTGAGAGCATTAAAGGTGAGACGACCCCCTTCCTGCCGGTGATAAAGAACATTGATCCCGTGCTGAGAAAAGAAATGAGTGAGGCACTCAAGCTGGTCGCGGCAATGTCAGGCAAAGGCGCTTTTGCCGATAGGGAGTCCATAGAAATCGGTCTTGAGTCATACGGGCTCACGGTCCGGATGGACGGTGAGTTTATAAAGGTCGGTTACGACGACTACGAGGAAAAATTTGCGAGATGGATAGAGCTTGAACCGGAGATCAGAAAGAGGGGTCTGCCGGTCCAGTATGTTGACCTGAGATTCAAGGACTCCGTAATAGTGAAGCCTGTGGAAGAAGAGAAGGAAGCTAAAAAAGAGAAAGGCAAGGCCTAGTCCTGAAATGTATTTTGGATTTGTGAAAGAAACGGCATTAAAAAAAGACCATCTTGTTGTGGGGCTTGATATCGGCACGACCAGGATATGCGCAGTTGTCGCCGAGGTGTCTTCTATGCAAAAACAGGGGAAGCGGGGCTTTTTCACGAAGTTTAAAAAAGCAGACGTATTGCAGGATGATCACTATAACGTCCACGGCAGCGGCATCAATATAATAGGTGTCGGCAGTGCGCCTTCAAGGGGCATCAAAAAAGGCGTAATAACGAATATCGAGAGTACTGTGGATTCAATAGTTGAGGCGGTACAGGAGGCGGAAACAGCGGCAGGGGTGGACATAAAGGCCGTTCATATAACTATTACCGGAGCGCATATCGGCTGCCTCTCCAGCCACGGCGTTATCGCAGTAAAAGAAAAAGAGATAGGGCACAGGGAAGTGGACCATGTGATAGAAGCGGCAAGGGCGGTCGCGATCCCCTTTGACAGGGAGATACTCCATGTGGTCCCATCGGGATTTATTGTGGACGGACAGAGCGGCATTACCGACCCGAGAGGGATGGCGGGCGTGAGGCTTGAAACAAATGTGAAGATAATAACCGGCGCTACAGCTTCCGTTCAGAACCTGATGAGGAGCTGCGAGAAGGCGGGCCTGGATGTGACAGGCGTTGTTTTTCAGCCCATTGCCTCTGCGGCAGCTGTTTTGACCCAGGATGAAAAGGACCTCGGAGTTGCAGTTATTGATATCGGAGGCGGGACAACGGACATGGCGCTCTATTACGACGGCAGTATCTGTCATTCAGCCGTCTTTGCCGTCGGCGGAAACAATTTTACAAATGACGTTGCCGTCGGCTTAAGGACCCCGGCGCAGGAGGCCGAGCGGATAAAGAAGAAGCATGGTTGTGTAATGATATCATGCATTAAAAGCGATGAAGAGATAGAGATAGGTTCTGCTGACGGTAAACTGTTCAGAAGTATACCGAGAAGACATCTGATCGAGATCCTCCAGCCCAGGGCCGAAGAATTGTTCGGGCTCCTGAAAGACGAAATTACAGCCGGGGGGTTTCAGAAGGTCATCAATTCAGGTGTTGTACTTACAGGAGGCGCTGCTGCGATGGAAGGAATGGCCGCTATGGCTGAGAACATCCTTGAACTTCCTGTGAGGATAGGGACGCCGACCGGCTTTGAAGGGGCAGATGAAATGAAAGGAGACCCTTCCTTTGCGGCTGCTGCGGGACTGGCAATATACTGCGCGGAAGAAAGCATGCCTTTGACGGGATTCAATAGCAGCGGGATAGTCGGGATGAAGGCAAAGGTGAAGGGGTGGTATGAGGAGGCCTTTAAAATATTCAGCTAATGAAAATGAATGCGGACACCTTGGAATGATTTATTTAACTCGATGGACTTATTATTGAAATTATGCGCTTAGCTTTGAATGAAATATACGTCAATACCTTGATTGAAATTGCGTTTATGGTATCGAAATATAATTCATTCCAAGGTGTCCGCATTTATTGTTTTAATGAAAGATGAAAGTTGATATTAATTATAAAAATTTTTAGAAGGAGGTTATTATGAGAATTTTTGATCTGGAAGAGGTCCAAAACAGGGTAACGGCAAAAATCAAGATTGTAGGCGTAGGGGGAGGGGGAAGCAACGCGGTCAACAGCATGATAGCGTCAAGCCTGTCAGGTGTTGAATTTATCGCCATTAATACTGACGCCCAGGCGCTTGAATCCTCACTCGCAAACCAGTGCATCCAGATTGGCAATACATTGACCAAGGGACTTGGCGCCGGCGCAAATCCTGAGGTAGGCAGGCAGGCGGCGCTTGATGACAGGAGTTTGATCGAACAGGCCATAGGCGGCGCTGATATGGTATTTATAACCGCCGGTATGGGTGGCGGGACAGGGACCGGAGCAGCCCCGGTTGTTGCTGAGACCGCAAAACAGATGGGCATTCTCACGACAGCCGTTGTCACGAGGCCGTTTCTCTTTGAAGGGAACAAAAGGGCCAGGAATGCGGAACAGGGGATCAAGGAACTGAGAAAATATGTTGACTCAATCATTATCATTCACAATAACAGGCTTCTGGACATTACCGAGAAGCATACCCCGTGGCTGCAGGCGCTGAACCTGGCCAATGATGTCCTGAGGCAGGCGGTAAAAGGCATATCCGACCTGATACTCGTCCCCGGCCTGATTAACCAGGACTTTGCTGATATCAGGACAATTCTGTTAGACAGCGGAAGGGCCCTTATGGGAATCGGAAATGCAGACGGTGAAAACAGGGCCGTTAACGCTGCGAAGATGGCGATCAAGAGTCCCCTGCTGGAGGAGACCTCCATTGATGGAGCAAAAGGCGTATTGATTAACATCACTGGAGGCTCCTCCTTATCCTTCCATGAGGTCAATGAAGCTGCCAGTCTTGTAAGGGAGGCAGCGGATGAAGACGCTGAGATTATATTCGGCTCGGTCATCGACCCTGATATGGACGACAGGATTATCGTTACGGTGATAGCCACCGGCTTTGAGGAAAAGCCCCGCGCTGTTATGCCCTCCTATGATAAATGGAGGCCCTCAAAGGACGTTAATACCCTGAAGGGGGCCGGCCGGCTCCTGTCAAAAGAGATGATGATAGAAGGCGGTGAAAATTATCTTGATGTCCCTACGTTTATGCGTAAAAACGGTGTGACGGATGATAAAGAAATCAGCATAATGTAAGAACGGCCAACGTTGTTCCGGCATTTGTGCGGGGATGCCGGCAGCATGTAACTGTTCAGGCATATGCGTTACAGTCGCTCCTTATATTTCAGCTCCCTGAAACGGATAATGAAGGAGGTCCCCCCGTGCCTCCGGAATTCTATGCTGCCACGGAGTTGATGAATAGTAAGGTTGGTGACAAGCTGCAATCCCAGAGATTTTGTATTCCTGATATCTATATTTTCCGGAATGCCGATGCCGTCATCACTGACGGTCAGTTCATATTCGCTGTCCAGCGCACTACCGGCAGCTGTTTTTTTCAGTTCTATAACGATGCTCCCGCCCTTGCCCTCAGGAAACGCATGTTTAAGTGAATTCGAAATCAGCTCGTTGATGATCAGGCCGCACGGAATGGCCGTATCTATCCCGAGGATGATCTCACCGGCATTTATTGCTAATGAAATATTCCCGGATGATGTGCCGTAGAATGTGAGCAGGCCGTTTGCAAGGCTTGTTATATAGTCATTAAATTCGATGCTGGAAAGGTTTTTCGAGAGGTAGAGTTTTTCATGGACCAGTGCCATGGAGCTTATTCTGTTGCGGCTTTCATCAAATAGCGCCACATAGCGGGGCTCGTCGATCTGACTGGACTGGAGATTCAGCAGGCTGGTAATGACCTGCATATTGTTCTTGGTCCTGTGATAGATTTCTTTCAGCAGGACATCTTTTTCCCCGAGAGAAGCGCTGAGCTGTTCCTGCGCCAGTCTGCGCTCGCTTATTTCAAGAAGGAGCTCCTTATTGGCGGACTGAAGACTGTCGGAACGTTTCTGAAGCCGGTCTCTTAACTCCCAGTTGAAGATTTTCAGTATCCCGCTTATGGACCAGGCCAGTGCAAGAGCGCAGATGGCGCGGAACGCCTGTACCGGGACCCCGGTTGCTGCAATAAATGATTCCGTGTTTAGCAGGTTTGATGGGAAGATATCGGTTTTGGGAACGATCAGGCCGCCCAGCATCCCGTAAATCAGGAACGAGCCGCCGGCGCACATGAAATACTTTTTCACTCTGAGAGGCCCTAGTATCTCCTTCTGATATTTGTATTCAGACAAAAAGCTGAAACCGATCAAGATCCCTCCTGGAAGTCCCAGTGCATATCTGGTCAGGGTGCTTCCCACCTCCCAGAAATCATGGGACAGATACGCGCCGACAACGATCATGAGCGATACAAGAGGCAGCAGCCACCATCCAAAATGGCCGGCGATCTTCCTCTTCCACGCATGGGCATTTGCCATGTTCAGACGGAAAAACCGCCTGCCGAACTCGAAAAGAAAGAGGTATGATATGACCAGACATAACCAGCGGACAGCGTCCAGCAGATCATGCCGGCCTCTTATTATCGCCCACATATCGAGAAGTTCATTAGCGCCGTGGGTGATGCCGAACATTGCCAGGAGCCAGAAAATGTCCGCAATCTTGTGCTCGCTGTCTTTTTTGGGCTGTAAAAGGACCGCAATTCCCATTATTAAAAAGGCGAGACCATAGATGAAAAAAACTACATCTAAGTTATTGACTAATGCCTGACCGATTGTTTCCATCTGCCCACGAATCCATGACCCTGTTGATTTTGCGTTTCCTTTCCCTGATAGAACGGGAATTAAGTCCTGTTTATTTTACTTGCTTTAATAAAAAAATAATATTCAATTCCAGGTAAAGACATCATGAAATTTATAACGAGGCATATAACATGAGCAATTCCCTTTAACTATACTTTTATTAAGACCCCACATGTGATAAAATACTCTGATTTTAATCCGGAATTCAGACCAATAATGAGAGGCGACTTATGAAATTATCACAGCTGTTTGTCCCTACGTTGCGTGAAATACCTGCTGAGGCAGAGGCTGTCAGCCATATACTTATGCTCCGTGCGGGGTATGTCAGACAGCTTGCTGCCGGTCTATACATCTACCTCCCGCTTGCATGGAGGGTAATGAAAAGAATAAACGCGATTATCAAGGAAGAGATGGATGCCATAGGCGCCCAGGAGATATCAATGCCCGGCCTCCATCCTGCTGAAATCTGGGAAAAGACCGGCAGGTGGGGCGACATAGGCGACGAGATGTTCAGGCTGAAAGACCGGGGAGGCAGGGACATGTGTCTCGGTATGACCCATGAGGAAATAATTACATGGCTTGCGTCAATGGAGATACGATCATACAGGAATCTGCCGCAGATGTGGTATCAGATACAGACAAAATTCAGGGACGAGGCCAGACCAAAAAGCGGAATTCTCAGGACACGCGAGTTTATTATGAAGGACAGTTACAGCTTTGACAGAGATGAGAAAGGGCTTGAAGAGAGCTATCAGAAACATGCGGAGGCTTATCACAGGATTTTCCAGAGATGCGGACTTGCGTTTTATCAGGTTGAAAGCGATCCGGGAATGATGGGAGGCGCTACTGCCCATGAATTTATGGCCCCAAGCCCCGCAGGCGAGGACACAATCGTGATTTGCGATAAGTGCGGATACGCGGCCAATGTTGAGCTTGCACTGTCGATACCGAAATCTTCTGTAGGGACAACCCCCTGTGGTTGCCCTGGGCAGGCACAGGGACCTGCCCCTGCAGAAGACATCCCCACTCCCGACAAAAGAACTGTCGCAGAGGTTTCAGCATTTCTGAAAACAGATCCTTCATGTTTTATAAAAAGCCTTTTGTTAATCGGCACGGAAGGCCCTTTCCTTGCGCTCGTTAGGGGCGACCAGGATCTCCATGAAAAGAAACTGCAAAGGCTGATAGGAGAGTTCAGGCCCGCGCTGAAAGACGAAGTAAAGAACATCCTTGGAGTCGGGGCCGGCTTCATAGGTCCGCATAATAATAAACTGAAAAAGATCGCCGACATTTCCCTGAAGGAGGGCGTATACATTTCAGGGGCAAACAGGGAAGGGTTTCACACGAAGGGGATAATACCCGGCTCACATTTTGATGCTGAATGGCATGATATCCATGTTGCAAAACGCGGTGACGGCTGTTCACGCTGCCGCACAGCCCTCCGGGAGGAAAATGTAATCGAGATCGGCAATATATTTAAGCTGGGCACGAAATACTCCCAGCCGCTGAGGGCCGTATACCTTGATGAAAACGGCGGAGAGAAGACGATAGTAATGGGCAGTTACGGAATAGGCCCTGCGCGGATTGCCGCTGCCGCTGTGGAACAGAATAATGACGGCGACGGGATTATCTGGCCGTTGAGTATCGCGCCTTTTGATGTCGAGATTGTTGTCCTCTCCGGTGACGATAAAGAGCTTTTAGATACTGCTGGAAGGATATACCGGGAGCTGCAGGACGAAAAATTTGATGTCCTTATGGATGACAGGGATGAAAGGCCGGGAGTGAAATTTAAAGACGCTGACCTGTTAGGGATCCCTGCACAGATAATTATCGGCAAGAAGGCGTTAAAGGAAGATCTTGTAGAATTTAAGATCAGGAAGACGAAAGAGACGGAGCGCATTGCTCCCGCTGACGCAGTTGCCAGAGTCAGGCAGCTTTACGGAAGGCAGTGAAGTTGTCCCTGTTTTTGATCTGACAGGTTTTCGGAACTATACATTCGGGCGAAAAAAAGCCTGTGCAGCTTCAGACTGCACAGGCTTTTAAAATTGCTCTTACTTTGCGTGTGGATTGGGGGTGGTTGTCTGAGCGCCTTCAGACGGTTCCTGAGGAAGAGATATAGCTTTAAGGTTTTCTGCGTTTTTGACTACCTTAAGCTCTCCCTTTAACTTCTCGACGTATGCATCAAATGCCTTTTTCCTCTTCTCTCCGAGAAGCTGTCTTTGAATTGATTCCGCGGACTGTTCAAAACTGGCCCTGGTCCCCTGCTTTATATCAGTCAGTTTGATGATATGATAGCCGAAGCGGGTCTTGACCGGTTCGCTGACTTCCCCGGGTTTCAGGCTTGCCGCAGCGTTTTCAAATTCCGGCACCATTTTCCCCCTTGTGAAATAACCAACGTCGCCGCCCTTGTCAGCAGAGCCCTGGTCTTTGGAGAATTTCTTGGCAAGGTCGCCAAAGCTTTCGCCTTTTTTAATCCTCGCATGTATGTCCTTTGCCTCTTTTTCCGTCTCTACAAGAATGTGGCTTGCCTTCAACTCTGTGCCTATTGTAAATTTGTCGGCGTTCTGATCATAGAAGGCCCTGACCTCGGAATCATCCACAACGGCTTTTTCCTCGACTTCTTTCTTGAGTACAAGGGACACGAGAGTCATTTTTTCAAATTCCTTGATTTTATCAACATATTCCGGGTCCTTATTGAGTTTCATTTTCAGCGCGTGCTGATAAATAAGCTCCCTCTTGATAAGCTCATCAAGAAACTTGTCCTTACCTTCGTCCCCCTGGAACTGCTGTCTGGCCCAATCCGGTATTCTGCCGACTTCCTTAATAAAGTCGTCCTTAGTAATTTCGGCCTTGTCCACTTTCGCGATAACAGGCCCCCCTGTCTTTCCCCCGCCGGGTTTATTACATCCGGTTGCTGAAAACAGGCAAACGATTAGTAGGGCATAAAACGGTACTTTTTTCATATGACTTCTCCTTGTGAGGTATTTAAGATTAGACTGTTTTATACCATAACGGGGCAGGTATTTCAATAGGATATCGTCGTTGCGGGTGCCTGAAAGATAAATACATCAGAACACTAACAGGCAGCCATTATTTTATAATATGTGCATGAGAAAGAGGCTGTATCTTAGAGTCGGAGACAGGGTCAATCACCTCGGTCACTCGGCGTGGGGGCCAGGGGAAGTAGTTGAAGAAAGGCATTCCGATCTTTCAGGGGGCTTCTGTTTAGTAAGGGTATTATTCGAAGACGGCAATGAAAGGTCCTTCATTAACGATCTTGACAGCGCGCATTGCTGCTATTATGCTGGGGTAAGATTACTCTGAAACGTTCGAACGGTTCAAACTGTTTGACCGTTATACCGGGCATTTCTCTTTAACAAATTCTATCTCTTCTTCACGGCTTCTTATCCGCCTTTCAAGTCTCGCCTCAAGCAAGGCTTTCAATATCTTTTTGAATAACGGCCCCGGCGCGTAACCCATTTTCTTCAGGTCCTTTCCCGTCAGTTCCGGCTTTATTTTTCTCAGGGTCGTCAGATACAGAGACATGGCTTTTTTCTGTTCCTTGTCCCTGGTCCGGGCCATGGCAAAGAGGATTGTCGGGACATTGAGAGGCGTCAGTATAAAATAAATTTCTTTTTCAGATGCCCCTTTCAGTCCGGCAAGGACCTTCCCCGATTTCTCAATGCCGTCAAGTATTTCCTTCCTGGCAGAAGGCGGGACATAAAGCCTCTTCAGCGCCTCGCTTCTTTCCGGCGGGGTCAATTCATTAAGCAGCGCCATGAGAAACAGATGCGACCTGTTCAGCTCTTCCTCAATGAAGAGGAGTTTGAACCAGGCAAAGGTCTCCTGTATGGCTTCAACTGTATCTTTAAGGGTTTGAGTAAGCGCGAGACCCTTATGAATAAATTTCAAGAGATCGAATTTGGACAATCTCGTGATGGCATTGATAGGTTCTGTTTCCGTGAATAACAGATTGAGTTCATCATACATCCTGGCGCCGGACAATTTATCAAAGAGATTTATGCGGACGGCGGTCTTTATTAAATTCATAGTGTGCTTGCTTATTATGAAACCGAACCGCTCTGAGAACCTGATGGCCCTGAAGGCCCTTGTCGGGTCTTCAATGAAACTGAGGTTGTGGAGGATCCGTAAGGTCTTTTCCTTGATGTCGCGCTGTCCGCCGAAGAAGTCAAGAAGCTTTCCGAACTGATCGGGATTAAGCATTATTGCCATTGTGTTTATGGTGAAGTCTCTCCGGTACAGGTCCTTTTTAATAGAGGACGTCTCTACGCGAGGCAGGGCTGCGGGAGATTCGTAATATTCGGTCCTTGAGGTTGCAACATCAAATTTCAGAAACTCTGTTATGACAACTGCCGTGCCGAACCTCCTGTGGGTCTTTACTTTTACCCCGAACTTATTGCCCAGCGCCTGGGCAAAGGCTATCCCGTCTCCTTCGATTACGATGTCAATGTCGAAGTTCGGTTCGCCCCTCAGCAGGTCCCTGACAGATCCGCCCACCAGGTATGACGTAAATCCGAGATCTCTGGCTGTTTCACCGCATAATCTGAGGAGATTATAAATCTCCGGCGGGAACCTGGACTTCAGTACAGCTGAAAGATTTTTACCGATAGAGGGCTTCTCCGTTAATCTTTCCTGGCCCGCTATCATGCTTTTTCTTAACAGGCTTTCATAAAGGGAACGCAGAAGGTCGGTGCGTGTTATTGCCCCGACGATATGGCCGTCTTCCACCACAGGCATAAATCTCTGGTTTTGTTCTATCATCATGGACTCGATCAAGGTTGTCGGCGTTGATGGCGACACTGAAGGCGCCTCGGTCGTGCAGAATTCAGAGGTCCTGCTCTGACCGAAACCGTGGAACAGGGCCTTTTCCACGACTTCCCTGGAAATGAGTCCGTAAAATGAGCTGTTTTTCAGGACAGGCAGCACATTTACTTCATACCGCGTCATGGCTTCTTCCGCGGTCTTGATCGTCTTGTTCCAGGGGATGCATTTCACGGGACTTGTCATAATGTCTTTTGCCGTTTTTGAGGGGTGTATCTTTCCCTTCAGGATGCTTAACAGCCTTTCCCCGGTTTCTTCCAGAGACATGTCCCTGACGACTGCGGAGGCTGCCTGCGGATGGCCGCCACCGCCTATTTCGTGCAGGACTTCCGATACGTCGACCTCAGGCGAATGACTGCGTGCAATGACCTGCACCCTGTCAGCCATCATCACAAGGAGGAACATGGCATCCACATCTTCCATTTCCCGGATTTTATGTGCCAGAAAGGCGATATCTCCCATATAGGTTTCCCTGGAGGCCTTTGCTATTTTTATTCTTATATCATGAATGACGTAATCTTTAGCATTCTGAATAAGCTCATTAAGCAGGTCAATGTCCTGGGGACCGAGGTCTCTTTTGAAGAAGCTTGAGACGATTTTCAGGTTGGCCCCTTTTTTCAGGAGGTAGGCTGCTGCTGTTAAGTCCCTGACGGTAGTGGAAGGGAAAATAAGGGACCCTGTTTCCTCGTATATCCCAAGCATGAAAAGCGTGGCTTCGGCAGGGGAGAGAGGGATTTTGTCTTTCTGCAGCATCTCGGCGAATATTGTCGTAGTGGCCCCGACATTTTCTATGACCTCTTTGTGGCCCTTGGCATCAGTGTCTGTAAAAGGATGATGGTCATATATATGAATAATCAGGCCGTCCCGGCAGAGGACCTCCGAGAATTTACCGATCCTCTCAAAGTTCTTAACATCAACAAGGACCAGACGGGTGACTTTATGCGGATCGATATCCTTGAGTTTTTTGAATTCCAGGGACATTGCCGAGGTTGCCAGGAAGTCACGGACGGTTTTTTCCTGTGAGCCGGGGAATGCAAGCACTGCATCCGGATAATATTTTTTTGCCGCCACCATCGAAGCAAGCGCATCAAAGTCTGCATTCAGATGAGTCGTAATAACATCCATCTAGTAATTATATAGGTCAGGGCAGGAGTGTTCAAGGAAAATGCATTTGGAACTACGGGAAAAAATTATGCGGGGCACGTTGTTGCAGGGGCATGACGTGACATGCCCCTGCAAGGTTTGTTTAATTGTTCTTCTCAAGGAAGAGTTTAAGAGACTGGCTCCTCTGCGGATGTCTCAGCTTCCTCAGCGCCTTCCCTTCCAGCTGTCTTATACGTTCCCGTGTGACTTTGAAATATGTGCCGACTTCTTCGAGGGTGTGAGAGACATCATCTCCGATACCGAAACGCTTTCTGATAATATCAGCTTCTTTCCTGGACAGGGTGTCTATTACCTTTCTTACCTGGGTCTTCAGTTCCTGGTGTATGACCAGGTCGAGGGGGACCAGAGATGCCTTGTCCTCCAGGAAGTCTTCGAGGTGGCTGTCCTCATCGTTTCCGATCGGGGTTTCCAGGGATATCGGCTCCTTGCATACTTTGAGGATGGCCCTGACTTTTTCGATTGGAAGCCCCATTTGTGCGGCAAGTTCTTCGGCCCTGGGCTCTCTGCCGAGTTCCTGCACAAGGTTTTTTGAAACGTGCGTCAGTCTGTTAATGGTTTCAATCATGTGCACGGGAAGCCGTATTGTTCTTGCCTGGTCTGCAAGCGCCCGTGTAATCGCCTGCTTTATCCACCATGTAGCATAGGTGCTGAATTTGTAACCCTTTCTGTAATCGAACTTGTCAACGGCCCTCATCAATCCGATATTGCCTTCCTGAATAAGGTCGGATAAAGTGAGCCCTCTCCCGATGTATTTTCTCGCTATACTTATTACCAGTCTCAGGTTGGACTCTGTAAGAAGTTTCTTGGCGCTGTTTATTTCCATCTCGCTATCAAGAATTGCGTGTAACGCCTTTCCCACTTCTGCCCCTTTTAGCCCGAGCTTTGACTCAATAGCAGTCTTCCGGGCCCTGATATTTTTAAGGCTGTCCGATGGTGTTGCGGAGTCATAATTTTTTTTGCTCCTGGTTTTTTCGGCAGAGGAATGGGCTTTAATCTTAAGGTCGTCTGCCTCCCCGGTTAAAGTGATATACATTTCAGCCATTTGTTTGAACTTTGTCCGGAAGTCATCAATGACCCTGTCTTTTAAATGCAGGGAGGCGATTTTGCACACTATCCTGGAGTTCTTTTCAGCGATAGCGGCTTTTATCGTCTCAGAACTTTTTTTACCTGATTTGCCGGAGGACAAACGCAGAGCAAGGGCGTTTTTTTTCCGGACCAGATATTTTAATGATTTAACGGAACTTAAAAAATTTTCCGAGATCAGGGCCTTGTCCGTCTCGGTCAGGTCGCGCAAGCGGGCGCCGGCACCGTTGTGGTTTGAGAAGACCGTTACTCCGGTATCTCCGGTCTGTTCCGGGCCGCTTCCATTCGTATCGATTTTTTCAATGGAGCATATGTTATTTATTGACACCAACTTGCCTTTTACCTGAGGCAGGAAGTTGAGAATGTGTTCAAGGACAAATGGGGCCTGAAAGATAATATTTTGAATACGTTCTTTCCCCTTTTCCATTTTAATCGCAATCTCAACTTCTCCCTGTTTATTGAGTAGAGGCAGCAGCTCCATATCGCGGAGATACATTTTTACAGGGTCATCAGAACTGTAGTTAATGGATGGAGTGATTCTTCTTGGCCCCCTCCCGGGATTTTCTTCCTCCTCCATTGCTCCATTGACGTCTCTTTCGTCTTTAAGCTCCAGGTACTCCAGCTGTTCTATCATTTTTTCTCCCCTTTGAAATATGCGTTTTTGGTAATTTATTAAAAAAATTCAATTCTGCAATACCACTATAAATCTTAAATCCGTCTCCACTGAAGAACTCCCGGCTTTCTTCTCTGTGCCGGGGGTCAGAGAGATCCTCTAACGATTGAAGAATGACCGCTTCTGCAAGGCTCCTGTATCCCATATCTCTCCTTTTGTCTGAATCAGAAGGCGCTTTCCTGATATTCGGGAGACCAGACAGTATCTGAAGCGCCCGAAATATCACATTTGTAAATTCCGTTTATATAATTCCTCGGGACTTCCGTAAGAATTATCGGGTTCTTAAGCCTGAGTGACGTGCAATACGCTTTTCTGATTAAATTGAAACAGGTCAAATCAATTCTCGATACTTTTTTCATATTCAGTACCGCCCGGTCCATACCGTGGATGGCCCGCATAAGAAGCAATTTCAATTCGTCTTCATGTTCTGCCGTCAGCTCCCCGATGAGATTGAATATCCCCACGTTGTTGAACTGCTCAAATGTAAAATTAATATTCTTGCTCATGGCGCCAGTAGGTATCATTTGTTCCTCAATGTCCTCTCGAATGGTTTTTCATCGACTGCTTTGTTTTTATAAATGGCACAGGACTTATAATTGTTGCCGCAATAAGTTATAGCGGGTGTTATGGTTTTACTGTTAAGGTCAAAACAGTAACACTCGTTTAAAGGGTCCTTGACCAATGGGCATAATTTATTCTTAATTTGAAAAAACATTTAGCTGATCTCCTTAGGATGAATAGGTTTTAGATACCGTATCAACCTGTTTTAGATAGAAAACACATCTGCAATGATTATCGTTTTTGCAATATTCCCGGATTTCAGAATTTGTCAGGATGTCGGGGACCATAAATCTCAGTCTGCAGAATGAAGACCCCGATTCCGCCCATTCATTCAGGTTAGGACAAGTGGCATTTGCGTTGAAAGTTCTTTGCTCTGATACATTCATATTCATCTGCTTAACCTCAATTAAACGGTTATTGATAACTGTAGAATATGGTTTTGAAAATCTTATAAGAGACTGCTTAGGTAATAAGCTTATATCAAGAAGCATGCCACGGCCCGGAGATAATAGCATGACTTCCGGTATCCCCGATAACATTTAAATTGGACGTGTATTCGGGTTTGTAACATCTGGATTCTATGGGATTCAGAAGGAGGGCAGTTTTAACAGCAGAAAATAATTACGAATAGTTAAATCAATGATTGTGGAAAGTTGGGGTGGCTGTATATGTGACATGTCTTGGCTTTGTGCTGTCATGAAAGCATGACATGTCATGGTTCTGAGTAGTTTAATGTCTATTCTGTTTGTATATTATATTTTTCTATTTTTCTGTAAATTGTCCTTACGTTGACCCCCAGAAATCTTGCTGCCTTGGACTTGTTTCCTCCCGCTCTTTTAAGGGCGTCTGCAACGGCATCCGGACCGTCAGTATTTACATCCGGATGAGAGGTAAGATTTTTCCCTGGATGATCGGTAATGCTTTTTGGGAGATGGTCAATAATAATAGTGTCTTGCTTCGCTACTACAAAGGCATGCTCCAGTGTGTGTTCCAGTTCCCTGATATTGCCTGGCCATGAGTAATCCATAAACAGCGCCTTTACATCTTCAGATATGGCAGTTACATTTTTATTGAATTTATCGTTGAACTTCTGGATAAAAGAATCAACCAGCAGTGGTATGTCGTCCTTCCGGTCCCGTAGAGGGGGCAGGGCCAGTTCAACGACTTTCAGGCGGTAATAGAGGTCTTCCCTGAACTGGCCGCTCCTGACTTTCCGCGAGAGGTCCTGGTTTGTTGCGGTAATTACACGGACGTCTGCTTTTATCGGGGTAGAATCTCCAACGCGCTCAAACACCTTGTCTTGCAGCACCCTCAACAGCCGTAACTGCATCTGCGGGGACAGGTCCCCGATTTCATCCAGAAAGATACTCCCCCCCTCGGCCTTCTGGAATCTGCCGATCTTATCTTTATCTGCCCCGGTAAAGGCGCCCCTGACATGTCCGAAGAGTTCGCTTTCAAGCAGGCTTTCGGAAAGGGCTGAGCAGTTAACCTTTACCAGCGGCCTGCTGCTGCGTTTCCCTTTATAATGTATTGCTTCTGCTACAAGTTCTTTCCCGGTGCCGCTTTCACCTGTAATCAAAGCAGTGGTTTCTACATCAGCGAGGTCTTCTATAAGGGAATATATCCTCTGCATTTGCATGTTTTGTCCGATGATATGATGAAATTTCCGGCGCTCTCCGAGGTCCCGCTCCAGTTCACTGAGGCGCGTCTCGTCTCTTACTATCATCACGGCCCCTGAGAATGACCCCATGTTGATAAGGGGCCAGGTTGATATTGTAACCACCTGTTTGTGCCTGCCGTTATATTCACACTCTGTTCGCTGGACTTCGAAAGGATGTTTTTCAAGTATGGTTTTTTTCAGTACCTCAAGGCACTTGTAATTGCAGTTTGTCTGTATTGCGCCAAGGGACTTGCCTAAAGAACCGCGGGTCAATCCGCAGATATTTTCTGCGGCCTCATTTGCTTCAAGAACAGCCAGGTCTTTATCAACCGTAATAATGGCGTCCTTTACGCTCTTGAAGATTGCTTCAAGGTTGGTGCGGTATTTCTCGTTTTCGTCCCTGAGGGCCTTGTTCTGCAGGGCCATGCCGGTTATATGAAGCAGTATCTCCTGCTTGACAGGTTTGAAAATATAATCAAAGGCGCCTAACCGGAGAGCCGCGGACGCAGTCTCAACATTGGGGTATCCGGTTATCATTACAACTTGACAGTTCAGTCCCCTGTTTTTGATTTCCTTCAGGAGGTCGATCCCGGTCTTGCCTCCTAAAACAATATCCATGAATATGAGATCAAAATCATTCCGGGAAAGTACTTCGAGGGCCTCATTGTACTCCCCGGCGGTGGCCACCTCATGCCCCTCATCCGAAAGGAAGCTGTCAAAGGTGAAACGTATACTTTCTTCGTCGTCTACTATTAGAATTTTTGCCATAATGATATTTAATGCCTGACCGGCAGCTCTACTGTAACTTTAGTAAACTTGCCTTCAACACTATCGACTGCAAGTCTGCCTCCATGGTCACTTATTATGCCGTGACTGATGCTCAATCCCAGGCCTGTGCCTATGCCACCGGGCTTGGTGGAAAAAAACGGGTTCATTATTTTATTCAGTATGCCGGGACTAATACCGGTCCCACTGTCATGGAATATGACACGAATATACGGTTGCGGTCCGTCTGTAAACTCCTGAGCAAGGATTTCAAGCATTTTATTTTCATGTGTTCCTTCGTATTTACTGTTAAGGGCATAACGGGCATTGCTTATGATATTTAAAAATACCTGCTCGATCTGTTGGGGCTGAACAAAAACGACAGGCAGTGTCCGTGGTATATTCAGGACCAGAATAATACCGTCTTTTCGCAACTGGATTTCGGTAAGGCCCAGTGTTTCTGAAATGATTTCGACCATATTGGCCGGCATTCTGTCCCCTATGTTGTCCCGTGCAAAAGAAAGCAGGTTTCTAACAATATTTGCGATGCGGTCGCCTTCTTTTATGATTCTCCTGGTGATATCATATTCCATGCTGCCTTCTGAATTCTTGTTCAGCAACATCTGTGAATAGTTGATAATGCCGTTAATCGGATTGTTGATTTCATGTGCCACCCCGGCGGCAAGCTCGCCGAGCGCTGCCAGGTGGCTGGCGCGGACGGCCTCTGCCTCAGCCCGCTTGCGGTCGGTTATATCTTCAATGATTTCCATGAAGCGGTAAATATTCTTATTTTCATCCAGTTCAGGGATCGTGGTCACCCTGATAAATTTATCTTTCATGGGCCGCTCCATTGTTACAGGCTTTTTTGAGGAAGTACACTCACCTCTTTTGCAGAAAGAGCATATTTTCTCAGGCCCCCTTTTTGCCGGATCATCAGCATATTCGCCCACTGCGTCATAACATGTTTTCCCGGTCAATTCTCCTTCGCTGAA
>JAGVNU010000030.1 GCA_020053105.1 Thermodesulfovibrionia bacterium
CAATTAAGTTAATCGGAAAATAATCCTTTGTCAAGTATTTTCTCTTCCAGATTATTACCTTCGTTATTTATTTCCGCTCAAAACTGGGGGATGGCAAGTTCCTGACTGCCTTGACATGCAGGGAAATTGCTTTTATTCTATGCGTATCTTACTTTCACTCATAGGGGGGTAATAATGCAGAAACCTTTATATATTGCAAAAAGTGATAAGGAAATATATCTGCTTCCCAATATGGCTAACCGGCACGGGCTTATCGCCGGCGCTACCGGGACAGGCAAAACCATTACTCTCCGCGTCCTGGCCGAACAGTTCAGCAATATCGGGGTCCCGGTTTTTATGGCAGACGTCAAAGGAGACCTTTCAGGCATGGCCTTCCCCGGCAGTGAGCATCCCAAAATAAATGAAAGGGTACAGATGTTGCAATTGCAGGACTTCCGCTTTGAAGGATGTCCTGTTGTCTTCTGGGACGTATTCGGTGAACAGGGGCATCCTGTCCGTACCACAATATCTGAAATGGGGCCCCTTCTCCTGAGCCGTCTATTAAATCTCAATGAGGTGCAGAGCGGCGTACTCTCTATTATTTTTAAAATAGCCGACGAGAACGGACTGCTGCTTCTGGACCTTAAGGACCTCCGCTCAATGGCCCAATTTGTCGGAGACAATTCAACGCAGTTCAAGACGCAGTACGGAAATATCTCCGCAGCGAGCATCGGCGCTATTCAGCGCGGACTCCTTACGATTGAAGAACAGAGCGGGGACAGGCTCTTTGGAGAGCCCGCGCTGAATCTTGAGGACCTAATGCAGACAGATGCAAGGGGCAGAGGCGTTATAAATATTATTACAGCAGATAAACTGATGCAGTCCCCGAAGCTGTATTCAACCTTTCTGCTCTGGATGATGTCGGAACTGTTTGAGGAACTCCCTGAAGCCGGAGACCCGGAGAAACCGAAACTGGTCTTCTTCTTTGATGAGGCGCATCTACTCTTTGACGATGCACCGAAGGCGCTTGTGGACAAGATAGAACAGGTTGTGCGCCTTATCCGCTCAAAAGGCGTAGGCATATACTTCATTACACAAAATCCGCTGGACCTTCCAGAGACCGTAATCGGGCAGCTTGGCAACAGGGTACAGCATGCGCTGAGGGCCTTTACACCCAGGGACCAGAAGGCCGTGAAATCAGCAGCAGAGACCTTCCGGACAAACCCGAAGCTCGATACCTCAAAGGCCATCATGGAACTGGGTGTAGGCGAGGCACTCGTTTCGTTACTTGATGAAAAAGGCACGCCGACGATTGTGGAGAGGGCACTCATCTGTCCCCCGTCAAGCCGCATCACACCGTTAACACCTGCTGAGCGAAAACAGATTGTCCAGGGGTCGGTCATATATGGTCATTACGAACAGGTCACAGACCGCGAGTCAGCCTATGAACACCTGAAGGCAAAAGTCGCGCAGAAGGCCGAGATACAGCCGGATGCGCCTTCTGCAAGAGGCAGAAAGGCTGAGCCCAAGTCCCAACCCGAAGTGCTTTTCGGCGCGCTGGCAAAGAGCGCGGCCCATGCAATAGGAAGCCAGGTCGGTAGGCAAATTATCAGAGGGGTGCTCGGCTCACTTTTCGGCAGCAGAAGAAGATGATGATATTATGAGTTGTCTGCCTGATTCAATACTCCCCTCAAGACAGCGGAAACAAGGGCCGTGGCTGACCATCTGATAAAATCGCACCCTTTTGATCAGGATTTATTCTTTACTCTCATATCCAAGTCTTTACTTTTGACATTGTTGACAGCATGCCAATTGTCCAATATAATATAAGACATATGTCAAGGAGGTGATGAGTATGACAACCGTGACCGCGGTTTTGGGTGGTGAAAAAGAACTCGGACAGAAAGTCGAAAGACGTATTGACTTCGACGCCCTGATAAAGAAGGGTATCCCGTGGGGAGTGATATCCTACATCAAGAATGCGTTTAATCTGCCGGATGAAGTCATTGCCGGAATCATCGGCGTCAGCCCCCGTACAATTGCACGGAGGAGGAAAACCGTAATAGTGTCTGCTAAACCGGGCGTTGTGTCAAAGAGGTCCCGTAAAGAAAAGACAGCTCCTGCTTCGGCAGAAAGGCTTTCTCCTGTGGAAAGCGACAGGGTCTACCGTTTTGCAAGGATCATCGCCCTTGCCGAGGATGTATTTGAAGATAAGGATGAAGCGCTTGAGTGGCTCAAAAGCCCCCAGTACGGACTGGGCGGTCTTGTCCCGTTTGATATGCTTCAAACTGATGCGGGTGCATGCGAGGTCGAAGAACTGCTGGTCCGTATTGACTACGGTGTCATTTCGTGACAAGGGCATGGCGTATCGTTCGGAAGAAACGTTTACCGGACGCCTTTACTGGAGACGGAGCGCGACTTGGCGGCGGCCGGTGGAATCACCCCGGCACTTCTGTCGTCTATGTGAGTGAATCCCTGTCATTGGCGGCACTAGAGCTGTATGTTCATTTCACAAGAAACGATATAGAGCTGAGCAAATCCCTGTTTGCAATTCCGGTAGATATCCCTGATTCTCTGACAATAACAGAAGTATTTCTTAAAGGTCTTACCCCGGTCTGGAGGGTATCGCCTCCCCCGGATTCTACAAAAGACATCGGCACAGAGTGGGCGCAAAAAGGGACCTCTGCGATACTGCGTGTCCCTTCAGCGGTCATCCCGGAGGAATATAATTTCATGCTTAATCCAAAGCATGTTGATTTCAAAAAGATAAAGATCGGAAAGCCGCAGCCATTTACGCTTGATAAGCGCGTGTGGAAATAGTTAGTCTACCCTATCGCCTTTATCGCCCTCTCCAACCTTCTAACCGTCTTCTCCTTCCCCAAAACCTCAAGCACCTCAAATATCCCCGGACTCTCCGTGCCGCCGGTCATTGCAACGCGGACGGGCTGAGCAAGGTCTTTGAGCTTGACGCCGTGCTTTTCCACGAGCGATTTAAACACCTGTTCAAGCTCATGATGAGAGAATTCAGGAATTGAAGATAGGGCGTCTCTTAATGCAGCCAGCAGATCCCGGCTCTTTTCATTGAGAAACTTTTCCTTTGCCTTCTCATTATATTCGACTTCCTCGGCAATGTAATAGCGCAGGGAATTTGCAAGCTCAACTATAGTCTTTGAGCGTTCCTTGAGCGTGCCGACAGCCTTTGACAGCCAGGCCATATCCATGGCCTGCCCTTTTTCTATGACACCGTTCTTTACAAGAAAAGGCAGCGCCAGTTCGGCAAGTTTGTCTGTTGAAGAATTTATAATATATTGACTGTTAAGCCACAGGAGCTTTTCCGGGTTGAAGACAGCCGCTGCCTTGCCTACGTTCTCAAAGGAGAAGTATTTCATCAGCTCATCGCGAGTGAAGACCTCCTGGTCTCCGTAAGACCAGCCGAGCCGCACAAGGTAATTCACAAGCGCCTCCGGCAGATATCCCATATCATAATAAGCCATCACTGACGTGGCCCCGTGTCTTTTGGAAAGCCTTGCCTTGTCAGAACCGAGGATCATCGGCAGATGCGCAAACTTCGGCACAGGATATCCAAATGCTCTGTAAAACTGTATCTGCTTCGGGGTATTGTTCAGATGGTCGTCGCCCCTGATGACATGCGTAATTTTCATATCAACATCATCCACGACAACTGTCAGATTGTATGTCGGCGTGCCGTCGGAGCGGAGGATAATAAGATCATCAAGTTGTTCATTTTCAAATGTGACCATGCCTTTTATAAGGTCATCAACTATGGTCTGCCCTTCCGCAGGCATCCTGAATCTGACTACCGGGTTCACGCCGGGGACCGGCACTTTCAGGTCTCTGCACTTGCCGTTATACTTCAGCGCCCTTCCCTGCAGCATCGACTCTTTACGCCTGGCCTCAAGCTCTTCCGGGGAGCAGTAACAATAGTAGGCCCTGCCTTCTTTCACAAGTTTGTCCGCGTAACTCCTGTAGACATCAAACCTGTCGGTCTGCCTGAAAGGCCCTTCGTCCCAGTCAAGGCCGAGCCATTTCATACCCTCGATGATTGCTTCGATATATTCATCGGTGGAACGGGTCGTGTCCGTGTCTTCAATTCTCAAGATGAATGTCCCGTTGCTATGTCTTGCGTATAACCAGTTAAACAGGGCGGTCCTGGCCCCTCCAATATGCAGATGTCCGGTGGGACTCGGCGCAAAGCGTACTCTGATTTTATCTGTCAATGTGTCCTCCCTGTTTCGATCTTTCAAAGATTATGAAATTAACAAGTCCCGTCTTTTGAAGTATGAACTTTACCATGACGAGAAGAGTCTGCAGCCCGTATGTAATGCTCCTCTTTAAATTAATAGATGACGCCTCGGGGAAGTATCGCGTAGGAATCGGTATGTCTCCTATGCGGAACTTATGATAAACAGACTGGGCCAGAAATTCGGTATCGAAGATGAAGTCATTCGAGTTGTGTTTGTAATTGATGGTTTCCAGCACTTCCCTTCTATAAACCCGGAACCCGGTGTGGAAGTCGCCGATATTCTGTCCTAAAACAATATTTTCAATAAGCGTCAGAAAGCGGTTGCTGATGTATTTATAAACCGGCATTCCTCCTTCAAGGGTTTCTTCCCTCGTCCTGATTCGTGAGCCTAAGACGACATCGCAAATACCGGTCATAATAAAGCCTGCGGCAAAAGGTATTACGCGGGGATCATACTGATAATCCGGATGGATCATTACAACTATGTCCGCGCCCTTTTTCAATGCGGCTTCATAGCAGGTTTTCTGATTGCCGCCATAACCCAGGTTCTTTTCATGGGTGTAAACCGTGATCCCTAATTTGTTCGCAATTTCAACTGTCCTGTCTTTACTGCAGTCATCCGTAAGAATAACTTCATCCACAGCGCCTTCAGGTATATCTTTATAAGTATTCTCAAGAGTTGCTTCCGCGTTATAAGCCGGCATTACGACTATGATCCTGGGGCGTGATTTATCTGATATGTTTATCATCCTGTCAGGTCCTTTCCTCACGGGGAATATTCATGGCGGTTACGGGCAATATCTCAACAAGAAAATACCGGATACGGCTTCTGCCGTACGGACCTGTTTTAACCATAAAACGGACATGGTCTTTCAAAGGAGAATTGTCTATATCCGGGAAATCTTCACTTGAGACAATGCAGTATAATTCTCCCTCCCTCTCTCTGCGTTCCCTTGCGAGGTCTTCCACGGAATTAATCTGTTTGTCGAGATAACGGCCCGCATAAAAACTAAGTCCCTGCATCGTGGCCCAGTCAAGCCCCCTGTAATTGAGTATCGGCTTATCTTCGGGGATGATATAATTTATCGTCTTGACAAGGTCAATCTGGGGGTGTCCCCTTCTATCCAGTGCAATGGGAGTACAGGTCCCCAGCAGAACAAAAAATATTACAACAACCGTTACCACACGACTGAATTCACAGAATTTATCGTCCTCAATCCATCTGGACAGCGCTATCCCGCCGCACAGGGAAAGCGCGGGGACCACTGTAAGCATATATCTTTCAAATACACTGCTGGAGACCATGAGAGAAAGTAATATAATCCCTGTCCAGGTAAATATCAGTAATGCGGCCCTCTCTCTTATGCCTTCCCGAATCAGAAGAAATATCCCATAAACGCTCACAGGTATCCAGGGCCAATACACCTGGAACAGTATTGCCAATGGAACATAAAAAGGCATGTGCAGTCCCTGCACGGCCCCCCGGTGGATTACCGGGGAAATACCGGATTGAGAATATATAAATGTTGCTCCATAGGCCGAAATCTGCGGCCAGATCCAGGCTGCCAGCAGTGCGGCGGCGGCTGCATAGGAGGCCAGCATGGTGGGCCTTATCAGTCTTTTCCACTGCCCGGAGATGATTAAATAGAGGGGGCCGATCACACCGACATAGAGCCCCTGAATGGCCTTTATATAGTAACCGATCGCAACGGCCAGGCCGAACAGCAGATCATAGCGTTTCTCTTTTTCGCCGCGAACAAGGGCATAAATGCCAAGGGTCGTGGCAAAGGCAACGGGGACGTCAAGCATGGCGCGCCTGGAATACTTCAGAAAGAAAAAAGACGTTGCGAGCACGACCATGCTCATAAAGCCGGTCTTTCTGTTATACAGCCTGCTTCCGATTGAATAAATGAGAAATAGCGTTGCGTATCCTGCAAGGGCAGACGGGAAGCGGGCCCAGAATTCGGACTGTCCGAATATCCTGAAAAATATGGCCTCCACCCAGAAGTAAAGCGGGGGCTTAAGCCAGCTCGGCTCACCATTATAATGCATTGTAAACCAGTCGCCGGTTTTAAGTATATCGGTCGCCATTGCAGCGTGCAATAACTCGTCTGTTTTGAGGAGCGTATTTTCGCCCAGACGGCCGAAAAATACCGGCAGCAGGAGAAGGAAGATGACAAAAACGGACCAGCGATATGAATCGGTATTTCCCCAATCCCTGACCCTTCCGCAAAATATGAAATCACGTAATTTCTGAAACATGCCTGCTAATTTGCCTTTGATATAATAAGTCTCAATAATTTTTCCGACTGCGCGGTCACCCTGAATCTGTCATCCGCCCGAAAACCTGCAACGCATATAATATCATTTCCGGAGACAACAATTGGAGTCCTGTCCCGCTCTTCCCTCGGTACTTTTTCATCGACAAAAAAATCCTGGAGCTTCTTCTTTTTTCCAAAGCCCATGGGATAGAAAAAATCTCCGGCCGCCCTGGCCCTGATCTTGAGAGGGAACTTCATCATGCCGGCGTCTAAAAGGACCGAGGCCTTACCATCGCCGGGGTCTCCGCCGTTTTCTTCAAAAGAGGCCTTCAGTATCAGGCCGGCTTCCTTCACCCTGATCTCGCACGGAGGATGCATTTCGTATTCTGAAAGCGCCGGGGGCTTGTCCGAAGTTATCTTCAGGATGGAATATTCCCTGACTACCCTGACATCTTCGGGAAGATTAATGCTGTCTCCCGCCCTTCCCTTTTTCAGTAAACTGATTATATCTTCAATATGCGCAAACGTTATTCCCCTGAGCCCGCTGGTCGCATCAAGCGCCCTTCTCAGGACACGTCTCAATATAGGTATTTCAATTTTCTCAAGGGGTGTAAGGAACAACTCGATGGAACTTTCGCTTTTTCTGCTTATGAGCCTCATAAGGGTCTTGGTCACGATCACCTCAAGGTATTCCTCTTCTTCCCTTAAAATGCCGGCTGTCCTGCATATGTCATGCACTACCGCCGGATTTTTTCCCCTGATCTCTTTCATCAAAGAAAGCCTTATCCAGTTTCTTAAGTAATCTTCCCTGAGATTAGATGTGTCAACCATAAACGGTTGGCCTTCATGCAGGGGCAATTTACCCTGAAGGGCACAGGCATGAATTGCCCCTGCAAGGAATTCCTCAATTTCAGTCCTCTCAATTTCAATAAGCGGTCTGATGATATTCTTTCTCACAGGCGGGATGCCGGTCAAACCTTTTCTGCCCGAACCCCTGAAAAGCCTCATCAGGACAGTTTCAGCCTGATCGTCGGCATTATGACCGAGGGCGATCCTGCCTGCATTAATGCTGCGTGAGACTTCCTCGCAGGCGCCATGCCGGAGTTCCCTTGCCGCCTCCTGAAGATTTATGCCGGCATACTTCTTCACTTCAATCTTTCTGACGTGAAAATTTATCCGGAGCTGCGCACAGAGGCCCTCACAGAATTCCAGTTCCTTTTTAACTTCTTCAGGCCTCAAAGAATGATCAACATATACCGCACTCAATGAAAGATTGTAATCCTCCCTGAGTTTGTCTAAAATAACCGCAAGGCAAACGGAATCAGGCCCGCCGGACAGGCCGACCAGCACATGGTCCCTGTCAGAGAGCATGGAATACTTTTGAATCGTTTCCCGTACTTTTTGTATGATTTCCATAGGCAGTTCCATTATACCGGAATCATATTTATTAATTTAAGCTCTCATGAAATTCTCTGAATAAATATATATAATAGAAATTCGCAAAATAAACATGAATAATAATTCAACAATTTAAACTATGCACGATTTCAAGTATAAAAATTCCGAATTATATGCTGAAGATGTTCCGGTCAGAAAGATAGCGGAGGCAGTCGGGACGCCGGTTTATATCTACAGTCATAACACTTTCCTCAGACATTTCAATGCGTACAGGGACGCCTTTGACGGGCAGCCCCACACCATATGCTTCGCGCTTAAGGCCAATTCAAATCTTGCGGTCCTGAGACTTCTCGCCAATAACGGCTGCGGCGCGGATGTTGTTTCAGGGGGTGAGCTTCACCTGGCCCTGAAGGCGGGCATGCCGCCTAAAAAAATTGTATATGCGGGTGTAGGGAAAACCGAACGGGAAATTGTCCAGGCCCTGAAAGCCGGAATTCTCATGTTTAATATCGAGTCATCTGATGAGATGCTGGTTATTAATGAAATTGCCGGACAGTTGAAGAAAAAGGCCCCGGTTGCGCTCAGGGTCAATCCTGACATCGATCCTGAAACGCACCCCTATATTTCAACGGGACTGAAAGAAAGCAAGTTCGGTATCCCTATTGAGGAAGCGCTGGAGCATTACAAACTCGCGCGGAAACTGCCGCACCTGAATATCCTCGGAATACACAAACATATAGGTTCCCAGATAACTACTATAAGGCCCTTTGTCGATGCGCTGCAGAAAGTCATATCACTTGCCAGGACATTGAAGTCGCATGGAATCTCTATTGACTACATCGATATGGGTGGGGGCCTCGGAATTCCATACAGGAATGAGCATCCGCCCCATCCTTCAGAATTGTCAAAGGCCATAATGCCTCTCCTGAAAGACGGCAATTTCAATCTTATACTGGAGCCGGGCAGATCAATATCAGGCAATGCCGGGATACTTGTGACAAAGGTCCTTTATATAAAGAAACATCCCCAGAAGGAGTTCGTCATTGTCGATGGCGGGATGAACGATCTCATAAGGCCGAGTCTTTATGACGCGTATCACAATGTGCTTCCAGTGAAAAAAAGCAGCCGCAGAAAGGTCGTCTCGGACCTTGTCGGGCCGATATGTGAATCCGGAGATTTCCTGGCAAAAAACCGTGAGCTGAACAAAGCGTCCAGGGGAGATTTACTCGCTGTCATGAGCGCCGGCGCCTATGGATTTACGATGAGTTCAAATTATAACAGCAGGCCAAGGGTAGCTGAAGTCCTTGTCAGGGGCAATGAGTTCTTTGTCGTGCGTGAAAGGGAAACATATAGTGACCTGGCAAGAGGATCAAAGATACCCGAATTTTTAAAGTTGCAAAGGAAATCATGAAACTTGATTTTACAAAAATGCATGCCCTCGGCAATGACTTTATAGTCATTGACGACAGGGACGCGAAATTAAAAAGTGTCTCCCGCCTTTCGGAAAAACTCTGCAACCGCAGATTTGGAATCGGCGCGGACCAGCTGCTTCTTTTAGGCCATTCAAAAACCGCAGATTTCAGGATGCGGACATTCAATGCCGACGGTTCCGAAGTCGAAATGTGCGGAAACGGGATACGATGTCTGGGCAAATATATATGGGACAATATAATTCAATGTAACGACAGCGCCATTGCAAAGAAATATTGCCAGTCCATCGAATCCCTTGCCATCGAAACTTTGGCCGGGATTAAGTATATATATAAATCAGGCAATCTCTTCAGGATTGATATGGGAGAGCCTGTATTTGAACCGGCACAGATACCTGTAGTATCAAAAACAGTGCAGGACCATTTAAGGGACGGCAAGGTTATCCGGTATCCTCTTAAAGCAGGAAAGATGAATTATAAGATTACCTGCGTTTCAATGGGCAATCCTCATGCGGTCATTGTAGTTAAAGATGTTGATGCGGTCCAACTGAACAATATCGGGCCCGTGATAGAGAACTATAAACTTTTCCCTAAAAGGACCAATGTAGAGTTCGTTCAACCGCAGGGCAGAGGCAATATTAAAATGAGGGTATGGGAAAGAGGTGCAGGTGAAACAATGGCCTGCGGCACAGGGGCTTGCGCATCTGCGGTCGCGTCGGCGCTGTTGGGAATGACCGGAAGAAAAGTGCATGTCCACCTGCCCGGCGGCAGGCTCCTCATTGACTGGTCGGAAAAAGACAATCATGTCTATATGACGGGCCCGGCGGTAACTGTATTTGAAGGAACGATGGAAGTATAATCCAATATTAACAATTCTTGAAACGGGTCAAGTCCGGCAAGAACCATAATTTACATGAAAATCAAGTGCCCCATCTGCAAACAAAAGACTGACTGGCAGGACAATCCCTACAGACCGTTTTGTTCTGAACGCTGTAAACTTATTGATCTCGGGTCCTGGGCATCAGAAGAATATAAAATCGAAGGCAGGCTTGAAGATGAGTCAGGCCGGGGGCCTTCGGAAAAGGAGACAAATAATGATTAACTTAATCGTATCAGGGGCCTCGGGCAAAATGGGAAGCCGCATTATAACACTTTCAAGGGATATTACTGACATTAAACTTACGGGGGCCTTGGAACGTAAGGGACATACACATCTGGGAAAAGATATCGGCACTGTCATCGGCCTGGGGACAACAGGGGTCGCCATTACGGATGATGTAAAAACAGTCCTTGGAAAAGGCGATGTGCTGGTTGACTTCTCATCTCCCTCAGCGACAATCGAATGTCTGAAATCACTCTCCGGCAAACCTGTGCCGGTAGTCATAGGCACGACCGGGTTCAGCAAGGACGAAGTGGAATTTATAAAGCTGTACGCGCAAGGCACTCCATGCGTTTTTGCTCCTAACATGAGTGTTGGGGTAAACCTTCTTCTAAAGGTCCTCGAAGACATCGCAAAAGTCACCGGTGATGACTATGATGTTGAGATAGTGGAAGCCCATCACAGGCTGAAAAAAGACGCGCCATCCGGCACTGCCATGAAAATGGCCCAGGTCCTGGCCTCGGCGCTTAACAGAAACCTGGAAGACACCGCTGTTTATGCCAGGCACGGCCTCATCGGTGAACGCACTAAAAAAGAGATCGGCATTCAGACAGTGCGTGCCGGCGATATTGTGGGTGAACACACGGTGCTGTTCGGGGGCCTGGGAGAAAGAATAGAGATAACCCACAAGGCATCGAGCAGGGACACTTTTGCAAGAGGAGCACTTAAGGCCGCTCAATGGGTCTATAAACAGACCCCCGGGCTTTATGATATGCAGGATGTGCTGGGGTTGAAATGAATGCAGGGGTGGGGTCTTCCCGCCCTTATTGATGGTTATTGGTGGGCGGGAAGACGCCGCCCCTACAGCAGGACACATTACCCTTTAATATAATATCCACAATCTCCGGATCAAACTGTTTGTCTGTATTTTCTCTTAATTCGCTCTCAACCTTACCCATTGTGAGAGCGTCTCTGTATGGCCTTGCACTCATCATTGCATCGATTGCGTCCGCAACCACAACTATTCTCGCGGACAATGGTATCTGCTCGCCTTTAAGTCCCCCGGGATAACCCATTCCATCATACCGTTCATGGTGGTGAAGGATAACAGGGATCGCGTCTTCAAGAAACGGCACCGACTGGACGATCCTGGCGCCTATCGCGGGATGTTTTTTTATTTCCGTATATTCATCCAGCGTAAGCTTCCCGTTTTTCCTGAGGATATTCTCTTCTATCCCGATCTTTCCGATATCATGAATTGCAGCCGCATTTTCTATCTCTTTTATCGTCTTGGCGGGGATCCCCAGCGCCCCGGCGATAGAAGAAGAAAGCTTTGCCACCCGGTTGGAGTGGTTGTGTGTATAATGGTCTTTTGCGTCTATAGTAAGAATAAGGGCATTCACCGTCCCCTCATAACAGGTCATGATATTGCTCCTGGCCTTTATTACCTGATCTTCAAGATATGAGGCCCTGTCCAGCAATATGTCCCTTTCCAGTTTTAAGCCGGTATTGGCGCGCCTTTTCTTCAGGCCTTTTTCTACAACCAGTAAAACATCGTCCTTGTCAAAAGGTTTAATCAGATAATCAAATGCGCCGAAGCGTATGGCGTCCCTGGCCGTTTCAAGACTCGCGTATGCCGTTAACAGTATAACTTCAGTATCAGGATGTTTCTTCTTGATTTCCTGTAAAGCCGTGATGCCGTCCATCTTCGGCATCTTTATGTCCATCACTATGAGGTCATAAGGGTCCTGGAGCATCATATCAATTCCTTCAAAAGCCCCGGAAGCTGTTGATACCCTGTATTTGTCTTTTAAAACCATCCGGATAGATTCCCTGGGCGCAAGCTCATCATCAATTACGAGAATACGTTCTATGCTATCCACTAATGCGACCTCCCTCAATCGAAATAATAGAGCTCCTTCTCTCCAGAATCGGCAATTTAACTATGAAGGCATTTATACCGTCCCCGCTTTTCACATCCAGACTTCCACCGTGTCCTTCGATAATTTTGTGGCTTATGGGAATATTCAGTTCGGTCCCGAGATGTTTAATATCCAGAAGAGGTTTCATCAAATCCTGTTTCCCCTCCCCGATCAGTTCATCCCCTGCAAACGAGATGGCTATCTCAACTGAAGGGACCTCCTGTGCCACTGCATTCGTATTCATTGTGATAAATGTGCCGTCAGGCGTCCTGTCAATAATGCCGAGCACGAGATAATAGACGGACTTTATTAAATTCTTCCTGTCAATGTTGATATACATGGTCTTATCGGTCAATTGTTTGGAAAACTTGTGGGTCTCGGGGATATTTTTTGAAATAAAGGCCGCAGCTTCATTCATGAAATCATTTATATTTACTTTTTCAAAATTATAATTCTGGGAACTCGAGAAGGTCACCAGTTTGTCGATTAAACTGTCAAGCATTCTTATTGACTGGCTTACCGTCGAGATATAGAATTTATTCAGGTCATCATCAGAGTATTTTTCATTGAGCAGTTGTGTAAACGTCTGGATGGATGTAAGGGGATTTCTGACTTCATGGGCTATTTTTGCCATAAGGTCATTTACAGCCTTGAGTTTTTCGGCCTTATTGCGCTGCTCCTCCAGTTTCTTGGAGTCGGAAAGATCGGAAAATACAATGCCGGCCCCGATGGGGTTCTGCTGTTCATCAATGAGCCTGTAGCTGTTTATCCCGAGCGGCAGCCTGGAAGGATTTATAATCACTTCAAAACGTTTGTATGTCTTCCCGGTTACCATTGTTTCATACAGGATGTCCCCCAATGGAGACGGGAGCTCCCTCAGATCGCTGCCGACAATATGGGCAGGATCAAAATTCAGGATCTCTGATGCCTGCTGATTAAATATGGTTATTTTTTCATCCCTGTCTATAGCTATCATTCCACTGCTCATGCTTGAAAGGACCTTGTTCGTAAATTCCTTCTGATACCACATCTGATGATAGAGGTCCACATCCTTAACCGCGGCAGCGAGGTAATTGCACAATACATAAATTATCTCTAATTCTTCCCTGTAAAAAGGCTCTTCAGTAACTTTGTTGTCCATATTAAAAATTCCAATCAGCTTCCCCTTGTAAATCATTGGGAATGAAATCAGACACTGCAATGCCCCCATTTCGCCGGCAATACTTACTGAAGAAGAATCTACAAAACTCACCGGTTTGTTCAGTATCCGCCCCGTCTTTGCCAGCCAGGACGCAAGGGCGCTGTCCTTGCCGAGCTTAATGTTGTCAGCGATATATGGATCGAGCCCGTATTGGGCCCTTACGTGAAACCCTGTCTTGTCTTTAAGCATCACTGACATCTTGCATACGCGGGCTATTTCCATGACAGAATCTATAAAATGGTCCAGAAGCTTGTGCATATCAAAACTCACTGTCAGCATCCTTGCAAAATTCACTATGACCTTTTCGTGAATATACCTTCCCGCAGGAACGGAATCATAGCGGACAGGGGAACTCTCGGCCTCCCCCCTGTTAAGGACCTGCACCTGCGCCGTACTTGCGACATCCCGCGACTGTTTTAACATCCTTAATTCATTCTCAAACCTCTGCCGTTCAAGCGCGCGTCTCACTACAACCGGCAGGTCATTCATGACTGTTCCGGCCTCGACACAATCAAAAATACTATTCGGCAGATTGTCCATTTCATATTTATCAGGCTTCTCGGGGGCAATAAGCACTACCCTGTTTTCATCAAGCCTGTTCAGGAAGTCTCTGAGAGAAAACAGCTTATGGGAATCAGTGTCGATAAGAATAAGGTTCAGAGGGATATTACCGTATAATTCTTCGAGTTCTTCCAGTGTTTTGAGGGGATAAACCGTGAATTGATGGAGGGCTTTTTTGACATTAGGAATAATCACATCATCGCTGTCACTTAATAAAGCCAGTAGTTCCATTTTTATATGTTCGTCCGGATAATGAGTTATTGAACAGCCGTCTCTTCAGGATAAAAACTATATTATTATATATATATTCATCAATTCTGTACAGGCAAAGAAATTGTAAATGTTGTGCCTTTTAATAACTGACTTTTCACTTTTATGCTGCCTTTATGGTCTTCCACAATCCTCTTGCTTATGGCCAGTCCCAGGCCTATTCCCATCTCCTTTGTCGTGACAAAAGGGTCGAATATCTTTGATATATCGTCCGGGTGGATCCCCTCCCCGGTGTCGGTTATAGCTATATCCACGTAGTCACCGTCAGGATTAATTTGAACTTTCAGCATGCCTTCTCCATACATGGCCTGACATCCGTTTGTAATTAAGTTGATAAATGCCTGTTTCAGGTTTGTAGCATCACCCGACATCTCTATCACGCTGATACCGTAATATTTTTCTATAGTTATTTTCTTTTTTTCAAAGTCGAGTTTCCCCTTCACATAATCAACTGTCTCATCTACGAGCGACACAAGATTGAAATTGTTGGAACGGGACGATTTCTTCTCTGTAGAATAATCCAGGAGGTCGTTAATAAGTCCGTCTATTCTTTCAATTTCACCTTCAACTATCTTGGAAAAAGAGACCCTGAACTCCTCATCGTTGTATTTTTCCGGCATCAACTGGGCAAATGTTTTAAGAGATGTCAAAGGATTTCTTATTTCGTGAGCAAAAGTCGCCGACATCATTCCTATTGACGCAAGTCTTTCAGAATGGACTTTGTCCTTATATAATTGGGCATTTTTTATCGAGACAGCAAACTGGTTGGAGATAATGCCGAGCAAATTGATGTCATCATTTGTAAACATGTCTCCGGACAGTTTTTCACCAAGGACCAATAAAAGTACAAGTTTCGTGTCATTAAATACCGGGACTACTACTTCACCATGAAATGGCTCAAGATCGCTCTTTATACGTTCAATGATTTCCTGTCCGAGCTGTTTCTCATGTGCCGGGAGTTCATCCTTAACGAGGACATCTTCAGATTTTCGGTAAAATTTAACCACCTCGGAATTTATCTGTATTTTCATTTCTTCATCATTTTCAGAATGATCATTCTTGTCTTTTTCATCCTGGTCTTTTTTATTCGACTGAGAATATACGATTTCATAACCACTGCCCGGCACAGCATGCAGGACATATATATTTGTCAGTCCAAGAGTCGATACGATTGCGTTTCCGACATATTTAAATAAATCATCAAGATCGAAAATTGAAGTAAGCTCGCGGCTTATCTTCCGTATTGTAGGATAATAATCGTAATTTTTTTTATAAAAGCTCTTGTCGATAAATGACTGTATTTTGTTCTTGAGCGGGTTAAAAAGAAAGGCGATGATGAGCGCTGCAACGACAGTCACGGCAAATGATTTTACGCCGGCTATGCTGGACAAAAATTTTGTCATACTAACAACCAGGACTACAAACAGACTGGTCAATATTCCGGCGGATATTGAATACACCATACTCTTTCGAAACACAAAATTTATGTCCATGAGTCGATAACGGAGGATAGCGTAAGTCGAAATAAGGCAATATATCGGTATCGTGAAATTACCGAATGGATATATATCGATTCCGAACATGGGAAAAAAGTTGGTGCTGCCTCCTGCAAAGCCTAATAGCATTCCAATAAAAAAATATATACTTTGATGTCTCTTGATACCACTGCTTTTCCTATAATATTTAATCAATTCATAATGTCCCCAAACAACCAGGCCCACCCAAATTATGAAAAAAACCGGATAAGATACGCCGGCAGCCTGATTATAATAAAGAGAATTAAAGGCAAACCTTACCTTAGTTATAAAAAAGTCGGTAAAATTCATGAAGAGGAAAAAAAATCCCTGTAAATATGCGAATTGAATGGCCCGCTTTCGCTTAGTATCAATTTCACAAAACACGCAAATCGTATGGAAAAAACATACAGGAATAAAAATACCGCCTACGTGAGCGAGTTTCCAGCTGATTATTGCCGATGAAGGTGTAGTAGAGATTCCGATAAAAAAAGCCCCGGCGCCCCATATTGCCACTGATAAATTGAACAGGGCCCAAACACGATGCAGTGTTGTTTTCCCATACAACACGACAAGCAAGGCCAATGACAAACAGGTCGTCCCAAGTACTGCGCCCGCAAATGCAAATAAGTTCAACGAATGGTTTCCTTCTCTAATATTTTATTTGATGTGTCCCGTCCCAGGTATGCAACTCCCCCTACTCCCTGATATAAAGTGGTCCAATGACCCGTCAGATAAAAATTCTCTATACCTGTATTTTGTGTAAAACCTGATACAGCAAACTGCGAAGGGGTCTTGGCCCACCCATAAGCCGCTCCTTTATGATTAGATGTCCATTTATTTAAGGTCATGGGTGTCGCGGCATCTTTAAATGTTACATGACGCGACAAATCCGGGATCAAACGTTCCATCTTATTTATATAAACATCAATCAACCTTTTTTTGTTGGCTTGCCAGTATGCTTCATTAATAAACGGCACATTAACGAACATAAATAGACTATCATTAGACGATAACCGGGCCAGGAACCAGTCCAGTTCATCGACTTTCCCCTGTATGGTTAAATTGTAAATATTATCTATATCATAATGCGGCATAAACCATACGACTGAATCTTTGCAGACATTTTCAAGCTTGCCGTCTGTTCCCAAATACAAGATGAACGCTGACAGGGAAGGTTCCATTTCATTTAACAAGCTCATTATTTTTTGACCTGACACCTCCTCCCCAATGAGCGATACATACGCATACGCAGCATCACTATTGGAAATTAAATACTTAGATGAGAAGGCATCATTTGTTACTGTTTCAACTCCCTGTACCTTTCCGTCACTTACTTTGATTCTGTTTGCAGCACAGGAAAACAATATGTCGCCGCCAAACTCTCCAAACCGTGCAGCAAGGATGTCCGCCAGGGCCTGAACAGAGCCGTCCGGACAATACCCTCCGTCAAACATAAATTCCTTATAAATAAGAACTGCGGTAACAGACGATATTTTAGACGGCGGCAAACCGGCATTACCCAATACAGGCAGCGAAAGGACCGCTTTCAATCTATTGTCTTTAAAATACCTGTCGAGCAAAATCTGAAATGTAATGGATTTCAATGACATCAGAGAAATACCTTCACAGCTCCGGATATAATCAAAAAACGTCCTGATACTCTCTGACTCAGCAGGGAAAATATCCTGAAATTCACGGACCGTCTTATCCAAATCGTTCCAGTAATGAATCGTAAAATCCGGAGCAATAATTATATCCGATGGGTCATGTCTTGTGATCTTTAATCGTTTCTCGATATCCAGTTCTTTCAGAATAGTCCTTACGTTGCCGCCATTTCTCAGACTTCCCAGTGAATGAACGCATGCATCAAATTGAAAGCCCCCGCGTTTAAATGACGTGCAGTACCCTCCCGGTTTTGCGTTTTTCTCAACAATTAAAACCTTCATCCCGCCCTTTGCCAAATAGCATCCGCAAACGAGACCGCTTATTCCGGCTCCTATAATTATTGCGTCATAATCATACTGTTGTGCCATATCAGTGTAACCTCTTGAATACCGCTGCTGAATTATAGCCTGCAAAGGCACAGCATGTTTTCATTGCCATATTCACTTCAGTTTCAATTTTCTCTTTGACCGGAGATATATTGAAAGCGGGATTAACGTTCTCACAATTAAGAGTAGGCAACACTGTTTTGTGTTCGAGCGACAGCAGAAGAATTGCAGTTTCCAATAAGGCGCTCCCCCCAAGGTTATGACCTACATACGGCTTAAATGCCGTAATAAGGGGCTTTGCGGGATTTAATCCAAAGATATCCGTTATTGCCTTTGCTTCATAATGATCAATAGATTGAGAACCCACTCCATGAGGACACAGCATTTCAATTTCTTCTTTATTGATTTTGCTTTGAGATATGGCTTTCAATATCGCCTTTTGATATGAATCGCTCCCGATTTGAGGGGTCGTTACTTTCCACCCTTCAAGGTGGAACCCTCCCCCCAGGTACTCTGCATATATATGAGCATTTCTCTTTTCAGCATGTTCGAGTGCCTCTAAAACTAGACCCACTCCACCGTCGCCAAAGACAAGACCGTTACTGTCTTTACAAAATGGTCTGATCTTTCCATCCCGGGAATAAAGGCCGATATCTCTGAACCAGAGATACTTATATATTTCCGTGTACTCCGAGGCAGCCACAACAACTGCGGAACTCTGATTGCATTTTATCATCTGTGCGGCAGATTCCAGGGCATAAAGCCCTGATGCGCAGGCATTGTTTGTGAACAGTGAGTAATTATGGATATTAAAAGCCTTGGCCACATGAAACAGCGTCATAAAAGTCTGCACATCATAACCGCTTTTCAGACAGTCACGGTACAGCTTTTCATAAAATTCCTTCCTGGATAAATTTGCGCCGATATCGGATTTCAGGGCATCGTATGATACCTGACTGAGCTTCAGGAGAAACGGCATGAGGCCCATATTTTCATGGGTCAAAACAAGGCTGAGACCATTATCTTCTGTACCGTATCCGAGCCCGCTGTCTTCCAGGGACAACGCGACTGCAGCCATGAGGTAATTCAAATCTACCGGCGGCTCTTCCTGTTTCCAGTCCTTCATATAGGCCATGGCGAATTCATCTACCTGAAATTTTCCGAAGTCAAAATCTTTTACGCTATGCACCGGGAAACTCTCCCAGGATGCCCCATCGATGTTAAATTCCCTTGAACTTAACCCGGTCCGCTGTTCAATGATGCCCTGCCAGAACGCGTCCTTCCCGATTCCTGCTGAAGCTATGGGGCCGATGCCTGTAACTACAACTCTATTTTGTTTCATAACTTATTTACTGTTCCTTAAACTTCTTGACAACCAGGCAGGAGTTATTCCCGCCGAAGGCAAATGCATTATTCAATGCTATATTCACTTTCTTTACTTTTGCCTTGTTGGGCACACAATCCACACTGCAATTCGGGTCCGGGGTCTCAAAATTTATTGTAGGGGGAATAATGTTTTCTTTGACAGTAAGACAGCAGGCAAGCGCCTCAATTGCAGACGCAGCGCCCATAGGATGGCCAAGCATCGATTTTATCGAACTGACAGGGATGTACTCATATCTGTCCTTGAAAACACTTTTTATTGCAGAGCACTCGGTTTTATCATTGCCCTGTGTGCCGGTCCCGTGAGCATTTATATAATCAACATCATCCTTATTAGTACGTGTATATTTCAGCGCCTTCAGTATCGCCTTTTCTATGCCGTCAGCCTTTGATGCGGTCATATGATAGGCATCACAACTGATGCCGTAACCCGGTATCTCCGCGTATATTTCCACATTCCTGCTCAGCGCTGACTCCAGAGACTCCAGAAAAAGGACCGCCGCTCCTTCACCCACGAGCATCCCTTTCCTGTTTTTATCAAAAGGCTGACACTTCTCGGGGGCCATTGCATAGACGCGATGAAAACCCGTAAATGCAAGCTTGGAAAACGCGTCAGCTCCGCCCACTATCGCGAAGTCCAGATCGCCCCTTTTAATGAAATCAAATCCGTACCCCACGGCATAGTTGCCGGCAGCGCAGGCTGTCGGGATCATATAATTAGGACCGTCAATCTTAAAGAACATTGCGATATTAGCAGGTATGTTATTGGCCGAGGATTGGGCTATATTTGTTTTACTCAGATCATAACTGCCTTTCATTACCCACTCATCTACAACTTCTTCGATCAGTTTTTCGCCCATTGTGGTCCCAATAAATATTCCGGTTTTTTGGCCGTTAATTTTAGACAGGGGGAATTTGGCATCCTTTAATGCCAATGCTGCAGCAGCGATGGACAGTTGTGAAGTCCGTCCCAGATATGGAAGTTTCCGTCTATTGATAAACGCTTCGGGTTGGAAATTTTTTATCTCCCCGGCATGATGACATCTGTATTCTTTTGTGTCAAAAGATGAAACCCTGCTGATACCGGATGTACCGCTGATTATTGCCTTCCAGAATTCATCCTTGCCGATCCCTACTGACGACACTACGCCTAAACCGGTAACGACAACCCTGCGTTTCTGGACATTGATTGGTTTCATGCCGTGAGACAATCATGATACAAACAATATTCAATATCCACAAACATACTGCAGCAGTCTATGATCACGTTATTCATTTCTTTTGAATACTGAATATAAGGTTCGCTTTTGCTATTACTCTGTCATCTACTTTCACGACAGCATCCGTAATCGCAGCATTATCAAGGAATTTCACCTTCTTTGATTCTATAATTAATTTATCGCCCGGATAAGCCGGGGACATAAATTCCGACTTGACCTTCCCTAAATAGTAATCAGGGTGTTCTGCCGCTACCGCAGGTCTGTCAATCGAAAAAAGAATTACTGAAGCCTGCGCCATTGCCTCGATGATCAACACTCCCGGCATCATGGGATTGCCAGGGAAGTGGCCTTTAAAATAGCTTTCACTGTCCCTTAAAATTTTTATCGCTACCACCCGTTGAGTGCCTTCAATTTCAATTACTTCGTCAATAAAAAGAAAAGGTTCCCGATGAGGCAAGACAGCCTTGATCTTTATCTTGTCCCATATCATGAAAGTGGTTCTTTATTTAATGGGGCCGTATATTCGACAACCTGCCTGAGATTCCTGATTTTTGGAATGTCCTGTTCAGGAATGATAATCCTGTACTTTTTCTCAAATGCCGCGACAATTTCAATGGCCTTTAATGAATCAATGTTTAAATCTCTGAAAAAGTCCGCATCAGGCGTAAGTTTATCAATCGGGATTTCAAGAATTTCCGAAACCATGTTCCTTATTTCTTCTTCGTAGTTGTTGCTCACAAATAGTCCTCCTCAATGCCATTTCGATAAAATAAATGCTGCATTACTTCCTCCGGGGCCATAGTTGTTGATCAATACATTATTGATCCTTGTCAGACGCGATTTATTGGCCACATAATCGAGATCACAATCTTTATCATTCATTTCATAGTTAATCGTGGGGGGGATAAAATTTTTGTACATGCTGCCTATAGTTGCGGCAATCTGAAACATGCCCCCGGCGCTAAATGTCTCGCCTATCATGGATTTAATGGAACTGACAGGGATGTTATACGCATATCTGCCGAAAACACTTTTAATCGCCATTGTCTCTAATCTGTCCTGTTCCGGGACTGAATTTGCGGAAGCGCTGATATAGTCGATGTCCGATACCCCGATCTCGGAAGTCCTGAGGGCCTCCCTGATACTTTCCTTTAAACCATTGGCCCCGGGATGATATTTACCCATTTTATACGCCTCAAAACAGTTCCCGATCCCGTTCACCTCCGCATAGATTTTCGCATTCCTGCTGCGGGCGTATTCCTCATCTTCGATTATGACAACAGCTGCCCCTTCGCCCAGGATGATCCCGTTTCTCCTTTTGTCAAACGGACAGGACAGTTCTTCTCCATTTATGCCGGCAAAAAAACCCAGGCGATAGAAACCGCTGTAATTTACCAGAGAAAGACTTTCGACTCCGCCTACTAACACTGCCTTGATCCGTCTGAGCTTGATAAAATCAATTGCGTATTTTAATGCATCTATGCTTGAACTGTAGCCGTTAGAGATTGTCGTATTAAATCCCTGGATATTAAACCGGATTGATACCTGACTGGAGGCCGCGTTCATTACCGTTCCAGGGAAAAGTGCAACATTTGTAAAAAGAGGGCCTTCCTGAATTGTCTCTTTATCAAATTGGGCAAAATTCCATAAAGATGACAGGGTAGTTCCTGTACAGACCCCGATGTCATCAGTATTTTCATGGTTAATGCTGAGGCCTGCATCCTCAATCGCCAATTTTGCCGCAGAACAAAGCAATCTTGAAGTTCTCTCGAGGTCCCGCAATCCTTTCTGTCCCAGAAACTTTGCAGGGGTGAAATTATCAATCTCACCTGCCAGTTTGCATTTAAACTGGCCTGTATCGAATCGTTTAACACGTTTGATCCCGGACCTTCCTTCTTTGAGGGCATGCCAGTACTCTTCCTTGCCTGTCCCGTTAGGCGCGATTACTCCCAATCCTGTAATTACAATTCGTCTATCTTTCATAATTTCAAACTATGCTCAGTCCGCCGTCTATTACGAAAGTTTGGCCGGTAATATAACCGGCATCATCACTGACTAAAAATTTAACAAGTATTGCAACTTCTTCAGCCCTGCCCACTCTGGCTAAAGGGACCTGTTTTATTAACTGTTCTTTATATTCATCTTTTAAACCTGCAAGCATGTCTGTCTCAATAAAGCCGGGCGCAACGGCATTCACCCTGATTTTATATGGCGCAACTTCCCTGGCAAGAGATTTGGTAAACCCAATGATTCCTGCTTTTGATGCAGAATAATTAGTTTGCCGGGCTATACCTACCATTCCGCTTACGGATGTAATATTAAGAATTACGCCGCTCTTCTGTTTTATTAGTCCTACTATGGCAGCCCGGCTGAGATTGAATGTTCCGTCCAAATTTGTATTTATTACTTCATGCCAGTCCTCGGGAGCCATAAGAGCCAGCGCCTTATCTTTAACCACACCGGCATTATTAATAACAATATCCAATCCTCCGAATAATTCTCTGGACTCATCTACCCATGATTTAACAGCGGCATAATCTTTAATGTCTGCTTGAAATGCTTTGGCTTTACCGCCTGAATCAAGTACTTCTTTCTCAAGAGTAAGCGCATCCTCGCTGCTTTTGAGAAAATTAAAACTTATATTTACACCTTCACGTGCCAGTTCAAGCGCTATGGCGCGGCCAATACCTCTCGCGGCTCCACTGATAATCGCTGTCTTATTTCCTTTCGTCACTACAAAACCTGTCTTTCATTATAATAGCGCCTGATTTTATAAGATGTCCGGCATTTTCTATCTGATTAAATAACATCTCAATTTATACTAATATTGTTACAATTCAGTGCAGATGGCCTAACGGACTCTATAAAAATAGATTTTGATATGAAAAAAATTGCGATGTATTCATTATTAACAATTTCCCCCTGAGAAATCAAGCAAAATGACACATTATACCCTCTTCTAATTTATAAGGTTATTATCAACAATATGGCATCGGCTGAAATGTGCTTCACTTTTTATTGTTGACTGACGTATCATACATTTAATGCACTAAATCCGTAAGAGGAATAAATATATGGACCTTGAATCAAGAATCAAGTGTAGAGAATGTAAAGGGCAACTGACCCTGAAAATCGGCTGAAAAAGTGTCTATCTACGCTGCATGGATTGCAGCAGGAATTATACGATAGAAGAATATATCGATGAAATGGACCCCGCTTTTTGGCAGCAATTGTCTAAGCGTTCATGTGACAGGGCCTAGAATTGTTGAACAAATCATTCGCCCTTTCCATCTTTTTTCCACTCCAAGTATTGACAATTAAAATCATATTCCATTATCATGATATGTTCAAAATATTTCGCAACTCATGTATAGAGAGGACATATGAAAACTATTTTTACTAAAAAAACCGATGTCAAACAGAAATGGCATATTGTAGATGCTGATGGTTTGGTTGTTGGGAGGCTGGCCTCACAGGTCGCAAAAGTGTTAAGAGGTAAAAACAAACCGGTTTTTACGCCCAATACGGATACCGGCGATTTCGTCGTTATCGTTAACGCAGACAAAGTGCGCTTTACAGGGAATAAACTTGAGCAAAAGGCATATTATCATCATTCTGGTTATCCAGGAGGAATTAAAAAGGAAATTGCCAGGGACATAATGGAAAAAAATCCTGAACGCATTCTTCTTTCTGCAGTCCGCGGTATGCTCCCGAAAAACAGACTTGGCAGACAGCAGCTCAGTAAATTAAAAGTATACAGAGGACTGGACCATCCGCATACAGCCCAGAACCCGGAAACTTTAAATCTCAATATCCAATAAGGAGCTTTTGAAATATGGCAGAAATTCAATATAACGCAACAGGCAGAAGGAAGACTTCCATCGCACAGGTATCTGTGAAACCAGGGACAGGCAATATTATTGTTAATAAAAAAGCTCTCAATCAATATTTCCCGCATGAGACAATGAAGATGATTATACAGCAGCCCCTGAATGTAGCTGCCGTAAATGGTAAATATGACGTAACAGTGAGGGTCAAAGGCGGCGGATACAGCGGACAGGCCGCTGCAATCAGACATGCCATCTCGCGTGCCTTGTTATCAGTCAATTCGGACTTCAGGGGACAACTCAAAAAAGAAGGGCTATTGACAAGGGACCCAAGAGTAGTGGAACGTAAGAAGTACGGCCAGAAGGGCGCAAGAAAACGTTTCCAGTTCTCAAAGAGATAATTTTAATCCGTGATGAGCAAAGTGTGTTAGCTTGTAGACAGATATCGATAACAACAGGTCTCACTCTTATAACTCATCACCAAACATTACGGTTCTAAATGCTGAAAGTCGCTATCTTAGGAGGAAGTGGTTACACAGGGTCCGAACTGTTACGTCTGCTTTTTTCACATCCGAATGCAGAAGTTACTGCCGTCACCTCTGAACGTTCATCCGGTCTGTTCATCTCTGACACGTTCATTAATTTCAGAAATACCTCATTAAAATTCGAAGCGCTTGATTTAAAAGCCCTGACAAAAAAAGCCGACCTGTTTTTTCTTTGTCTTCCGCACAAGACTTCTCAGGAAACAGTGGCGTTTTTCCATAATGCCGGGAAAAGAGTTATTGATCTTTCTGCAGATTACCGGCTAAAAGACGCAGAGGTATACAAAGAGTGGTACAAGATTCCCCACCTTTACTCCCCTCTTCTGAAAAATGCCGTTTACGGTTTGCCTGAACTTTACAGGAATAAAATCAAAAAGGCATCAATCATAGCCAACCCGGGGTGTTATCCCACGAGCGCTATACTTGGTCTTGCCCCGGTCATGGGGGAAGATTTTATAAATGCAAATTCAATTATTATAGATTCAAAATCGGGGACATCCGGCGCCGGCAGAAGTCCTGCACAGCCGTTTATGTTCTGCGAGGTCAATGAATCTGTCAGGGCATATGCAATAGGGGTCCACCGGCATACTCCGGAGATTGAGCAGGAACTGAGTTCTCTTTCAAAGAAAAAAATAAAAGTAATCTTTACTCCTCACCTTATCCCCATGGACAGAGGAATACTCAGCACTATTTACGTTCGTTTAAAAAAGAAGACGACCCTCTCGGATGTACAGAAATTATACCACCAGTTTTATCACAAAGAACCTTTTGTAAGAGTTTTGAAGAACGGTATATTTCCAGCCACAAAAGCTGTTAAAGGAAGCAACTATTGTGACATATCCGTTTCTATCGATAAGCAGACTCTCATAATCGTCAGCGCTATTGACAACCTCTTAAAGGGGGCCTCCGGCACAGCCGTGCATAACATGAATATAATGTATGGCTTTGACGAGACTGCCGGATTAATGTCCTCCCCTGCTTTCCCCTGATGAAAAGGGGTCCTGCACGAAATTTCGTCATACCGGGCTTTAAATTCGCAGGCATATCAGCTGGAATAAAAAAGTCCGGCAATAGAGATCTGGCCCTGATATACTCGGAGGGCCCTTCCGTCACCGCCGGTCTTTTCACTACAAACAGGATTAAAGCGGCTCCGGTAAAGCTGGCTATCAAAAACATTACATCCGGTAAAGCACAGGCCATTATTATAAACAGCGGTAATGCCAACGCCTGTACCGGTGAAAAAGGCATGAAAGCAGCCCGTGAGATCATCACAGGCACAGCGCATGAACTCGGCATTTCCCCTGAACTTGTTTATTCATCATCCACCGGCATTATAGGCAGACCCTTTCCTGCGGAGACAATAAAAGAAGCTCTCCCTGCATTAATCAGAAAGCTGTCTCCTTTATCCTTAAAGCATGCAGCCTCTGCAATAATGACAACCGATACCTTTGCAAAGATATCTTTCAAGCAAGTAGAAATCGCCGGGAAAAAAGGAACAATTGCGGGAATTGCAAAGGGCGCCGGAATGATCTGCCCCAACATGGCCACGATGCTGTGTTTTATAGTCACCGATATAGCAATAAATCCACAGGCGCTTGATGCAGCGCTCAGGGAAGCGGCAAACAGGTCCTTTAACATGTTATCTGTTGATAACGACATGAGCACGAATGACACCATAATGATTATGGCGAACGGCCTGCTTAATAATCCTCTTATAACAAAACGCTCCCCTGACTACGCAAATTTTAAAAGTGCGTTGAATGAATTAACATACGACCTTGCCAGGATGATTGCCGAAGACGGGGAAGGCGCGACAAAATTAATTGAGGTAATTGTTGAAGGAGCCAGGTCTGAATCAGATGCCGGGCGAATTGCCCTGTCAGTTGCCAATTCGATGCTTGTAAAAACCGCAGTATATGGACGGGACCCGAACTGGGGCAGAATCATGGCCGCGATCGGTTACGCAGGTGCAGATGTCAATGAAAACAGGATAGATATCAGCATTAATAAAGTCAAACTTGTCAGCAAAGGCCTGGGGACCAAAAGGGAAAAAGCCGCAAGGACCGCTCTCTTAAATAAAAATATTGCCATCAGGATTGATTTGGGAACAGGCAAAGAAAACGCCAGGGCACTTACGTGTGATCTAACGGAAGGGTATATAAAAATAAATGCTCATTACGGGACGTAAATTCAATTATTTTTCAACTGATGTTTTCAGAATATTCAGAATAAGAACTCTGCCAGTAATAATCTACTGATCCTTTTAATATCTGTGACTGAAGAACTTGACACAATCTGACTACTCCTTTATTGTAGTGTATATGTAACTAATTGCTTATAAAAATGCGGGAGAGTAAAAAATGAAAAAAACTTTATTCTGGCTTCTTGTATTTAATATTTTTTTCATGACGGCTCAGATTACACGGGTGTCTGCATCAGAAGAATATATTGTAGAAAAAAAGGACACCCTGTGGGACATTTCCACCAGAAAGCTGGAAGACCCCTTTCTGTGGCCCAAGCTCTGGAATGTAAACCCTCATATTGAAAATCCGGACCTTATCTATCCAGGCACAAAAATATTTATCCCTTCCAGGGACGAGTTAATGCAAATACCTGCTTTGCCAGATAAAGAGGTCCCGATGGCCGGAAAGCAACAAATTGAAACATCAAAACCTAAAGCAAAACCTAAAGCAGAATCTAAATCCATCTGGAAATATGCGCCGGCAATGCAGAGAAAACATATCATTGAGAAGAATCTCTTTATAGCAAGCGGCTGGATATCGGACAAGTATCCGGGTATTGGAGAGGTAATATCCTCACCAACTAACCAGAAAATGGCCAGTAAAGCCGATATTGTTTACATAAAACTCCCGGAATCTCTTTCTCCGGACAAGCCGGCCTTCATTATTTCCGGAAATGACGATGCCATGATTAAAAAGCGGTTCTTTGCTATAAGAGATATAAAAATAGTTGAGCATCCGGTTTCAGGGGAAGAGATAGGACATCAAATAAGGATAGCCGGAATTCTGGAAGTAATCGGCATGGACGGCAATACTACTAAAGCAAGAATTACCGATTCTTTTGAAAATATTAACATTGGCGATGGATTATTACCATATCAAGAATTGGAGCCGCCGCTTATCCCAGAGACTGTTCGCACGCCCAATATTCAGGGGTACATTATAGAATCACACATGAATTCTTATCTGGTAAGTGAAGGCAACGTTATTTTTCTGGATAAAGGGGAAAATGATGGCATCAAAGTCGGAGATGTTTTTTCAGTCCTGAGAGAACAACCAGCAGAAGGACCGATAGGTAAAATACAAATAGTGTCTCTCCAGCCGACAACATCAGGCGCAGTTATATTACAAAACTCTCAGGAAATAAAAATAGGTACGAAGTGGGGCCAGGAATAATCCATAGCTGCAGATAATATAAAAAGGTGAGCAATAATGATTTCTGCTCACCTTTTTTATTTTAGAATGAATCCCGGATAAATTCTTATGTGCTTACCAGCGCCTTGAGGGCCTTCAGCCTGCTCGGGTGTTTCAGTTTCCTCAGTGCCTTTGCTTCAATCTGCCTTACTCTCTCTCTGGTAATTGTGAGATGCCTGCCCACCTCTTCAAGTGTATGGTCCCTGTCAACACCGATTCCAAATCTCATCCTGATGACCTTTTCTTCTTTGGGGGTCAGGGTACCGAGGACCTTCTTGATATATCCCGAAATTTCCTTGCCTTCAGCATCAGCATACGGTGAAGGACTGTTCTTGTCTCCAATAAAATCTTCCAGTTCAGTGTCCTCATCACCAACAGGCGTCTGCAATGCAATCGGGTCCTGAATTGCCCTGAAAACTTCTTCGACCTTTCTTGTAGGAACTGTCAGTTTTTTTGCTATTTCATCGTCAGTGGGTTCACGCCCCAATTCCTGCGTCAATTCCCTTGATGCTTTGGTGACTCTGTTATAAAATTCCATCATATGCACAGGCACCCGGATCGTTTTTGTCTGATCAATAAGCGCCCTGGTAATTGCCTGTCTTATCCACCATGTTGCGTATGTGCTGAATTTAAAACCCTTCTCATGTTTAAATTTATCTACAGCCTTCATAAGACCGATATTGCCTTCCTGAATCAGGTCAAGCAGAGGCAAGCCCCTGCCGACATAATTTTTGGCAATATTGACTACCAGTCTGAGATTTCGTGTAATTAATTCGTTTTTAGCCTCAAGAACAAATGCCTGTACCCTGCTGATTCTTTCCCACAGTGTTATCAGCGTATCAACCTTTACACCTATCTCTCCCTCAATTTTCCTGAAAGTCAATTGGACCCGGTTAGCAAGTTCTTCCATTGAAGTCAGTAATGCGCCACGCACTCTTTTCTTGCTCTTTTCGTTTATTATAAGGACCTTAAGAGACTTAAGGGAACCGCCATATTGATCCAGTTCTGTCTTGAAATCATCAACAACTTCGACATAAAGTTCAAGTCTGTAAAGGGTCAGTTCAATTATATGCGCTTTCCTTTCGTCTTCCTCCATTTCCAGCATGTCTTCATCACTGATGTAATCCTTTTCAATCTTCTTTGTTAAAGGAATAGTCTGGACGATTTCCGCGATTATTTCTTTTCCTTCATCCAGTTTTTTTGCCAACTCTACTTCTTCATCCTTGGAGAGAATTGAAATATCTCCCATCGAATGGAAATAAGCCTGAACCAGATCTTCAGTCTTTTCATATTCCTGGGGTTCCACTTCTTCCAGCGGGAGTGCCTCGTCTGAATCAACTATACGCACCCCCATGTCACTAAGGAGGTCCATAAGGTCTTCAATCTCATCAGGGGTAAAAAACTCCGAGGGCAGGGCCTCATTTATCTCATCATATGTGAGGACCCCACGTTTTTTCCCGACCTCAATTATTTCATCGAATACATCTTTTTCTTTCATATTTTCCCTTTATTAATATTCAACTTGTAAGTTTAACATATCTTTTTGTCAAATTCTAGGTTCTCTAATAAATATTTTTCAATTAACTTATTTGCTTTAATTTCAAACAGTTTGACTTTCCTATCGGCTTCCCGGGCTAGAAACATAAATGGGCACATTAACCTGTCAGTATTTCATGGCAAACTCAATTCAGCACCAGCACAAATTTCCCCGAATTCTCCGGGTCTAAATCCCGCGACTATTCATGGCTGGTTTGCTTAACAAAATATTTCAGAAGCTTATCATAAGTTTTGCTTAAATGTTCAGGCATGACCCTCGTCTCGGCAATAATGGGCATACTGTCTGTATCACCTGTCCAGCGAGGGACAACATGGATATGCATATGTGATTCCATTCCTGCGCCTGCAACTTTGCCGAAATTAAGACCCATATTAAACCCATCAGGTCGCAGAACTTTCTTTAGTATCCGTACAGAACCATCTACAGTCTTGATTAAATCAAAAAGGACGTCATCAGACAGGCCATCGAAAGTCGAAGTGTGAAAATAAGGCACCACCATGAGGTGCCCGCTGTTATACGGATATCGGTTTAAAATTGTAAAACAGTATTTGCCTCTGTGTAATATCAGATTCTTTTTATCTCTGCTTTTGTTGATCTTGCTTCCGTCGTTTCCGGATACATTACAAAACAAGCAGCCATCATGTTTTTTTTCATCAAGGATATACTCCATCCTCCAGGGGGCCCACAGTCGTTTCATTTAACCTCCAAATTAAACATAACAGTTTAAACCTTTCCAGCCGTTTTAACTGTTTAAGCAGTTCAGGCTTTAACGGCTTTATATTAATAAATCATTTCAATTTTTCGAGAACTTTTTGCATGTCCTCCCAGGTCAGCCATTTATCCTTCGGGTTCCTTAAAAGATACGCAGGATGAAATGTCGGCATGACCGGTATATCGTTATAACTATGGAAATTCCCCCTGAGCTTGCTGATTGTAATCTTCGAGCGTATTATCGTCTGTGCCGAAATCTTGCCGAGACAGACAATGACCTTCGGATTAATTATCGCTATTTGTCGTTCAACAAACGGCCCGCATATGGAAATTTCATCCTCCTCCGGGTTCCTGTTATTCGGAGGCCTGCACTTAACAATATTCGCTATATAAACATCTTGACGCTGTAGTCCCAATTTCAGGATAAGATTCGTAAGAAGTTTCCCTGCATCTCCGACAAAAGGTCTTGCCTGTATATCTTCGTCTCTGCCCGGCCCCTCGCCGATAAACATAATATCTGCATCGGCTTTCCCTTCTCCAAAGACAATGTTTTTACGGCCCGTTGAGAGCTTACACCGGTGGCAATCACCTATTTCATTTCTGAGTTCCTCCAGTGCAGTTTCTTTATTCGAATAATAATCGGCCGTTTGTTCTGCCACCTGCTGAGAGGGACTGCCCCGGTCCGGTTTATAATCTAAAACTGCTCCTCCTGATATTAAATTTAAAATATTCGCCCTCTTTAAGGGCAAATATTCAAACCCCAAGTCACTATATAACTCCATTGCCTTTTTTAGTTCCTGTATCATCCCGGCCCTGTTATTCATTATTAACGGGAGTTGATCCTTCATATTTCGACTACTCTCCCCATTTCAGCTTGGTCCTCAAAATGCGAAAATAATCTCTGTCATGCACAATGAGGAACTTAATTTTATACTCAGCTTTCCGTATCCTCACTTTATCAGTCACCTTTAAAGGAAATCCTTCCTGTCCGTCAAGGGTCATATATATGTCCTCTCCGGTCTTGATGCCTGCCTCCAATATGAATGCATCCGGCAGCACTATCGGTCTGCTGGTAAGTGTGTGAGGGCATATGGGGGTCAGCAGAAATGATTCAAGTGTGGGGTACATAATGGGGCCTCCGGCTGAAAGTGAATGGCCAGTTGATCCGGTAGGGGTGGACACAATTAATCCATCAACCCTGAATGTGGTGACATACTGATTGTTAATGCGTATGTCGATCTCGAACATTCTGGAGAGGGCGCTCTTATTTAACACAACATCGTTAAATGCACTGTTCTGTATTACCTTCTTTCCTCCCCTGTACACATCAGCCAGAAGCATTATCCGTTCTTCAAAACAGTACTTCTCGGAAAAAACCATGTCAATACAGTCACTGATCTCATCTCTGCTCAGTTCAGTAATAAAGCCAAGACTTCCGAGATTAACTCCAAGAATAGGAACGCCTGAATCGCCTACAAGTCTTGTTACGCTTAAAAGAGTCCCGTCCCCCCCGAATACTATGATTATATCTGTTTTGGAGGGGATCTTTTTCCTCGGATAACCATCAATTTTGAGGACCGCAGCCACATCATTCTCAACATACAGCTCACATTTCCTGCCTTTTAACAGGCGTATAAATTCCTTTATAGCCTTAATGGCCTCCGGTTCACCTCTTTTTGCAATTATCCCGATTCTCTTCATAACTATAAGTAATTATACCTGACTCTTAACTGTGCCGAAGAAAAAAGCATCTAAACGTACAATCCGCGTTTTCAGGATTTAACAGATAATTGACTTCTTCAATCAGGCGTCCCGATGTGGATGCCTTTTATTTCAATCTCTCTTGTATTTTCTTCTTTATGATGCAAAATTACACGGACACTTTGTTCCGGGACCTCTTCCTCGGCCCTTTCGGCCCACTCAATTACGGCAATACCGTCAGCGCCGAGATAGTCCCGCAGTCCAAGCTCCGGCACTTCAGCAGGAGATAGCCTGTAAAGGTCTATATGATAAAAAGGTATGCTGACATTATATTCCGCAATGATAGTATAACTGGCGCTGGTTATGTCCCTTTCATTTATACCAAAAGCAGACGCAATCCCCTTGACCATCGTAGTCTTTCCTGCGCCAAGCTCGCCATAAAGACATACTACATCCCCGCGCTTAAGACGCTCTCCCAGCCTGTGACCGATTTCCCTTGTCTCGGCATCGCTGTTACTTTGAAGCATCATAAGTTATAGCTCTCACCATGTCCGCCTTGCCGACTATTCCGACGACAGCGCTTCCGTTCAGTACAGGGAGCAGGTGGACATGCTGCTCAGCCATAATCGTTGCAATATCCTCCAGAGAGGATTCTTCCCTTATTGATACAACTTTCTTAGTGCATATTTCATCAACCGTTGCAGCAGCCATTTTTCTTATCTCTTCTTCTGCCTTGCCGGAACCCAAGAGTATATAGGCATCAAAAAGCCTGATCACTGTAGGAATATGGAACCGTTTATTCTTTCTGATGAGATCGTTTTCTGTAACAATACCAACCATCTTCTTTTCGTTGTTAACGACCGGGACCCCGCTGATTTTATGCTCCATAAGCAATCTCGCCAGCTCTTCTACCGTTGCTTCGGGTCTTACAGTAATCACGTCCTTTGTCATTATGTCCTTTGCCGTAAGCATTGCTCCTCCTTGGTAAAACGATTAAATTCTTCATCTGATAAAACGGTTTCCTATTCTACCACATTCCTATAAAACCACCCTGCCTTCCAGTACTGCCTCCGCTGTACCTGTAAGAATAATACTTGTGCGGATCACAGAAGGTGCAGTCTTCAGACTGCCAGATGCTCTGCGGAGGGATACCCATTTTTAATGCCTGAATCCGGTTTGCAGATGAAAGGTCGAGAAAGTATTTATTGCCCTGCCTGCTGTAATAGTCCCCTTTGCCTGTTGCCTTCTGCACCGCTGCATTAACATCATCATCAACTTCATAGCTGCATTGCCTGATACTGGGGCCTATGGCGACCGATATTTCCGCTGGAAGGCATCCGAACTGCTCCTGCATTGCAGCTATTGTCTCCTTTAAAATCTGTTTTGCTGTCCCCCTCCAGCCTGCATGAACAGCGCCTATTATCCCTTTTCGTCCATCATATAAGAGAATAGGCACGCAATCAGCAACTAATATCCCGATAAATATGTTTCTGACGTCAGTAACAACTGCGTCAGCAATTACAGGTTCACGGCCAGACTCAAGGATCTGAATATTACTGGTATGTTTTTGAATCGGCAAATAAATATCGTCCTTTGAAATATTAAATTCCCCGGCCAGGACTTCTTTAATATTATCATTGTCCTTTGACATATTCTTCGTCGTAAAAAAAGCCCTTACATTTAAAGAAGCTATATTGGCAGGTTCAATGATCATACTATAGATTTAATTACCGATGGTATAGCATTAATAATATCAGAGGCAGTCAGTGACTGCTGGCTCTTCTTTTCGGCAGAAATGTCACCTGCAAAACCATGCAAAAAAACACCCAGCATCGATGCATCCGCAGGGGACATGCCTTGCGCAAGCAGGGCGGAGATCATTCCTGTCAGCACATCGCCCGCCCCGGCAGTGGCCATCCCGGGATTGCCGGTAGAATTCATGAAAGCTTCGCCCTTAGGCGTTGCCGTAACAGTAGGAACGCCTTTAAGTACGAGACAGGTTTTCGTTTTACTGGCAAAATCAAGAGCTATATTAATCCTGTCCTTCTCTATCTCCTCCCGATGGTTAAGGCGGGAGGTTGCCCCTGGGCTCCGCCGGCCAGCCGCCGGCTGATTCATTAACAGTCCTGCCATTTCACCCGGATGGGGCGTCAGGATTACCGGGGCGCTGCTCTTCTTTAATACCCCGGTGTTACCTGCAATGGCATTCAAACCATCGGCATCGATTACCATCGGAACGCGGGATTCCCGTATAAGCAGACTTACAAGGCCTGATAATTCTCTATCTACTGAAAGCCCGGGGCCTATGGCAAGGACATTCCCCCTTTTTTTGAGGAAATCAAGGATACCATCAGCTGCATTCATTGAAAGGGTCCCGTTTCCTTTATCAGAAAGCGGAAGAATCATCTCTTCAGTAACTCTTGATTGGAATGTATTCACAAGTGTATCGGGAATTCCAATTGTTACCAGACCTGCTCCGGTTCGCAGACATGCCTTTGCAGCCATCAGTGCAGCTCCTGTTTTCCCCCTTGATCCGGCAACTATCAGCACATGACCATACGTCCCCTTATGAGAATATTTCGGCCTTACAGGAAGTAAAGACATGATGTCTTCTTTCTGGACCAGATTAATCTTTATCTTTTCTGATGCAAGCAGTGTCCGGGGAAAGCCGATCTCCTCAATATACAGCTGTCCGGCATACTCAGCGCCCGGATAGAGAAAATGCCCTCTCTTGGGCAGGCCAAATGTAACAGTGAAACGCGCTTTTACGGCACAGCCCATTACCTGCCCTGTATCAGAAGAAATACCTGACGGGATATCCACTGAGACGACCGGGGCTGAAATTTTATTGATTGTTTTTATGACTTCGGCAAGCGGCGCCCTTACCTCCCTGCTTAGACCCGTACCAAGAAGTGCATCTACAATTAAAAATTCATTTGCACCACCTGAAGTGTATTTCGTCAGAAAATGACTGACCGGACGCATTATGACACCGAATTTCCCTGCGGCTTCGTAATTTATTTTCGCATCGCCTTTTAAGCTTCCCGGATTTGCTGTCAGGTAAACTTCAACTTCCCTGCCCTGATTGTGCAGTAACCTTGCAATAACAAAACCATCGCCTCCGTTATTGCCTCCACCGCAGACAACTATTATCTTTCTTGCTTTGTTTTTGTTTGTGCCCTGACAAAATAAGTCATCTATCCGGGCAACAACACCGAGACCTGCCCTTTCCATAAGAACAGCCCCCGGTATACCGTATCTTTCAATGGAAATCCGGTCTATCCGCTGCATCTCTTCTGAAGTTGCTACTTTCAGCATATCGTTCTCACTGATTTTATATCTTTTGATATTTATTCACTCATTAGATTAAAGTAATAAATTATGAATTATCAACCGGAATCTTAACCTGTTCCGGTCTGTTAACTATATTCTGCAGAAACAAGACTGCCGGCATAATTGAAAAAATATTTATCATCTTCATGTTCAATCTTATTCAGAAGGAGAATATACTATGGCAAGGATCGGTATTTTGACCTGTTCCAATGCAACCCAGGACCTTGGATGCTCATCATCCAGCTGTCTTGCTGATCTTCGAAAACGTAAAGGCGCATTTGAGGAATATCCCGAGGACAAGGAATTAACTCTGGTCGGTATTATCAACTGTCCGGGATGTCCCACGCTTACAGGTCCCGATAAGCTCCTTCAAAGGATTAAAGCATTAACTGAATATAAAGTGGACGCAATCCATTTTACCTATTGCATGACTGCACTCTGTCCATTCAAAGAAAAATATAGAAACGCTCTGGAAGAGAAATTCCCTGATATTAAGATTGTGATGGGCACCCATAAATCAGCGCTCACTCCTGAGGCATACAGGGAGAAGATTAAAAAGCTTTTCAATCAGGACAGAAAAACAATGGTAGATGTGATTTTAAAGAGAGATTAAGCCGGAGAGACCAGGTGGACCTTCATAGCTTTGCATAGCTACTGACTGCCGCCATTCACTACCTGCTGTTTGTGTCAATCAGTCCCTTCATCTCTCTTACGGCTTTTTCTATCCCGACATAGATTGAATTGGCAATTATACTGTGGCCGATATACAATCCTCTCAGCCCTTTAATGGCGGCGATCTTTTTTACATTCGCAAAGTTAAGCCCGTGGCCTGCATTCACCTGCAGCCCTAACTCAAGCCCTTTCCTGACTGCCTTCTTTACCCTGTTAAGCTCCTCCGTCTTTTTTCTGCCTTTGGAATTGGCATAAAGTCCGGTATGAATTTCAATCATCCGGGCGCCAAGTTCTTTTGAAATTACAATATCGGAGTCTGAGGGATTTATAAAAAGACTTACCGGTATCCCACTGCCCTGTATAATGTCGATTGCGTATTTTATTTTCTTTCTGCCCTTTATCAGATCAAGCCCGCCTTCTGTCGTCAACTCTTCCCTCTTCTCAGGCACGAGAGTCACCATATCAGGTCTGACCTTAAGCGCGATGCTTATCATTTCTTTTGTGGCGGCCATTTCCAGATTCAGTTCAATCGATATCTCACGCCTCACATTTATTAAGTCTCTGTCCTGAATGTGCCTTCTGTCTTCCCTGAGATGCAGGGTAATGCCATCCGCGCCGCCGAGTACAGCCAGCTCAGCCGCAGTCAGGGGGTCCGGCTCCATTTCTCTTCTCGCCTCTCTTACAGTGGCCACATGATCAACATTTACACCAAGAAGCATATACACCTCCAGAATAAATCCCGAATAACATTAATAAGTAACCGGTCAAAATATTCGTACAAATTTTACTGGTTAACTTAATTTAAACAAAGAATCTTTGTCAAGCAGAAACACACTAAAATAAACATTGAAGATGATTTGACTTAGTTGTAATAAATCTGTTAATTTACAACTTATTTAAAATTTACAATATTACCGAGGGCAAATATGACAAAGAAAACAACAGCCAAGAAATCGAATATAAAAGCTGCCAGGACAACTAAATCGGTAAAGAAAGATCCAAAAAAGAATATGAAAGCATCCTCTAAATCGTCAACCCCCAAGAAAGAAATCGTGACCGCACCTTCAAAAAAGAAGCCGTCCGAAGCGCAAAAAAAGACGTCGTTATCAGAAAGAGATGCCGTAATACAGCGGATAAAACAGGACCTTCTAAATCAGAGAGAGGCTTTACTCAAGGAAGCAGAAGAAACTCTAAGCAGTCTCCCATCCGAGCTTAACTTCCCGGACATGGGGGACCAGGCCACTGCAGAAGCTGATCGAAATTTCATGCTCAGGCTCAGAGACAGAGAACGCATGCTGTTGAAAAAAATCGAAGAGACTATTGACCGTATTGAAAACGGCCCTTACGGCATATGCGATGAATGCGGTAACGAAATCGGAATAAAGCGTCTTGAGGCAAGGCCGGTGACAACATTGTGCATCGAATGTAAAACACGCCAGGAAGAAGAAGAAAGAATAGCCGAGGGCGGAAAATCGGAGTGATTTAGCATTCGGAGTCATTTAACGGAGCATTTCAAACCCTGCAGTATACTGCAGGGTTTTTTATTTTATTTCCTGACAGCGCCTTAATTACTGCTGATTACATGTGACAACATGATAATCTTCACCAGGTGGAAGAGTAGTCGGCGTGTAGTGTATTATATAAAAACTGAAATTGAAAACAGATAATGCCACCGTGGCTCAATCCGGCAGAGCATCGCATTCGTAATGCGGAGGTTAGGGGTTCAACTCCCCTCGGTGGCTTATTAAACATGTTCTATCAGGTTTAATATAGCGGGAGATGCGCCGTCCCGATAGATTTTCAGGGGTGTCTGGTTATTCGGGGAACATGGACGGCATATTTTTTGGTCCAAACGCGCGGGTCCAGCGGTTCAAGTAAACATATGGACATCAGAGCATTTCCATATATGTTCAAAATTGCAGATGACAACTAACGGACTGCCTGAGGTATCTTTTATTATTTCCCCGTTGCCGCTTACTGCCAGCAGCAGATCATCGAGTTTTAATAGTGATCCGTCGTAATCAACATCCCTGAGATTCTCCCTGACCTGCCTGAACAGCACCCTGCACTGTGCTTCATCAATAAGCCCCCTGAAGACTGCCCGGGCAAGATCTACAGGCGTATAGAGCGGGCCCGTCTGCCGGGCGACCCACTGGTCCGGCCCGTTATAGTAACCGCGAATGGTAATGTAATTATGACTTTCCTGAAGGATGGGATTGCCTTCCGGGTCCAAAATGTTAATATGTGATTCATATCTTCTGCGGTCCGTCGATGACTCTATCTTGGCGGTGCCGGTCATATATATGGCCCTTACATATACACAAGGTATCCCGAGTTTGTTCAGGTGATGGGCTATGGCAAATTCTTCGAAAGGACTGTTTATGCCGAACTCGCGGACCCTGGGATTTAATCTCACCTCTTCTTCATCCGGAATTTCGCCGACCCTTGAAGTTTCCCAGACAAGATGAATATTGTCCTTTGTGATCGTATAGAAAACATCCTTGGCACTGGACAACCTGATAGACGGGGTCTTCCTCCATCGTTCAGGGAGAAAGTAGTCAAATAAACGGGCGTTATTACCGACGACCCACAGATGCCCTCCCGTGCTTTCTGCATGACCATGAATATACGGCACGCCGAAGATCTCCATGTTTGTCAAATGATCAGGCATAGGGGTCGGCGTAAAACGGTCACGCTGATCATCCAGGTAGGAATGCCTTCTGGAGTTCTTTACTTCCAGTTCGTGTTCAGGCGTGCGCAGCAGAAGTTCATAATCAACCACTGAATATTTTCCAATACTGATAAGATTATAGAGATAGTATATTTGATCGTCTCTGGAATCAATTGTCTGTGCCTGTCCGATTTCCCTGATCCGCTCTGTATCGGCTTCGCTTATTATAATATGCTCCGGTTTCATGTCTGCAACTAAATATCCCTTTTTATTAAGGTCCGATGTAACGATCCTGTCTATTGCTTTAAGATGATGAATACGCATATCGTCTTCGAAATTAATATGCTGGAAAACTTCAGGGAGATTGTAGCCCTCAATCCATTCGTAAATAAGTTTGTACTGCTTGAGTATATCGATATCTATGCCCGGATGCCTGGCCCGGATACGGTTTATTTTTGCCTTTGACCTGCCGCTCTGCCACATCTGCATTATTTCCGGCGGCACATAAATGACCATTGGAAGCTGAGTAATTATTTTCAGGTCCTTCGGGCCAAACCGGCACTCCCGCATTTCCATAACAAGGGAAAACTCTTCCCATGGGCTGTTAAACTCGGCGTCGCAAAATTCCATCAGCGTATGCGTATCTATAGGGACATCCTCCCCGACCCGGCAGTTCTTTACTACCAGATTAAGGACTTTCCCATCAACTTCTTTGGTCGGCAGCTTGTAGACAGAGCCAGTGCCTTTGAGTCTTAATTTATGCCTGTTGAACCAGTCCGGCTCATACCAGTTTTGCGTGTCGAAATGCCTCAGGTACTGTTCTGCAAATCTTGTTAAGTAAAGGTCCCCCCCATCACTGGTCTTGACGTGGGCATATACAACACCTAACACATTAACTAATGTTTTTTTATGCATTCCAATTTAATTTTGTCTTTAGCAGTTATTTCCGAATGATAACAAGGGGACATTCGCATGTATATTCATACTATTGCCCTACGGCAGGGTTAACGTAAAGCAGCCTCCTCCGTACTCACCGCCGTTACTGATTGAGATAAATCCTTCCCGGTCTTTGTTCTTATGCAGCTTTACAACCATCGACGCAAAATAAAGACCGAGACCTGTACTGCCGGTCTTGAAACTGACCCCACTGCCTTTCTGTACCCCTGTTCCCAGCATTTCCTCAGGATAACCCTGTCCGTCATCCTCTATGCTGAGCACCAGCCAGCCATTGATTTCATTAGCCCGTATTAATATCCTGCTTTTGGTATACCGGTATGCATTATTCAATATATTATTAATAACCCCTGATATGAGATTGCTGTCCATAAACCAGGTCAAATCATCAGGGCATTCATTTAATATCTCTATCCCCTTATAATCCAGCAAGGGCCTATTCTGCAGGGCGATCTCCTCAATCAGCTCGGAGACAGGGTAGTGAGATATATTAATGCTGAACTGATCACGGTCCATTTTATATAAGGTCAACAATTGTATAAGATTAAAATTTACCCGTGTTGCTTCGTACTGCATTTGTGAAAGGTGCCTGTGTGACGGACATTTTTCAGACGTGCATGTGCCGACAACCTCATCAAGCGTATTAAGCAGCATGCTGAGTGAATTTTTCATATCGTGGGCCATTGAGGCCAGAAATGCCGGGAAGTCTACAAGCCGTTCAGTTTTGTCCATAATTATGTCCTCACGCATCCGGCTTCTTGGAAGAGCCGGCTACTTTTTCATACAGGTTCAATAACTTCTGATATTTATCATAAGAAGGATCTATACTTTTAATCCGGTCAAGATACTGTGATGCCGTATAAAGGTACTTTTCGTTCGTCCCGCTCTTCTGCATATACATCATCAATGCCTGTGCGGCATTAGCATTGATGATCTTGCTCTCAGGAAGGCCCTTTGCTGCCTTTTCAAAATATTCGATGGCATCTTCAAGTTTGCCTTCCTCGATAAGACTCACCCCCTCATTGTTCAGTTTTATGACTTCGTTCTTGGTTGTAGTTATGACCTTTGCCCCTTCTTCCTCTAGCTGAGAGTCCTTAAATACACCCTGCACCATAGCGAGGACCTTGTCATTGTCGTGATTGTTCCTCACGATATTCTGCATGAACTGCATACCCTTTTCTTTTTCACCCAAATCAAAGCAGACCCTGGCAAGGTCCATGGTTGCCTCCATCGGGACCTTGCCCGACAGTTTTTCGAGAAGCCTCGTGGCCTCCTGAATTGTCTTCCTGGCATCTTCTTTCCGGTTCATTCCCTTATAAACAATCCCTTCCATAGAGACGGTCTGAAACATGGCTTCAATGTTTCCCTTGAACTCATTACGTGCGCTGTTAAGGACCTGGAGCGCCTCATCCGGGGAGTCCTTTTTTATCATGGTTTTTGCCAGGCCGGTGTAATAAGACGGACTTTTGAAACATGAATGTTTCCCTATGGCAATAGCCGATTTAAAGGCCTCTTCCGCTGCGTCATAATCGCCGATTTTACCGGAAATGTCCCCTATTGTCTGGTGACGCAATATGGCTTTAGGCGATATCCCGATAGCTGTCAAAAGCACCTTCTGCGCCTCGTCCAGCGCCTCCAGTTCCTGAAGAGCCTTTGCCAGCCAGTCGTATGCCTCCATATAAGTTTTGTTGTCATCTAAAACCGACTTGAACATGTCCTTTGCCTTCAGATATTCCCCTTTATGGAAATGCACCTTTCCCATTCCCATTTTGGCCCATGAGATTTCCCTCATGGAAAGCACTTTCTCAAAAACGGCCGCAGCTTCATCATAGCGCCCGATAGTGATACAGAGATCGCCTTTCAACCTCAGATACTCAAGCATATACCTCGGAATATTTATTGCGCGCTCATCGCAGAGTGTAATTGCACGTAAATATTCCTTATTGCGGACTGCGGTTTCAATGTCCTCAAAATCGGTTTTTCTCTTTAAGATTTTCTCCAGTCTCATTGTTACCATTTCTTTAGAAATCGGCTTAATCAGATAGTCATCGGGCTGATATTCAACAGCTCCCATGACCATAGGCATGGTGTTTTCAGCCGTCAGCATTACAAAGATGCTGGAATACCGGATCAGGCCCCGGTGCTTGGCCTCTTCCAGTATCTGCTGGCCGTCTTTTTTGTCATGTCCGAGATTGTAATCGCACATAACAATATCGTATGCCTTGCTCTCCATCTTCTGGATCGCACTGTCACCACTGTAGGCATCGTCAATATCCTTTGCGCCTAATGATTCGAGCATCCTTACCATGAGCCGCCTGAAACTGGAGAAGTCATCAACGATCAGGATTTTCTTATGTTTATAGTCAATTGCCATTTGTTGATTCAAACCTGTTTCCCGAGTGCGTCAATGAATCCCTGAAACTGTTTTTTAAGTCTCTCCGGCATACGATTGCCGAATGTGGAGAAGTGTTTTTCGATATCAGGGACCTCCGCCTTCCAGGCCGTCAGGTCTATGCTCATCAGTTCTTTCATGTTATCAGTTGACAGATTAAGGCCGCTGAGATCAAGGTCTTTTTCGTTAGGCAATAACCCTATGGGGGTCTTTTGGGCCCCTACCCTGCCGTCTATGCGCTCGCATATCCATTTCAGCACACGGCTGTTGTCGCTGAATCCGGGCCATAAAAATTTGCCGTCCTGACTCTTTCTGAACCAGTTAACATAAAAAACCCTCGGCGCCCTGCTGCCCAGCCTGTCACCCATATCAAACCAATGCTGGAAATAGTCGCCCATGTTGTACCCGCAGAACGGCTTCATGGCAAACGGATCTCTCCTGAGATTGCCGACAGCCCCTATGTTGGCTGCTGTTGTCTCCGAGGCCGCGGTTGCGCCAAGGAAGACCCCGTGGTCCCAGTCAAAGGCCTCATACACCAACGGCACTACATCAGTGCGGCGGCCGCCGAATATGAAGATATCAATAGGCACGCCCTCGGGCTTCTCCCAGTCTTTACATATTACCGGACACTGGGACGCTGGAGCTGTAAAGCGCGCATTTGCATGGGCGGCGTCAGTGGAACTCTGAGGCGTCCAGTCCTTCCCCTTCCAGTCAATCACATGCGCAGGCTCGTCGCCGTCCATGCCTTCCCACCATACATCTCCATCATCGGTAAGGGCGCAATTTGTAAAAATAACATTTTCCTTCAATGTGTCCATTGCCATCGGGTTCGTGCTGTATGATGTCCCTGGGGCCACTCCAAAAAACCCGTTTTCAGGATTGATGGCATGAAGACGTCCGTCAGGCCCAACATTCATCCAGGCAATGTCATCTCCGATACATTCGCATTTCCAGCCGGCAATTGAAGGCTGCATCATTGCCAGATTGGTCTTTCCGCAGGCAGAGGGAAAGGCGGCCGCAATATGATACTGTTTCCCTTCAGGGTTGGTGAGACGGAGAATCAGCATATGCTCCGCCATCCATCCTTCGCGTTTTGCCATGGCTGACGCAATACGAAGGGCCAGGCACTTCTTCCCAAGCAGGGCGTTGCCGCCGTAGCCTGATCCATATGACCAGATCAGGTTCTCTTCGGGGAAATGACTGATATATTTTTTCTCAATCGGCGCACACGGCCATTTGGTGTCTTTCTGCCCCGGCGCAAGAGGAGCGCCGACTGAATGGAGACAGGGAATAAAGTCGCCGTATGCGCCCAGCAGTTCCAGCACCTGTGAACTGACACGGGTCATAATATGCATATTCACAACTACATAAGGACTGTCGGAGATTTCAATTCCGATTTTTGAAATAGGAGAGCCGATGGGTCCCATTGAAAAAGGTATCACATACATCGTGCGGCCCTTCATGCATCCCCTGTAAAGATCCAGCATGGTCTTTTTTAAATCACTTGGGGCAATCCAGTTGTTCGTAGGTCCGGCATCTTCCCTTGAAGCAGTGCTGATATAAGTATTGTCTTCGACCCGGGCCACATCGCTTGGATCGGACCTGAATAAAAAACTGTTCGGACGTTTCTTGAGCGGTATCGCTATCCCGCTTTTAATGAGTTTGTCCATCATGAGCCTGTATTCATCTTTAGAGCCGCTGCATACATAAATATCATCAGGGGCACATAGGTCCGCCACTTCCCTGATCCATCTGTTGAGCTTTTCATTCTTAACGGTAACGCTCATATATTTCTCTCCTTGTATTTCTCCTTTTTTCTTTCATTCGTACTCTTGAATTCCACGGGGAAAACGAAGAAATCGTACTGACCTGGCTGCCGGGCATCTGTCTCTACGGTCAATTATACATATTGTCACTCTATTATTTCCATGATAGTAATTCTATGGTAGAGGCAATGAATTAATTGCCCGCTTTAGGTTACAATACTACCGCTATGACGATGGATTTCCCGGACATGATAAGACAACTGGTAGTATCCGCACTCCCGATACTTATTGCAATTACATTCCATGAGGTGTCTCATGGTTACATAGCTTACAGGCTTGGCGACCCCACCGCGAAGTTAATGGGAAGACTCACGCTTAATCCACTTGCTCACATCGACCTTATAGGCACTATAATTCTGCCCGGCATTCTTCTGATCACAGGCGCCCCTGTCTTCGGATACGCAAAGCCTGTCCCGATTAACCCTGCCAACTTCAGAGATCCAAAAAGAGATATGGCCATATCTGCAGCGGCCGGGCCTATAACAAACGCGTGTCTCGCTATTTTAAGCCTGCTGATCTTAAAGTTCCTGATAATCCCATCGGCGTCTTTATTGCCAGGGAGCCTGGGCCACGCAGTCCTTACGCCGTTAACAATGATGTTCACCCAAAGCATCATAATAAACGTTGTCCTTGCTTCGTTCAACCTGCTGCCCATTCCTCCTCTTGACGGAGGCAGGGTGCTTGTCGGGCTTTTGCCTCACAGGCAGGCTGTTGCATATAGCAGGATTGAGCCATACGGTTTTTTTATTGTAATCCTTCTTCTGATGACGGGGATCGCAAATTTTTTTGTTACTCCTCTTATCAATATATTTTTGGCGTTTCTCAGTCTGTTCTGAGAGAAAGGGGTTTATTAGTTGGCAAAACAGAGAGTCCTCAGCGGAATTCAGCCCAGCGGCAGATTGCATATAGGCAATCTCGTGGGCGCCCTGCAAAACTGGGTGAAATTGCAGGACAAATATGAATGCTTTTATTTTATCGCGGACTGGCATGCGCTCACATCTCAATATGCGGACACATCACAGTTAAAAGATAATATCAAAGATGTGCTGGTTAATTGCCTCGCTGCGGGGCTTGATCCGGAAAGGGCAACCATCTTTGCACAGTCCCGAGTTGTTGAACACGCCGAACTTCATGTGCTGCTGTCAATGGTCACTCCGTTGGCCTGGCTTGAACGGGTTCCTACATATAAAGAAAAACAGACAGAGGTCAAGGACAAAGACCTTAACACTTACGGCTTCCTCGGCTACCCGCTGCTTCAGTCGGCAGACATATTGATTTACCGTGCGAATTATGTGCCGGTAGGCGTTGACCAGATGCCTCACCTTGAGATTACACGGGAGATAGGCAGACGGTTTAATAATTTGTACGGGGAGGTTTTCCCTGAGCCTGAGGGGTTGCTGACTGAATTCCCCAAGGTTGTCGGGACTGACGGCAGAAAGATGAGCAAGACGTACGGCAACTGCATTTACCTTTCTGATTCGCCAAAAGAAGTTGAGCAGAAGGTAAGAACAATGACAACCGATCCCCACAGGATCAAGCGAACCGACAAAGGCGATCCGGAACTTTCTCCTGTCTATCATCTCCACAAAATATTTTCTTCAAAAGAAGAGCAGCAACAGGTCTCCGACGGATGCCGCACAGCCGGGATAGGATGCATTGACTGCAAAAAGGTCCTGATAAAAAATCTCTTATCAGTGATGGAGCCGATTTGGGAAAAGCGAAATCACTTCCTTGGGCAGCCGGACCTTCTTGAAGACATATTGGCATCAGGTTCTGAAAAGGCAAGACACGCGGCAAAAGATACTATGCTTAATGTCAGAAAAGCAATCGGACTTGGCAGTATATCGTAATCATTTTTTTGGATCAAGCCTGCCGCTTGAATAATTTAATACCTGTGCGGAAAGCCTCCAACGATTCCAAAGAAGACGCGATTCTCCAGTCACATTCCTTGTAGACATCAAACCAGATCAGCGCCTGAATGCGTGGGAATTTTGTCTCAATGACATGTAATGCTTCATTTATCCAAAGCCCTTTGTTTCCACCTGCCCCCGTGCTGGCCATCTCCCCTATCATAATCGGGCAACGGCTGAGAGCAGTCAGCGTATTGTAGGCATCTGAAAAAATCTCTTCAAAACTCTGCCATTCCGACCACTCCCTTTCACCTCCCCAGTTATATCCGTCCATTGCCACCCAATCAACAACGTCATCTCCTGGAAAATAGTCTTCCATCCTGTTAACAGGTGTCGGCGGATATGAACGTGCATATGGACTCCATACCCATTGAATCCTGAAAGAGGCTTCCCTGTTGACGAGATTTCGAATATGGTCCCATGCAGCGATAAAATCACCGGGAGAATTGCCATTCACTGTACCGCACCACGGATACCAGTTCCCGTTCATTTCATGCATTACCCTCAGAAACACAGTACGGGGGAATGATGAAAGCTCTCCGGCAAAAGACCGGATATAATCATCGTATCGGCCTGCAATGATATTTTTCAATGCAAAATCGGGTTGGTCGCAAGCCCTCTCCTCACGCTCCGGAAGCATCCAGGGTTCCCATGTCAGAAATACATCACGTGTCGATGATTTAAGGCGGTCAAGCCAGGGAAGATCGTCCTTAATGGAACACCGGTTCCAGGCCCTGAATACAGAAACAATATCTATTGCCGTCCCATAGGCGTCTTCAATAGATGCAAGTTCAGATTCATCAAGGGGCTCATGAAGACGGTAAATTCCGAACTTCATCGCATAAGACGTTTTGGATAAAGGCTCAGCTCAACAAAACGCCAGAGGATAGCAACGGTCCAGCAGGCCCAGAACACATTGATAACAAGGAACCAGCGATCGTTCCTGATCGTTACAATCCCATATACCACCGCAGCCACGGACAAAAGAATAAACAATACGTGCGGAAGGCATTTTGATATACGCGTGCCGATCTTGTAGTGCCCGCTGCTTTTATTAGTGACCGTGTATTCAGGGAGACTGCTCCTGCTGAACAATGCCGTAAAAAAAGCGCTGAAATATACATGAAAGAGTCCGGCCTGGGCCTGGAACCTTTTAAAGGTATGCAAATTATAAGTTGTAATCTTGTTGGAGAACAAATAAAGTAAAAAGTAAGGCGTTCTTGCAATAACATAATGCCAGAACGGCTCCCGTAACATGAAATGGTGGGTAAAGAGCGCCCAAATCGGAATAATAAAGAATATGGGCAGGAAAATACCAAACGCCACATAGTGAAACCCATTGTGGAAATATTGCAGCCGCTGATAAAAATCAAGCCCCTTCTTAAAAAGTGGATTGTCCCACAATATTGAACGTATTGAATCAACAGCCCATTGCCACCGCTGCTTTGTATGGCTGACCACTTCTTGAGGAGCGGTCCCTTCTGTATAGCTTTCATCATGGTATACAGATCTCCAGCCATTACTGTGGAGCAGCATTGAGGTGTACACGTCCTCAACCATGTTCCATGTTGAAAATCCCCCGACAGATTCAAGCGCGGACCTTCTGTACATGACCCCGCTGCCGCAGGAAAACGCCGCGTTGTCATAGTCCTTCCCGGACATCATAACTCCGTAAAACACATCGTCTGCATTGCTCCATGGATCGCCCTGGGGGAGTTTAAAAACCTGTTTGGTCTGGACAAAGCCTATTTTCGGAAGACTGAAATATCCGATGATGCGGTCAATGATCTCAGGACGCGCAACCTGGTCCGCGTCAAGGGCCAGAATAAGCTCACCGCCGGTAAGTTTCAACCCGTAGTTCAGATTTCCTGCTTTTCGGTCTTCATGGGTCAGCCTTCGGATGTACTGAACGGAGTACCGTTCACATAGTGATTGAACTGTATCATCCTCACCGTCATCCAGCACATAGATTTTTTTATTGTCATAATTAATGAATGACGCAGCAGACAGTGTTTTCTCGATGATCTCAACCGGCTCTTTGTTGACAGGAATTAAAATATCCACGCTGAAGTTCTGTTTTTCAAGCGGCGGCCCTTCCGGCCGGTGATGCCGTTTGGCCCACAGCACATTTCCCCACAGGAGAAAGAGCAGGAGGAATACGGACTCTGTCACAAGAAAAGGGACAACTATATACCAGTATTGCCATTGCGCATTCACATAACACCAGCCAAGGTAGAATGCGGCAGCAAGGGTAACGGCAATGGAAAAAAGCTGCCCTGAAATCCTGTTTTTCCTGCGTTCCTTCTCGCCGTACCTCTGGTAAGTTCCTTTACCGCGAAGATCATTTATCCAACTTTTGATATTATTTTTCATAAGAAGTGTTAAAACCTGTGTTGAAAGGCAAGAGTATAATTTATTGCCCAATAGCGGTCGGTCTCTCCCTGCCTGTCAATACCCTCGTTCTGATCAAACCATCTTACATCAAACCGCAGGGACGATTGTTCCGTGAATTTGTAAGACGTGGAAAGGAAGGCGGCCTTTGACAGCCCGTCGCTTTTGGGAGAATATGAAAGGGCGCCCTCTGCGCCAAATGAGAGATGCTCCCGGTAATCCTGACGATACTCAAGCCGAAGGGTATGCGTCTCAAAATTCACAGGGTCCCAGTAGGCGGACTCGACATGATCTCCGCTTCTCGTGAGAGGCGACGGGTCATTAATATCAAGATAAAAGTAATTGTAAGCTGTCCTTATATACGGAGCGTCAAGCACCTGATAACCTGCTTCGAACATGAAACTTTTTTTCTCATTGCTGTCTGAATAGTCACCATATATAATTTCTCCTGCAAATGAGACCTTCGGGACAGGGGCATATAAAAGATAAAACTTATAGTCGTCACTTTTAATGTCAAGATCAACCGGGCCGATGGTCACCACATAGCTGTAAATGATATTATTAAACGGCAGCACGGTGTCAATAATATCAAAGTGCCTGAAACTCAATTCAGTAAACACGTTAGCTGATGGCTGATAGCGTATGCTCGCCCCGCCATTCAGGTTTGAATTGTCATTATCATAATAATTTTCAGACAAGCGGGCCAATACGCTTGTGCTTTCCGAAATCCTCTTTTCTCCCTTAATAAACAGACTGTGTCTCAAGATATCGTCAAAGCCATCCTGAGAAAATTCCGAAAGGACATAGCCGGCCTCAAGATATAAATCCGTCCCAGGGGAAACACCAAACTCAACTCCTGCGCTTTTCCGCGTAAAATCAGATGAGTTGGTAAAGTATTCTGACAGGAGTCTCATTGATGGAGCAGTGAAAAAGGGAAAAGAGTCATTCTGCTCTTGTATTTGCGGCGCTGATATATCGCTGCCTTCAGCAGCAGGCGAGATTTCAGCTGTCATGCATAATAATGCTGTCAGGAGTAAAATGATTGTATTCTGTCGCATGTCTTCAGATATTTTGATTACTAATGATACAGGAATTTCTTCGTCGAGGCAAGCAATAAACGGTATAATGAATTCAGATTTAAATACAAAAGGGGCGCCGGAAGAGGATTCCGGCGCATAAAGATTTTTTCTATCGAAGGGACAGTTGCACGGCCCTTTTCATCATTAATAACATTTTTTTCTCTGATGCCAGACAACTAACAGAGTGGCCCCTGTTATAAACAATAATACTTGTCCCGGCTCCGGCACAACATTGACATTCAACTTCACACTGCCTGCATTGTCAACGGAATTATAGTCATTGATATAAAAATAAAGGTTGGTGTCTTCTTTTAAGGAAATGGTCATTCCATCCACGTTTGAACGGTAGTAATTTAATGCATTATCTTTGGTGTCGGTAATGTAGGAGCCTTCGCCGAACTTGAAGCTGTCTCCGTATGAAGCATACATTTGTACATAAGCATTCCAGTCATTATTTCCCCAGTGGTCAGTCAAGTTATAGGCTTCAGAATCAGGGGCCAGACTTATCTCATACAAACCCTTCTCTAAAAAAACGCTGGTCCAGATCGGACTTGACGGCTTATTAAACGGGTCCCCTCCGGATTCCAGCCACCAATTAAAATTCTGCCCCTTTAAATCCGTTACAAGTTCATCCAGATTGTTCCACTGAAGTGCTCCTGATCCATACCGCCACTGATAAGTATAAATGCCGCTATCTCTGTCCCTGACATAAAGATATGTACTCTCCAGGTTGTCTGCCCACCATCCAGCATTTGCAATACCGTCAAGAGTCACAGTAGTGGTTGAAGCATGAGAGTATGAAAAGGAAATTACTACCTGCAGCATAATCGCAAACAAAATACTGATTAACCTTTGACGCATTTTTTAGTCTCCTAATATATATATTTCATTCATCTGAGACGGGTTGAATAAATAATTTCTCTGCTAATTTTCATATTACCGAAACGAGTTTTATATTCTTCTTCTCACATACCTTCTGACTGCCAGTGTTGCGCCGCCGGCTAAAAACAGTATCGTGCTTACAGGCTCAGGCACAACCGTGGTCGTGCCGGAGAATGCGAATTTATTTCCCTGGGCGTTATTAAATTCAGCTGCAAAGTCACTGTCCCCTAATTGATGATCAATAATAAAGCTAAATCCGCCAAGGGAATTGCCGGCAGCAATATAATCATTCTGGTTTATGGACATTGTATTTACAAATGTGTTTGTATTTGTCCCGGTCCATACCGTGCCAAACCACCCGTCGGGAAGCGGAGAACCTGTGGTCGTAGACAGGATATCGAAGTAAAAACGTACTTTATAAAGAGATTCACCTGCCGTGGATGTGTTATTAAAAATGTAATCATACTGATATGATCCGCTTCCTAAATTTGTCTCATTGTATAATATGCTTGCACTTGGAGATGCAAATGCCGTTGAAACAAACATTAGCATGCAAGCTAAAACCACTGTCGTCATTAAAAGATTTTTCAGTTTCATAACATTCTCCCTATATTTTTTATATTTTTAATTTACTAAGTTATCGTGAACCCTGAGCCGTCTATCAGATGCAAAGGACCTGCCACTGGATCAGGAACGGCGACTCCGTCAATCTCCATACCCATTCTGTCAGGGCTGCCGTCTTTCACAGTTACTGTAAAGGTGTGTCCCTGCTCTCCATTCAATGTCCCTGTGCCTGTGATAGTTGCAGTTCCATTTGCAATTACCGGCGCATTAATTGATGTGGCCTGAAAGAATGTGTCCTCAAAGTCATAGCTTAATGAACCCTCTCCGATGTCTGACACATTCAGATTCAATGTTGCCGGGAACGGACAGGTCTGGCCAATTCCTGAAATAGAAGTGTCTTCTATCGTAAAACCTGCGCCATCTATGATCAGTAATGGACCTACAATAGAGACTGTCCCGGAAATACCGTCAATCTGCATAGCCATCTTATCCGGGCCGTCTTTAACAGTTGCTATAAATATATGGTTCGGGTCGCCATTCAGATTTCCAGTGCCTGTGATAAGCGCTGATCCATCGGGAAGCATTATCACACTTGAAATTTCTGTGGCCTCCAGAAATGTTTCCTGGTACTCATACCTCAACGTACTCGTTTCAAGAGAAGTTACATCTACATTCAAGTTTAAAGTCGCCGGGAACGGACATGTTTGGCCCGTGCCTGATACGAAAGAGTCTGTAAGCGCATTTGCTACCTCTCCTTCTTCAATGAGATCGTCCGGCTCATCTAACTTGTCGAAATGTGCCTCTCCGACCGGGACCCCGTTTAATGAAATTATGACCGTCCCATGGGTTATATCTATATACAGATTGAGGTCGTCAATTACACCGTCAAGGCCTGTTCCGTCTGCTTCATAATCATCATCGGTGAGCGGATTGCTATTTGAGGCATTGTAAGCCGGATTATTAAGTATTGGGGCCAGCAAAGTCAGGATATCACTAATAGCTTTATCGATATCAGTTTGTGCTACTGGATGAGTCAGCGGGTTATTGTAAACATCAGCCGGGTCTAAGCCGGAAGCAGCAGCTATTGCGAGATTTGTCAGAGGATTAACATTGGCAGTCCCTGGATTAATCGAGACGGAATAAAGAGTAATAGGCCGTCCATTTATTACGCCCTCTGCGCGAATATAAAAAGGCGGGTTGTTGAACCCGGTTACATCAATAGAATAATTTCCATTCGCATCTATCGGATATGGCCCGTGCTCCGTACCACTTGAATCTTTAACATAAACGTTGCCACCTGCCAGCGGAGCCCCAATTGCCGCAACACCTGATACTGTCTCAGGCTGACTGCCTGGCTGCGGGATAGAACCACTGCTGCTGCCGCCACCACCTCCTCCTCCGCTGCCGCAAGCTGTTAAAGATAAGGCCAGTAAAACTGCCAATAACATGCCGATGATATATCTCAACTCTTTGTGTTTCATCTCTTCTTTATTACCCCCTATTTTGATCGACTTTGCAAAACGGCATTCATTGACTGTTGTATTAAGGATATGAAGCGACACTTAACCACCTTACTAAATTTTAATTTTGGATTTATCTCAGCTAATGAAATCGATAAACGACTACAGGGGATAAAGCAAAATATTTGCCAGCACTTCTATAGCAAAAACATTATTGGCTTTTTCGTTACTAAACAGGTCGTTAAGTCAATAGAGAGTTGTTTTTCATTGTACACGGACGAATAAAAGATGTGCCTTTGAACTGGATGTCCCGCACACTTGTGTGCCATGCTACACTTAGCAATTCTTCCTTATAATTCCTCAAGTTTTCTCTTCCAGCTCCGATATAACAACTAAGACCAGGGAGGATAAAATGATAGTAAACAGCTCTGACATATCAATGGCCTCAAAGTATTCGCTTGTTCAGCATTACGAAAAAACCGAAGAACTTCAGATGTGGGTCGGGGAAGAAAATCCTTTCGAGCCACGGGAAAAACGGTCCGCGTCACAGGACAGGGTTTCCATAACAGAAGACGCAAGAAACTATGTTGCGAAAAAACGGGAGGCCCAGGAGGCGGAAGAAGCCGATCTAGAAGAAAGGGTGACCGGCAAGCTCATGCTTATAAAGCTCCTAGTCGAATCCTTTACAGGAAAGAAAATAAACCTGAGGGACCTTAAGGAAATGAATGATGATTCAGATTCAGCAGTGACCTCTTCGGAGACAGAAGAAGCCCATGCTGAGGAAGGACAGCCTGAAAGATGGGGCTTAATATATAACAGCCGTGAATCCTACTATGAACATGAGAAGCTGTCATTTAAGGCTAAAGGGACTGTCACGACAGCAGACGGCAGGGAAATAGACTTCAAGCTTCACCTTAAACTGGACAGAAAATACATGTCTGAAGAATCCGTCAGTATCCGTGCTGGGGACGCGGCATTGACGGATCCACTGGTGATAAATTATGCAGGCCCGGCAGCTGATCTCACAAACACCAAATTTTCTTTTGACCTTGATGCAGACGGTACAGATGATAATATCTCCTTTGTCAGGCCTGGAAGCGGGCTTCTCACCCTAGACCTGAATAATGATGGGGCAGTCAACAACGGCACAGAGCTCTTCGGCCCCTCGACAGGGAATGGATTTACTGAACTGGCGGCATATGATGAGGACGTTAACAGATGGATCGACGAGAACGATTCGGTATTTACCAAACTCAGTATATGGACAAAGGACGCTGAGGGAAACGATATTCTTTCCTCGCTGAAGGAAAAGGGTATCGGAGCCATATATCTGGAAAATATCAGTACGGAGTTTAACTTAAAAGATACCGGCAACCAGCTTAACGGGCAGGTTGCAAGTACGGGCTTATACCTGAATGAGAACGGTACCCCCGGGACTATTCAGCAGGCAAATATCGTAGTATAATAATTTACTGTTTACAGCAAAGCAGGAAGGGTCTGGAAATTTCCGGAACCTTTTTGTTTTAATTGTTGAAGCTGATATCATGAACCACATAAAACTTATCCTACAATATGACGGGACAGACTACGCGGGATGGCAGGTACAGGCAAATGCCGCCACTATCCAGGGACATCTTGAAGATATCATCTTTACAATCACTGGAGAACGCTCAAGAGTTACTGGAGCGGGAAGGACTGACGCCGGAGTTCACGCACTTGAGCAGGTTGCCGCTTTCAGGACAAACTCCAATTTATCTCCTGAGGTTTTCATGCGCGCCCTTAACGCTACTTTGCCGCCGGACATCAGGGTATTGAATGCAGCGGGATGTCCCGAAGATTTTCATCCCCGTTATGATGCAAAAAACAAGACGTACACGTATCTTATTTCCGGCATGGGGGCATATTCCGTTTTCATCCCAAGATATTCATGGAATATGCGCTGTAAACTTGATACAGGCTCAATGAAAGAAGCAGCGTTTTACTTAATAGGGAGACATGATTATTCTTCTTTTCGCGCGTCAGGGTGCAGTTCCAGTCACCCTGTCAGGGAAATCAGCGGGATTGAAATCTCTGAAATGGATACGATCGAGTTTATTGGTTTCAGCTTCGATATCCCCGTAATAAAAATAAGCATAACGGCTACGGCCTTTCTGAGACATATGGTACGTAACATCGTTGGGACTCTTGTTGATGCGGGAAGGAAGAAATTTACGCCATCGCGTATAAAGCAGATTCTTGATGCAAAAGACAGGCGTCTTGCGGGAAGGACAGCGCCGGCCTGCGGGTTGTATATGGAAAAAATAGTGTATTAGAAGTCTAAAAGGTCTTCACCCCACGACATTAAAATTCCTGACCCTCAGCTCTACGCCCAAATCCTTTGCAACCTCTCTGCATTTTTCGATATTTATTCCGGGTACTTTGACAACGGTGACCTTCACATCAGGAATAACTTTAAGCGCTTCCTGTATAAATGAGATAACGCCCCTGTACGCGCCCTTGATGGAAGGCCTGCATATTTTGTCGTATTTTTTTTCATCCTCCGCATCGAGGCTGATTGAAATGCTGTCAACAACGTCCTTTAATTCCGGGACTATGTTTCTCCCGTTGATTATATTCCCGTGTCCATTCGTGTTTATCCTGACCCTGCCGCCCTGCCCTTTTATCCATTTGGCCACTTTCTTCACAACATCAAGCCTTAACAGCGGCTCGCCGATGCCGCAGAAGACAATTTCACTGTATGCCTTCGGGTCCTTTATCGCCTTGATTACCTGTGCTGCAGTTGGCTCTTTTTCAAGCTGAAGGTTATGTCCCTTTACATAGGTCGTGCGGAACTTGACACAGAACCCGCATTTATTGGTGCATTTGTTCGTAATGTTCAGGTACAGCGAGTCCCTTATCCTGTATGCTATTTCTCCATGTTCAGATATGTCCCCTATCTTGAAAAGTCTCATTGCATTGTGAGTCGTAATCCGGGCCAGATCAGCAAAATTGACACCCCTTATGTCCGCCACAACCTCCGCTGTATGTTTAAGGCATGCCGGCTCGTTCCTTTTCCCCCTTAAAGGTACAGGACTCAGATAAGGGGCGTCCGTTTCTATCAGTAAAAAATCATCCGGGATTAATTTAGCCGCTTCCCTCAGATCAGCCGCATTCTTATATGTGACCGGTCCTGCAATAGAGATGCAGAAGCCGAGTTCCATCGCCTTTTCAGCCATGTCCATGTCCCCTGAAAAACAGTGGAGAACGCCCAGTGTGTCTGACGACTCTTCCCTGAGCACCCGCAGCGTATCATTTTTTGCTTCCCTGCTATGAACGATTGCCGGCAGACCAAGTCCCTTTGCAAGTGCGAGCTGCTTCCTGAAAGCCTCTATCTGCACCCCTTTGGGAGAATGCAGATAATGATAATCAAGGCCTATTTCCCCGATTGCTACTACCTTAGGCTCTTTCGCCCACTTCTTCACTTCCTTATATAACGAGTCATCCAGGTCCTTAGCATCATGCGGATGGATCCCTGCTGCGGCATATACATTAGGATACTTTTTCGATAACTCCAGGCCTCTTAAGTTTCCATTTTTGTCAGAACCTGCATTTATCATGTATCCTATGCCTGCTTCCTCAGCACGCTTCAGAACATCGGCTCTGTCTTCATCAAATGCCTCATTTTCCAGATGGCAATGCGTATCTATAAGCACATGTTTCACCAAGCGGTTTCCTCCATAACTGTATAATTATGTACTTTTTTTAATAGAAGAATCGGGACCCGCGATAATTTCCGTTTATGCAATTAATTCACAAGCTTCCAGATTCTGATTTTTATGTTAGTGAAATATTAATGATTTGTCAAAGCCGTGACCTTGTAATTTTCCGTAGAATATGGTAATTTCTCAATTTATTATATATAAGGGGGAGCCCATATGAAAGAAGAGGAAACCATGAGTGTTTTAAGGAATGAGAATGAAGAATATAGAAAACTTGAGGAAGATCACAGGAAATTAGATCAGGCCCTTGATGCAATGCATAAAAAGAAGTATCTTACCACTGATGAAGAGGTAGAGAAAAAGAGAATGCAGAAACAGAAACTTCAATATAAAGACCGTATGGCCCAGATAATCAGAGACCATAAACATTAAAGGTATGGGCGGGGTCACCCCGCCCGTACATGTTAGGCGGGCCGTTTAAATATAAAAAAAAATGAAAAGTGATTTAATTAAAAAAGGACTGGAAAGAGTACCGCACAGGGCCTTGCTGTATGCTACGGGAATTCCCCGTTCTGAGATGAATAAACCCTTTATCGGGGTAGCCACAAGCTTTACGGATATTATCCCCGGGCATGCCGGCATGCGTGACCTTGAAAGGTTTATAGAAAAAGGCGTCCATACCGGCGGCGGTTATCCGTTCTTCTTTGGAATTCCCGGGATTTGTGACGGCATTGCCATGGGGCACCGCGGGATGCATTACAGCCTTGCTTCAAGGGAACTGATCGCGGACATGGTTGAAACCGTTGCCGAGGCCCATCAGCTGGACGGCCTTGTGCTTCTCACTAATTGTGACAAAATTACCCCTGGAATGCTAATGGCAGCTGCCAGGGTCAATGTCCCGTCAATAGTGGTCACCGCCGGTCCCATGATGTCAGGGCACTTAAGAGGCAAGAGACTTTCATTCGTAAATGACGCCTATGAAGCAATCGGCAAATATAAAAAAGGACTTCTGACTAATTCCGACCTGGCAGAGCTGGAGGTATGCTCCTGTCCCGGAGCAGGGTCCTGTCAGGGGATGTATACTGCAAACACGATGGCCTGTGTGACCGAGGCCCTCGGTATGAGCCTTCCCGGATGCGCAACCGCCCTCGCAGTGTCGTCAAAAAAGCGGAGACTTGCATTTGAAAGCGGCAGCAGAATAGTGGAACTCGTGAAAAAGAATATAACACCCCGGAAGATATTGACCCAAAAGGCCTTTGAAAACGCAATCAGGGTAGATATGGCATTAGGAGGCTCAACAAATACGGTTTTACATATTCCGGCAATCGCTCACGAGGCTGAGGTATCTCTGTCCCTGGAACTATTTGATAAAATAAGCAGCAAGACCCCTCATATCTCCAATATGCTGCCGGGCGGGACCCATTATCTGGAAGACCTCGATTATGCAGGCGGGATACCGGCAGTTTTCAAGAGATTGAAATCCAGCCTGAATAACGCTGCCACCATTTCGGGCATGAAAACATTCGACATTGCCGACAAGGCTGAGATCATAGATCCTGAAGTTATAAGACCGCTCAACAAGGCATACCATAAAGAAGGCGGTATAGCGGTCTTAAAGGGCTCTCTTGCCCCTGACGGAGCAGTGGTAAAACAGACGGCAGTGAGCAGTAACATGATGCGATTCAAAGGCAAGGCAAGGGTGTTTAACTCAGAGGAAAATACAATGAAGGCCATTCTCTCAGGAAAGATCAGGCCCGGTGACGTTGTAGTCATCCGGTACGAGGGGCCTAAGGGCGGGCCTGGCATGCGTGAGATGTTAAACGCAACCGCCACTATAGCCGGCATGGGAATGGGCGAGTCAGTGGCATTAATAACCGACGGACGTTTTTCCGGGGGAACAAGGGGGCCGTGTATCGGCCATGTATCTCCGGAAGCAATGGAAGGCGGCCCTATTGCAATTGTCAGGGACGGCGATATTATCAGTATTGATATACCGAAAAGAAAAATTGATTTACTTGTGAAAGAAGAAGAGATAACGAAGAGATTTAAAACACACAAGGCGATTAAACCCAAAATAAACAAGGGCTGGCTTGCGAGATACGCTAAATTAGTGACCTCGGCAAGCACAGGCGCAGTGATGAAGTCGTAGGGCAAAGTCATCTCGCCCTTCAAGGTTCAAAATTAAATATGGAGATAAAATGAAAAAAAGCGGCGCTGAAATATTGATTGAATGTCTGAAGAAAGAAGGGGTAAAACACATCTTCGGTTATCCGGGAGGCGTGGTCCTCAATATCTTTGATGTTCTTTATTATGCAAAAGATATTGAGCTTATCCTTACCAGGCATGAACAGGGGGCAGTACATGCGGCAGACGGTTATGCAAGGGCAAGCGGTAAAGTCGGTGTTGTGCTTATTACCTCAGGTCCCGGAGCAACCAACACGGTAACCGGAATTGCCACCGCCTCGATGGATTCCATCCCGCTTGTGGTGTTTTCCGGACAGGTGCCGACTATGCTCATCGGAAATGACGCGTTTCAGGAAGCAGACATAGTAGGGATCACAAGGCCATGTACAAAACACAATTTCCTTGTAAAAGACGTTAAGGACCTCGCACAGACTGTGAGAGAAGCATTTCACATAGCATCTACGGGAAGACCGGGCCCTGTTTTAATAGACCTGCCAAAGGACGTGACAGCGGGTTCAACCGATTTCATCTGGCCTGAGGAAGTCAAGATCAGAAGTTATAACCCGACGTATCACGGGAACAAATATATGATAAACCAGGCCGCTCAGATGATAGCACAGGCGAAGAAGCCTGTCATAATGGCCGGAGGGGGCGTGATATTATCAGGCGCGTCAAAAGAGCTGAAGGAATTGGCGGAGCTTGCAAAAATGCCTGTTACCATGACCCTGATGGGGCTCGGCGGATTTCCCGGGACCAATAAACTGTCCATGGGCATGCTTGGCATGCACGGCACATTTTATGCCAACACAGCCGTTCAGAATTCAGACCTTCTCATAGGAATCGGTGTGAGGTTTGACGACCGCGTCACTGGAAAGACCGACTCGTTTGCTCCTCATGCAAAGATAATCCAGATTGACATTGATCCGACATCAATCAGGAAAAATGTACGGGTGGACCTGCCGGTAGTCGGAGATGTAAAAAACGTATTAAAAGACCTGATAAAGGTACTCAAGGAATCAAAAGAACAGTGGGGCGCGATCAGAAGCTCGTGGCTAAAGCAGATAGACAAATGGAAAGAGGAAAGACCTCTCACATACAGATTTGACAAAAATATCATCAAACCCGAATTTGTCGTGGAAAAGATATACGAACTCACAAAAGGTGAAGCGATAATCTGCACCGAAGTGGGACAGAACCAGATGTGGGCAGCACAGTTTTACAAATATGATCAGCCGAGAAAATTTGTATCTTCCGGCGGGCTCGGGACCATGGGGTACGGGTTCCCTGCCGCAATCGGCGCCCAGTTCGCATGTCCTGACAAAGTTGTCATTGACATAGCAGGAGATGGAAGCATCCAGATGAACATTCAGGAACTGGCAACCGCAGTCATCAATAAACTGCCGGTTAAAGTGGCGATCCTGAACAACGGCTACCTTGGAATGGTCAGGCAGTGGCAGGAATTGTTCTTCAAAGAGCGTTATTCTCATACGCACCTTGAATCCGGGAACCCTGATTTCGTCAAGGTCGCAGAGGCCTATGGCGCAGTAGGATTAAGGGCGACTAAGCCGGAGGAAGTGGCGCCTGTTATCAAAGAGGCGCTCAAGGTAAAGAACCGTCCGGTCTTTATGGACTTCGTCGTGGACTGGAAGGCAAAGGTCTTCCCGATGGTCCCTGCGGGAGCGGCAATAGACCAGATGATATTCAATGAAGAAAAAGAAGAGAAGAAACTTAAGGCAGTGAAATAGATTGTCAGTTGTTTGTCATTCCCGCGAAGGCGGATATCCAGAACATATTTAAAATACTGGATTCCCGTTTCCACGGGAATGACGCTAAAGCAAATCTCTAAACAAATTCGAGGAGAAAACATGCGTCATACAATTTCGGTGCTTGTAGAAAATAAATTCGGGGTCCTTTCGAGAATCTCCGGGTTGTTCAGTGGAAGGGGTTATAACATCGAAAGCCTTTCAGTAGGTGAAACAATTGACCCGGCAGTTTCAGTTATGACAATTGTTACAACAGGTGAAGACCAGGTAGTTGAACAGATAACAAAGCAGCTTAACAAGCTCATTGACGTCATCAAGGTCGTGGACTTCATGGAGATCGAGCACGTAGAAAGGGAGATGGTCCTCGTAAAGGTCTCTCCGAGAAAGGAAGACCGCATCGAGGTCTTGAGACTCGCGGAGATATTCAGGGGCAGGATAGTCGATTCAGGGACAACGACATTCACCATAGAAATCACCGGTGAAGAAAAAAAGATAGCCGCCTTCATCGAACTCGTCAAGCCCTTCGGCATAAAAGAGTTCGTCCGCACCGGCAAGGTCGCCATCGCCCGTGAAGGGGTTAAGAAAGCGAAATAGGAAGCTTTGATTCCCCGAAGCAAAACAATCGGGAACTGACACGATATACTTGCATGCAGATTTATTTTAATCTCAGAGCGATTTTATAATATCTTCTCAATTAGCCAGGCACTTAATTTATAGTTTTTCCGACCAGCAAGATATCCTGTCCGGAAAAGGAGACTAGCCATAGCGGATTCAATTGCACTACTGTCTTTGTTAATAGGCCTTGAATTAGTCCTCGGGGTAGACAACGTTCTGGTGATCGCCATCTTCGTGGGACGCCTGGAGGAGTCACAGAGAAACAGGGCAAGGCTTCTGGGTTTAAGCCTTGCCCTGATCGCCAGGATTGTGATGCTTGTCATCGTCCTGGCCCTTGCCAGTCTGACAAACCCGGTCATATGGAATTTATCGGCCAGGGATTTGATCCTGCTTGCGGGCGGGCTGTTTCTGTTGTATAAGGCGGTGCGGGAGATACATCATACAGTTGAGCTGAGGGAAGAGGCGGAGATGGCCGCGAGGAAGAGCCCGGGTAATTATTTCAATATCATTCTGCAGATCGTGCTTTTAGACATCGTATTTTCCATTGATTCAGTAATAACAGCCGTTGGATTAACGAATAAATTGTGGGTCATTATAGTCTCGGTGCTGGTGTCTTTTGCCGCTATTCTCGCTTATGCAAAACCTATCGGCGAATATATCATCCGGCACCCGGCGCTGAAGATCCTGGCCCTGTCGTTTCTGATAACCATCGGCGTGACCATCTTTATGGAAGGAATGCACAAGCATGTTCCCAAGGCCTATATTTACCTGCCGATGGGGTTCGCGTTATTGGTGGAGATACTGCAGATGAGATATGCATTTAAAAAGAAGGCCCTGCGGCTGTAACTGTAAACAATTTGAGACGGGGTCTATGCTTCCAATCCGTATTTTTTCAGTTTTCTCCAGAGCGACACCCTGTCTATGCCGAGTATCTGCGCTGCAAGTGTTTTATTTTCTCCGGCCTCTTTTAATACCCACTTTATATAAGACTCTTCCTGCTCCTGAAGAGACGGGATCTTGCCTTCTTTTTTCCTGAAAGTCCTGATGCTCAATTCCCTTAAATCCTCCGGCAGATGGACCACCTCGATTGCATTGCCGTTTGAAAGCGCGACACCCCTTTCCATGATATTTTCCAGTTCCCTTACATTGCCCGGGAAATCATAATTCATCAAAAGGCCTATTACATCCGGAGATATTTCAGAAACGTCCTTTTTCATAAGAGTCGCATACTTTTTTAAAAAATAATAGCTTAAAAAAGGGATATCGTCTTTTCGCTCCGACAAAGGGGGAATAAACAAAGAGACAACGTTTATCCTGAAATAAAGGTCCTGCCTGAAAAGCCCCTCTTTTATCGCGCCCTGTATGTCCCTGTTGGTGGCAGCCACGAACCGGACATCGGCTTTTATTGAGGCAGTCCCCCCGAGCCGCAGGAACTCTTTCTCCTGAATCGCCCTTAAAATCTTGACCTGCATGGAAGGCGGCATCTCCACTATCTCATCAAGGAATAAAGTGCCGCCTGAGGCCATTTCTATCAACCCTTTTTTCATCTCGTTGGCCCCTGTAAACGCACCCTTTTCATGTCCGAAGAGTTCATTCGACAGAAGCTCCTCAGTAAAAGCGCCGCAGTTGATCGCGAAAAAAGGCCCTTCTGCGCGGCTGCTGTTAAAATGTATATACCTTGCCATCAATTCCTTCCCGGTACCGCTCTCCCCCCTCAGCAGGACATTGCAATCCGTAGGCGCTATCTGCCGCGCGGTATCGAGGAGCCTCTGCATATTGACATCCTGGGTCACTATCTTGACCTTCCCCTCATATCTCTCCAGTTGCTCCCTTAACTGAGCATTCTCTTTTTTCAGCCTGACTTTTTCAAAGGCCTCCTTTACTATCTTTCTGACTTCGTCGAGTTTGAAGGGCTTTGTTATGTAGTCATAAGCCCCTTCTTTCATGGCCATAATGGCTGACTGGACCGTTGCATAACCGGTCATCATGATCACCTCGGTATCGGGATAGATATTCCGGCATTTCTCGAGTATCTGCGCGCCGTCCACTTTTTCCATCCGCAGATCGGTAAGCACAACATCAAATTCCTGATTATCGAGAATCTTTAAAGCATTAGGCCCGCTGTTTGCCCCGACAACCTCATATCCTTCTTTTTTCATGGCGTGCACTAAATTTCTAAGTGCAATTTTTTCATCTTCTACGATCAGCATTCTTGTCTTGCCGTTCATTTTATCAGCACCATATCAACAATATCTTCGACCCTGTCCACCAGATGAATTTCGAGCCCCTTTTTAACATCCGCGGGAAGACCTTCAATATTCACATTGTTCCTCGACGGCAATATCACTGTACTCACCCCTGCCCTGCGCGCAGCCAGAAGCTTTTCCTTTATCCCTCCGACAGGAAGTATTCTTCCGCTCAGGGTCAATTCGCCTGACACAGCCACATCCCTTTTTGCCGGCCTTCCGGTCAATAGCGAGATCAGGGAGATCACGATAGTTGCGCCTGCGGAAGGCCCGTCCTTGGGGATAGCTCCTGCAGGGACATGGACATGGATGTCCTGCAATTCAAAGAAGTTCTCGTCGATATTAAAAGAAACGGCGTTGCTTCTTATATAGCTCAGTGCGGCCTGCGCGGATTCACGCATGACAGTGCCGAGCGAACCCGTCAAAATAAGTTCTCCTTTTCCCTTCATCTTGGCCGCCTCGACAAAAATAATGGCGCCTCCTGTTTCGGTCCATACGAGTCCGGTTGTAACGCCGACGCGGTTCTTCTCGTCCGCTACTTCAAAGTAATATTTTTTCGATCCAAGATATTTCTCTACAAGCTCAGGCGTTATCCTTAATACCTCTTCACCTTCCTTTGGAAACGAAGAGGCCCGGGCGGATTTCTGGACATGCTCAGCGGCTATTTTCCTGCACATGGCGGCAATCTGCCTTTCGAGATTTCTTATGCCTGCCTCATGGGTATATTCCTGAATGATCTTTAATACAGCCCCGGAAGAAAATTCCGGAGGAAACTCCGACAGGCCCTTTTCATGTATCTGTTTTGGAACAATATACCTCATGGCGATATTCGCTTTTTCATCTTCCGTGTAACCCGAGAATTCTATTATTTCCATCCGGTCTCTAAGGGCGGCCTGAATATTGTCCGCGACATTTGCCGTTACAATAAACATGACACTTGAAAGGTCAAAAGGCACGTCGACATAATGGTCGATGAAATTCAGGTTCTGCTCCGGGTCAAGGACCTCAAGCAAGGCTGACGCAGGGTCCCCCTTAAAATCCTGTCCCACCTTGTCCAGTTCATCGAGCATAATAACAGGATTGGACGATTCAACCCTGTTGATCTCATCGAGAATGCGCCCGGGCATGGCGCCTGCGTATGTCCTCCTGTGCCCCCTTATTTCAGCCTCGTCTTTGACACCGCCGAGTGAAATCCTGGCGAATTTCCTTCCAAGCGCATCTGCTATCGCCCTGCCCAGCGACGTCTTTCCTGTTCCGGGCGGGCCTGCAAAACAGAGCACAGAGCCTTTTGTAGAGCGGGTTGAAAATTTTTTCTCAAGCGCCTTTTTTACAACCGAACGGACGTCCTCGAGTTTAAACGGTTTTGCAATATAGTGAAAAGCGCCTTTCTTTATCGCATCCACGGCAGTATCTACGGAGGCAAAGCCGGTGATCATTATGACCTGCGTGTCGGGGTATTTATGTTTTGCCTTTTCCAGGACGTCTGTCCCGCTTATCTTCGGCATCTTGAGGTCGGTGATTACAACGTCAAAATCAAAATCCTCCAGCCTCTGAAAAGCCTCTTCCCCACTGCCGGCGGTGGCTATTGAATAACCTTCTTTTTTCAGCATATGCTCCAGATTCCGAACGACTATGGACTCATCATCAACTATCAGTATCCGGGGGTTTTTGTTGGCCACAAGTATCTTGACAGCCAGATGCTCCAGTATCCTTTCTTTAATGCCCGTCAATCCGTAATGTCTTTCATCAAGGATCTTCTGCGCCCTGGCAAGGTCCAGATTGTCTTCTGTTTTTTTGTTCCAGGGCAGTCTTGTAAGATAGTCAATATAGGCAAGCCCGATTGTATATTCTGCTACTGCGGGACTGATCTTTGACAGCATCTCGAACTCATTGTTGGCCACGAGTTGGACCTTGGGCGGCATTTTGGCGGCATTGATCTTCTGCCGCAACTCCTCCACGGCTTCAGACTGAATTTTTTCGTCCGATTTTTTGAAGATACCCATTTCCTAACGATAATAACCCAACCATGTTGCATAATGCAATCTCCGGCAATTCAGATGCAACGATATTTTTATATGGCCCCGCATTAATACTCAAAGGCCCGATATTAAGAGTTGAAACCCGGTGAAATATTCACCTCAAATTAGCCGTTTAAGTGCTTCCTATTTTATGGCAGATGCAAAATGCAACGGTTATCAATATTTCTCCAACTGCCTGTCATCCGAATAAAACATTTTAAAACAAGGAGATAAATTGTTTTTGTCTTCCGGCACGGATATTGATATAACCAAATCATCAAAGAAGAAAAAAACTTAAAACAGCAAATACCTGGAAAGGAGATGAAAATGATAAAACTTCTAAAAAAATTAGAGGATGTTTATGCAGCAGCCGCTTTCGCAGAAGCAGGCGAACACGAAACAGCAAGAGAAATCATGAGAGAGGAGAAGAGGACTGAGAAGAGAGATCAGATTACACCCAGGCCGCGCATTCAGTTAAGGGCCTCCGGAAGAGACCGGAAAAATTAAACAGTAATTTCCTTGCACTCAGGGAGATGACATGAAAAAGTTGATAAAAAAATTTGAAGATGCGATGTGTGCAGCGGCCTTTGCAGAGGCAGGAGAATTTGAAACTGCAAGGGAAATTGCAAAGGGAAGACAGAAGGTGCTGCTTACATTAACAGGAAATGTCTCTGACAGGAAATCATTTAAATATGCGCTTAATATCTGCAGGCGCATAGGCGCAGGGCTTGAGATCCTGAACATATCAAAGAATGATGAAATGCTTCAGATGTTAAAAGAATTCCAGAATGAACTGAAGAGAGGGGGTGTCGCGTGCGAGATTTTTCAGGAGAGTGGCTGCATAAAGGAGGCCATCATTCACCACACGGGAAAAAGGGGTGATATCCAGTTTGTGGTCGTTGAATCGTCAGATGCCTTAAATATTAAATGCAAAAAGGATGACAGAGAGCTTTCAAAAATTTGGGAGGGACTAAAGTGCCCTCTGGTCCTGGTTTCCGGGACGGGGCTTAAGATTTAATAACCAATATTTAATGACCAAGGAGGGAAATATGTCACACAGCAATGTAAAAAGAAAGCCGGTCGGCAAGATGGTGCTGATGGGCGTAATATCAGTGACGCTTTATGCGCTGCTGTTGTTAAAGCAGGATGTTATTAACGAGTATATCGGTCAAGGCGGCATGTATGCGTTCCTGCCGATAATAACGGCATTCTTATTCTCATTTGTTCACGGCACATTTACGGGCGACTTCTGGACAGTTATGGGTGTAGAGGCCGCAAAGAAGAAGAAGGAGGTAAAATAACATGCACGATATAGCACAAGTAGCGTCAAACTTTATAAATCTTGATATCATGACTATTTCGTACCTGTTTTTTGTCGGGTTTGTCGGAGGTCTCGTAAGCGGGTTCATTGGTTCAGGAGGAGCATTCGTGCTCACACCGGCCATGATGAGTCTTGGAGTGCCCGGACTTGTTGCAGTGGCAAGCAACATGTGCCACAAATTTCCCAAGGCACTTATCGGCTCTATCAAGCGGGCAAAATACGGACAGGTTGATGTGAAAATGGGAATTGTTCTCGGCATTTCTGCCGAAGCCGGAGTTCTTTACGGCGCGCACATTCAGGAGAGCATCAAAAAGTCATTCGGAGAGGCAGGTTCCAATCTTTATGTCAGCGTGGCCTTTGTGGTAATACTTGCTATAGTTGGCGGTTTTGTATTATATGACGCATGGAAGACCTACAAATCCGGAAATACCAACGAAGAAGAAAAGGTCACCAAGCTTGCGCTCTGGGTCCAATCCATTAACATTCCCGGCACAATGGTTTATTTCAAATGTCTGAATGCAAAGATTTCAGTTCTCTTCACCATCCCTCTTGGATTTGCAACCGGAATGCTGGCGGCAACAATTGCGGTAGGCGGGTTCATCGGGGTGCCTGCCATGATTTACGTCCTGGGCGCTCCAAGTCTCCTGGCTTCTGCAACTGAACTGGTAATAGCTTTTGTAATGGGACTCGGCGGCTCATTTAAATTTGCACTGCACGGACTCGTTGATATCAGGCTGGCCATGATTATCCTTGCAGGCTCTCTCTTCGGCATTCAGCTCGGAGCAATTGGGACGACTTATGTAAAGCCGTTCATGATTAAGGTTGTCATGGGCACAATTATGGTCATCGTCCTGTTCAGCCGTGGCTTGATGGTGCCTGTTTATCTCTCGGAGCTGGGCTTAATACAGACCTTGAGTGAAGGCACAGTGAAGATAATGAAAAACACAAGCTTCGGCATAATGATAACCGCATTGCTTTTGGGAGCATTCATAGTGCTGCGCGCGATGTGGCAGGGGAAAAAGGCGGAGCAATTGGCAACGCAGGAAGCATACGAGCATGGTAAAATATAGCAATGGGTTTATACCGTAAGATACTCGTTGCCTTTGACGGATCAGAATCAAGCGTGAATGCCCTTTTACAGGCATTCACGCTTGCCAATGACGAAAAGTGCTGGATAACCGTCGCTACCATAGTCCCGTCGTACGAAGGCGACCTCGATCTTACCGGAGTAAAGGACATTCATGAAACCCTCAGGCACACCGGAGAAGTAATCTCATCCAAAGCAAAGACAATTGCAGATAAGGAAAGGGCCCTCATAAAAACAGTGGTTGAAGAAGGACCGCCTTTTGAAAAACTGGTTGAAATTGCGGAAACTGAAAACGCCGGGATCATTGTCATGGGCAGACGGGGAATGTCCCGTCTTGAGAGGGCCTTTGTAGGCAGCGTTACGGCGCGCGTCATTGGACACAGCACAAGAGATGTGCTGGTCGTGCCGGAGCATGCGGCAATCGAATGGAAAAATATCCTTATTACGACTGACGGCTCAAAATACAGTGAGGCAGCCTCGAAGAAGGCGATAGCTTTCGCAAAGGCATACGGCGGGGAATTAAAGGTCCTTTCTGTGGTGGATGTCCCCCCGGAATTAAATGCAGAATCTCCGGCAACCGTGGAAAAGCTGATTAAAAAGGCAAAGGGATATGTCGAGGTTGTGAAGAAACTGGCGGAGGAGGCAAATGTAAGGACAGAGACCTTTGTGAGAGAAAGCGAAGCCTATCAGATAATAACCAGTATTGCAAGAGAGCAAAATGTGGGGACTGTTGTAATGGGATCACACGGAAGGACCGGCCTGAAAAGACTCCTCATGGGAAGCGTTACCGAGAAGGTCATAGGACATACACTCTGCCCCGTGCTTGTTGTAAAACCCTGACCCGGACTTTTTGACCCGCATATTTTTGTTTTCAATAACATAAAGAAAAGTCTTTTCCTGGAAGCACAGAAAATTACTGATACGGCAAAGAGGATTGCTTCAAAGAACGGGACATCCATCAAAGTTGAGATACTCGAAGGCCACCCGGCGGAGCAAATCATAGAGACTGCAAAGAAGTCAGATAATGATTTGATTGTCATGGGAAGCTATGGATGGAGAGGCGTTGACAAGGCAATTATAGGGAGCACTGCTGAGAGGGTTGTTGTTCATGCATCCTGCCCTATATTGGTTGCCAGGTAATATGAAATAAAAGGCCGCAGAACAGCTCTTCGATCAGCAAATGGTCCCCCCCTGGGCACGACTCGACGGGACTGTCTGCTTGTTCCAAATTAAACCACACCACACCTGACTCTTTATCAAAAACCAAAAATATTGTATCTTAGAGATTACCATTGAAAAAGATGAACTTAAAAATCTGGCATAAGATGATAATCGGTATCTCTATCCCTTCTCTTTTCACCCTGATCGGCGGCATACTGACGTACAGCTATATAAGTGATGTAAAGATAAGGCATGGTTATGTTCAGATTGCAGATGACTTAAAGGAGCAGGTGCTTGAAATCAGACGAAATGAAAAAAATTTTCTTCTTCACAAAGATGTGGAATATTACAGATATTTCCAGGATGCAATCTCCGGCCTTAACAAATCAGTCAACGCGATATCTCCGCCGACCGTTGTTGAAATAGGAAAAGATTTGTCCCTGCTTCGCGGGTCCGTACCGGCATATCTTGGTTTTGCAGATGACCTTTTCGAATATTATCAACAGGAAATCAATGTTGTTGAAAAGGTGCGTGAAGAGGGCAGAAAACTGGAAGCCTTTGTAGCAACGGGGAAGTACTCAAAGGATCTTACCACAAGCTTTATTCTTAATCTCAGACGTTTTGAAAAAAACTATGTGCTTTATCGTGATAATGTCTCTTATAACGAGTTGGAAAGCGCGCTTTCGCAAATTAATAATATAACCCCTTTTTGTTTTGACTGTGTTGAATATAAAGAGGCCATCCATGACCTCTTTTCTACCTATAAAAAAATGGATGAAAAGGTAAATGATCTGCAGTCTACCGGGAATAAACTTGAAGAAACTACGTATAAAATAGCAACCAGTGAAAGACAAAAGGTAAACTCTTTTTTTACTCGTACACAGCAGCATCTGGTCCTGGCCCTCATCTTACTCTGTATCCTGGGCCCGTTTTTTGTGAATAAAACTGCAAGTTATATAGTCGCGCCGATTAAAAGACTCGCTGAAATTACAAAAAAAATTTCAGAGGGCGATTTAACACTAAGGGCGCCGCTCAAAGAGCATGATGAAACCCATACGCTTGCACTGTCTTTCAATACCATGCTCGACCAATTGCAGTTAACACATGAATCACTGGGACAAAGCCTGGAACTTTTACATGCAAAACAGATAGAAGTTGAAAAACGCGCATCACTCGGTTTCCTTGTATCGGGTATTACCCATGAGTTGAATAACCCCCTGAACAACATATCCCTGACTGCTGAGACAATGAGGGAAGATATGGGTGAAATTACCCCTGAAGAGCTTAAAGAATATATCCAGGATATACTTACACAGAGTGAGCGTGCCAAGAATATTATAGCAGACCTTCTCGAATTTGTAGGTACGCAAAAGACCACAGTTATGGAGAAGATGGATATTGTAAATGTTATAGAAGAAGCAATCAGACTTGTTGCAAATGAGCTGAAAGTTGCCGGCATAAATTTAAAAACAGACCTCCCTAACAGCCCTTTTTTCGTATATGGAAACCATGGCAAATTAGAAGAAGTCTTCGTTAATATCATTATAAATGCAATACACGCAATAAAAAATGAAGGAACACTGACAATAAATGCCAGGCATGATACAGTAACTAACCATATATTCATCCATATCTCTGACACAGGGCATGGAATACCTGAGGAACATATAAAAAATATATTTGAACCATTTTTCACGACCAAGGAGGCTGGAGAAGGCACCGGACTCGGTCTGTCAGTCAGTCAGAGTATTGTACGGGAGCACAAGGGTGAAATTGACGTTGAGAGTGAAGTAGGCAATGGCACTACTTTCACAATTAAACTGCCTTTGTCAGGAATTCGCTAACAAAAATGAATAAGACACGCATCATGATTGTCGATGACGAGCCGATCGTAGGGAAAAGACTTAAACGATTGCTTGAAAAAGACGGTTACGAAGTCGAGATTTTCACAAAGGGCTCGGTTGCGCTTGAAGAATGTGACCGGAAACATTTTGATATTGTCATAACCGACCTCAAAATGGGCGGTGTCGACGGCATGAAGGTTCTCGAAACTGTAAGGGGGAAAAACCCGGACACAAAGGTAATTATCATCACGGGTTTCCGCAAAATGGAATCATCGAATGAGGCATTCATCAAAGGGGCGTTCGATTATCTTGTAAAGCCGTTTAAAATTGAAGACCTCAAGCGGATCATCAAAAAAGCGGAATCCGAATTGAAAAATTCCTCCGGGCAGTAATGTCCGATCAAATATCATCCAAAATCTTACAGATATTTTCAAGGCCTTACCGGGCTTTTACCACCAGCACGGCGCAATCAGCAAGTCCGATAACTCGTTCGGTTACGCTCCCCATGAAGAGTTTCACAAGTCCGGTCCTGCCGTGACTACCGACTACAATGAGGTCTGCCTTGTTCTCTTTTGCCGTTTCGATGATAGCTTCGTACGGCCTTCCTGCAAGGATGAATCCTTTGACCCTGACCCCGTTTTCTTCAGCGAGCTTTTTTACGTTCTTAACATTTTTTTCTGCTTCCTGAAATTCCTTATCAGAGATGGCCCCTCTTTGCATTTCAGAATGAACGATAGCAAAAGGTGATTCAGCTTCTGAAGGCACAACAGAGATCACGATGAGGTTGGAGTCGCAGCTTTTTGCAATGCTGATCGCCTCGCTTATCGCCGCGTCACTGTATTTTGAGCCGTCGATTGCTACGATAATATTCCTGAATTCAACTCTCGCCGCCCTTGGGACTACGAGCACTTTGCAAGGGGCATGTCCTATGACCCTTGCGGTCTCACTACCCATCATAAGCCTCTTGAGACCTTTCCTCCCGCGTCTTCCCATGATTATCATCTCGGCCTTGTTTTTCTCTGCCTCTTCAACAATGTATTTATAAGGCTCCTCGCCCTGGTGCACTATTATTTCGCAGTCAACCCCTTCTTTTGAGGCCCTCTCTTTTACGGCTTCAAGGCGCTGCCTTGCCTCTTTTTCAGCCTTCTCGACAAGCTGCGGGGCCATAATTTCGAATTCGGGATTTGTCTCAACAACAGAGACGGCAAGCAGCCTGCTTGAACAGGTCTTTGAAAGATTTATCGCCTCTCTCACGGCGCCTTCACTGAATTCAGAGCCGTCTGTGGATAAAAGCAACTTTTCAAGTTTTGCCGCCGGGCAATATTGTGCCATTTTAATGACCTCCTGCTGTTAAGATTCCTGATGCTGCAAGCAGAAGTACACAAACCTCCAACAAAGCTATTATGAGGTAGGTGGTGTCCTTTTTTCTGATAAATATCGGAACTACTCTCAAATAACATGCCATCGTTACTCCCGCAAGCACAGCGACCCCGATGAAATTAAGCATATCTCCATTATTGAGCAAAGAGGCCCACCCCCACCCCACAGGGGCGCCTGTCTCGTGGATATAGTCGGCGGCGCGCAATTTCCAGAGGCTCTGCAGCTTATTGAAATCCACCACATTCGGCAGAAGTCCGCTTACATAAATTATAAAAGTTATTACAAGAATACCGAGCCCGGTCCATGCGCCGTTGCCAAGAAGACCTGCGTACGCCAATTGTTCCTCAGATGCCTTTGGTTTATCATCGTTCATGTTTATCCTCCTAATTCCAAATTCCTAGGCCCTTCAACAAGGCCCTCAAGCCTGACACAAACAGCAGTCCTATTACCATCCATTTAATAACTTTGGGCTTTGCCGTCGCAAGGATTTTTACGCCTATTCTGGAACCAAGCATGACTCCAATAACGGAAGGCACTACCATGAGAGGCAGGACCGCTCCTTTGTTAATGAAAACCCATGCAGCAGCAGTATCTGTTATCGAAAGCAGGAATACACTCGATGCAACGGATACTTTTAAAGGAGCGCCCATAAGGAGATTCAGGACCGGCACATTTGCCCATCCGGCGCCGAGACCGAACATGCCGGCCATAACTCCAATTATGATAAACAGGAATAACGCCTGCGGCGTCCTGTGGACATGCCATTCAATGTCTTTTCCAAGCGATTCCTCGCGATATATTCCCATTATCCCCAATGCGGAGGAAAGCGCGTCAGGCTTCGGCACAATAGGGAAGTCGGATTTTTTTGCAAGAAGCAGAATGAAGACTATCCCTATTATTGTCGCTCCAAGGAGTGTCTGGACTATATTTGTCGGAAGTGCAAGACCTATCATCGCGCCTCCTATTGCCGCGGCTGATGCGATCAGCGCCATAGGCATTGAGAGCCTGAGGCTTGCAAGATTTCTCTTGAGAAGTCCTGGTCCGGCTGCCAGCGCTGTGGATAATGCAACCAGCAACCCGGTTGCTCTCACAAAATCGAGATGAAAAGGGAAAAATCCGCTGACAATAGGGACATAAAGAACTCCGCCGCCTACGCCGCCGAGCACGGCCACAATTCCAAGAACAAATGTAAACACAAACAAAGCTAACGGCCAGACCCACCATGCAACATCGGAAGTTGGTTCCTGAGAAAGTGTTAAAGCTTCTGTAGATGCAAACGCGGTGGCAACTCCCAGGATTAAAGTTAAAAATACCATTACTGCTACGAAAGTCTTTAAAATTTTGAGTGTACCTGGCAACATTAATTTGTCCTTCCTTATTATGAGATTTGATTTATTGCAAATACTGTTATCGGGTATCGAGAGCAAGACATCATTGTTTCAAATTGCATCAGAGCCTGCTTATTTTGCAACAAACCGGTTTATATCATAATGAACTGAGCTGGATAAAATCAATAAAAATGAGTTTATAATTATATAAGATTTTTATTAAGGACGGGAGCCGCGTAGAGAACGACAGGTGCGGACTACGGGAAGTTCTATAACAGAAAACACTATTTTACAATAAATTCACACTGTTCTCTTATGATATGGACCAAACAAAAGTCATCGGAGGAACACACTAGTTAAATCAAAATTAGGCGCCTATTAACTGGTGGCCATAACAGCAACAAGAGCAATCAACAACGAAAAGAAAAATACAAAACCCAATGCCTTGAGAAATTTCACGTCAAGCCTCCTTTCTTCTTTATGCCAAAAATATATTTTCATGACTGGAGGAATTCATTACCAGCTCTCGCTGCATCGGCAAGAAAGCCTCCGGGTTTAAAGCTGTATGGGATAATTATGGACCTCCGCTATGACCTTGTCTACTAAAAAAGATTAATGCGTACATAAGCTGTCTTGATTCGGCCCGTGGAATTACAACGGGGAAAATATCTGATGAGGAGTTACAGTTTGACTATATCGAGGATATCTCTGAGGGGACCTGGGATATTTTCAGCGCTGCCGGCCGTCACAATGAATATGACCTTTGAGAGATCATACGGCACATCCACATAACGATCGGTGAAATTGCGGTTCTTATGGGGAGCGATCACCTCCATCAGGACAGATGAGATGTCACCCCTGAAATCCCGGGATGCCGCGTCCAGCCCCTCAAGCATAAAAACAGGATCAGCGGCGCCTGCACGACGGATCTCATCGATAATACATCCGGGGCTTGCATCGTCAGCTGCCCGGTCCAGCCCTCTGACGTCAGACTCCTCTTTTATTTCTGACAGCGAAATGCTGATGAATTTTCTGCCAAGGGCTGCGGCAATCATTTTAGCAACAGAGATCTGCACTTCTAGCGACGGCCCCTCAAAGCAAAGGACGTCCCGCTTCCAGTTCAAATACTTATGTCTGAGAGCGTCTTTAACAGATGAGAGTAAGTCATCGACCCTGACAGGCTTTTCAATGTAGTGAAACGCCCCCATCCTTAACGCCTGCACTGCGGTGTCCACAGTTGCATAACCCGTAATCATAATGACCCGCGTTCCAGGATACTTGTTGATGGTTTCTTTAATAATAGCCGTCCCGTCAACTTCTCCCATAATCAGGTCCGTAATCACCAGATCAATATCAGAAGCCTTCAGCTTATCAATGGCTTCTGTCCCGCTGCCGGCCGTTACAACTGTATAGCCCTCTCTTTCAAGGATGTACGTTAAACTCTCAAGGGCGATCCGTTCATCATCCACGACCAGAATCTTGGGTTTTTTATAGTTATTTGCAAACTTGCCGTTCAGATGCTCCAGTATCCTCTGCCTGCTGCCGCTGTCAAGCACATGCTCATTCAATATTTTTTCAACGCCCGAAAGCTCAGGCTTTTTTTCTGAGGCCTTATTCCATGGCAGGCTGGCAAGATAACCGACATAGGCTAATGCGTTTAAATGTTTGGAGGTCCCGGGACTGACGATTGACAGCGCTTCCATCGCCTGCTTGGCAGTGTCAGCTAACTTCTGTACATCAGACGGCATCCCGGCAGATGCGAGCATTTGCCTCAGCTCCTGTATTGACAGAGAGCGAAGTCTTTTATTAAATTCTTGGAACCCTTTCAAAGATTGTCCCTGACTGCATAAGTATTTGTGGTTTGCTCAACTTCTTTAAATTGGATGTAAGTATACCAGTTTGTTTACGGCAAGTAAAATCTGCGGATTTTATATCATTTACTTTTTCCGCATCCTGTTATTTAACAATACCGTTAAAATATTGTATCCTAACATACGCAAAACATATGAAATTAAAAATCTGGCATAAAATGATCATCGGGATAACAATCCCTTCCCTGATTGCCGTGTTAGGAGGCATCCTGACCTACGGCTATATGAACGATATAAAAAACAGGCAGGGTTCCATGCGTATCGCGGACGGATTAAAGGAGAACGCTCTCGAAATCAGAAGAAATGAAAGAAATTTTCTTCATTACAGGGACGTTGAGCATCAAAAAAGACTCCTCGATGCCATAAATACATTGACCCGGTCAGTCAATAATATCTCTCCCAATGCGTCTGAAAAAATCGCGAGGCGCGGATTCCCCCTTCTCAGCGAAACACAGGAACAATATGCGGACCTTACAAATAAGCTGAATGAGAATTTCCTGAAAGAGGCTGAGATCGCAGGAAGGGTAAGAAAGGAGGGCGAAAAGCTGGAGACCCTTGTAGCGGCGCGGAAACAGGCAAAAGAACTCTCTACAGACTTTGTCCTCCGCCTGAGACTGCTGGAAAAGAATTACATGTTTTATCGTGACAAAGAATCTTATTCAGATCTGGACAAGAGTCTTTTACAGATAAAGAATATTACCCCTTTCTGTTATGGATGTACCCCTTATATCGACTCTGTCCGAGAGCTTTTTACGGCCTATAAAATTAGTGGTTCCCTGACAGACAGTCTTCAGGCAGCAGGCGATACGCTGGAGCAAATAACAGAAGAAATAGCGGAACGTGAAAGACAGAGGATCAGCTCCTTCATCGACCATACGCAAAACCTCCTGCTGGCGGCCCTCTTACTGCTTTTTTCTTTGGGTCCTCTATTCGTATACAAGACCGCTTCTTCAATAGTGAAGCCGATTAACAGGCTTGCTGAAATTACGAGGAAGATTTCCGGGGGGGAAATCACCCTGAGGGCGCCGCTTAAAGAGCATGATGAGACCTACTCTCTTGCTGTGTCCTTCAACAGCATGCTCGATAATCTCCAGAAGACCCAGCAGTCCCTGAAGGAAAGCCTGGGCCTCCTTAATGAAAAGCAGGCCCAGCTTGTGGAATCTGAGAAACGCGCCTCAATGGGTTTTCTTGTGGCCGGTGTTGCGCATGAGCTGAATAATCCACTGAATAATATTTCTCTCCGTGCTGAGATAGTCAGTAAAGAGATACAGAAATATTCCGACGAAAAACTCAGCAATTACGTGCAGGACATAGTGATGCAGAGCGAACGCGCCCATAACATAATCAATAATTTACTCGACTTCGCAAGGGCCCGCAAATCTGCAGAAATGGAAAAACAGGACATAGTCCGCATTGTAAATGATTCCTTGAATCTTGTGGCCAGCCAGCTCAGAATCACCAATATTAAACTGAACAAGGACATCCCGGACAGGGCTTTCTACGTCAATGGGAACCGCAGCAAGCTGGAACAGATACTCATCAGCATCATAACCAATGCCATTCAGGCGATGAAGGATTCCGGCACATTGACCGTAGGGGTCGGGCAGGACAATATCAACCGGAATGTCCTTGTGAAAATCAGCGATACCGGGAAGGGGATACCTGAGAGTGACATTAAGAACATCTTTGACCCTTTCTTTACAACAAAACCCCCTGGCGAAGGCACCGGTCTCGGACTGGCAGTCAGTCAGACCCTTGTGACGGAACATAAAGGTGAAATTCTTGTTGCAAGTAAAGTCGGGAGCGGGACTACATTCACTATAAAATTACCGCTGTGTAAATAGCGGTACTATTTCCCATTGGAATTCTTCAGGTGCTCTTCAATATTTCTGGTGATATCTATCATCAGGTCTTTACCCGAGGTCGTGTAATCGGCAGTCCTGATCTCCGTAATTTCTTTTAAAGAGCGTATGACCGCGTCTATCTTCTTGGCCTCTTCCATCACAATTCATATGCTATGAATCAGATATATCACAAGAAACATCCCTATAGCAATGCTAGAGATCATGAGTAAGACATCGAGTATTAATGAAGGCCGGTAAGTGTCTTCGTCTATCTGCATCTCAATTTTCTTGTATCTTATAAAAGCGAGCACCCCCATCAATGCGCCGAGCGCCACAAGGATAATCCCAAAAACCGTCGAATATCCGCGAGGGGGAGCAGCGACCGTCTTCCCGGCAAGAAAAGAAAACTGTTTTGTAAATATTGCGAACCTTTCAACAACAAAACCGAATGCCATTATCGCAATACTCGTCCTGATCCAGGAGAGAAAAGTCCTTTCATTAGCCATGTGGACACGGCGGTTGCGGACCCTTGGGACTTTTTCACCTTTATCGTCGTTCATTACTTCACACCTTTAGAGGAATTATACCCTGTATTCCACTGATGCGCATCGATAAGTTCAGGATATTTACGACTATCCTTTCTCCAAAGCCTTAACAGCAATCCCGCACGAATCAAAACTATCAAGAAAAAGCGGGTACGGTTCAACAGGGCAAAGATCATAGAGCTTCTTCACAAAGTCCAGTACATATGGGGCGCTGCGGTGGCGCATATGGGCATCATTGTCGGCAAAAATCATAAAATGGATAAAACTCGCCGGGTCCTTCTTTAACTGGAGTGAGTTGTATAGCAGCGTTTTGGGTTCATGCTCCCTAACATTTGATATAAGTCCGCTTATGACTGTCTTTGCCTCTTCAACCCTGTCCTTATGTACCGTAAAAGGAATCATTACATATTCGTTCATTGTTATCCTCTCTTTTTTATATAGTTCAAACCGCTTAAACGGCTTGAGCGTTTTTTTATTCGTCCGTCTTTTTATTTATCACATCCACAACCGTTTTCATCAGCAAAAACAAGTAGCCCATGTCCTCTTCTCCGAGAAGTACCGGGTCCTCCTCCTGGTCCGCTTCAAAGAGGGTCTCCACAACATACCGGATGACATAAGGCTGCGAGGACATCTGCACCCTTGCTACTCTTTCAAAGAATTTTTCATGGGCGCCACCGAGACTCTCCAGGAGTTTTTCATTATCTTCGTAACATGCAATGATTTCATCGGAAGATATTTTCCCGATTTTCTTTCCGTACCCGTTCTGAAACATGCGGTGTATGACGAAGAACATATAGACGGCAAGCTCCCTGATTTCCTGGTCAAGGTCTTCCGTCATTTCCATAATAAACGCCAGGATCTCAGGCTGGCTCTTTCCAACCAGCTGCGCTTCTTCATAGGCCTGCTCGTCAGTATAGCCGGCAAATCCCTCCCAAGTTTCATCAACTAATTCTTCTGATAAAGGTCCCATTGATTTTCCCTTTCGTGTTCACATCATCTCTGGTAAAGAAATCCATAGATTACCGATTTCTGCATTATCATATTACCATAAGCAGGCGTCATGAATCAGTTAAATTCAAAGGAGACGATGACGGATTGTCTTCCATTTAGAAACTTCAGGCTTTACAATAATGGTAAACTTATTACTGGATTAAGGAGGTGGTTTCAAATAAAATTAAGCATAATAGTTCCAGTTCTGAATGAAGCCGGTAACCTCCGCAATTCACTTAATCAACTTCGTTTGTCCGGCAATGAAGAATTGATAATTGTCGACGGCGGCAGCAGCGACAAGACCGTATCCATCGCAAGGGAGTTCACCGAAAAAGTATTTGAAGCCAGGACCGGGAGGGCAAACGTCATGAACTACGGGGCGGGCAAGGCCGGCGGCGATATCCTCCTCTTTCTTCATGCCGATTGTATACCGCCTGATAACAGATTTACATTAATAAGAGACGCTCTCAGTAACGGGAACATTGCAGCCGGCGCCTTTTCGCTCCGAATCAACCATCCAGGTTTTGGGTTCAGACTGATTGAGTCCATCGCAAACATCAGGTCCTGCATTACTTCACTTATTTATGGTGATCAGGGGATGTTTCTTCGGAAAGAGACTTTCGATAACATAGGGGGGTTTGCAGGTATTCCGTTAATGGAGGACATCGAGATATCCAGGAGACTTAGAAAAGAAGGCAAGATTGTTTTCATAAAACCGCCGATCAAGGTATCCCCAAGACGGTGGTTAAAGGAAGGGATAATATATACTACGCTAAGAGACTGGACTATCGCTTTTTCATACACATTTTTTAAAATATCTCCTGAAAGGCTTATCAAACATTATAAAGAGGTCCGTTGAAGAACAGAAACGCATTGATCATAATCGCCAAGTATCCTGACGCAGGATTTGTCAAAACACGGCTGAACGGTTTTATGCCGGATGAAAAAATACTTGAACTATATAAATACCTGCTGGAACAGACCATTCACAAGCTCCGGACCATTCCGGGTGTTGATACATATATCGCGTATGCGCCAGAACATGCTGAAAAATATTTTTCACGGTTCGGGGCCGGACTGATCCGCTTGTCCTCATGTGACCTGGGACTGAATATGGCTTATGCATTTAAAACTGTTTTTAATATGGGATATCAAAAGGCCGCGCTTGTCGGAGCGGACATTCCGGACTTAACGGAAGCAATCATCCTGCAGGCCTTTGATTTGCTGTCTGATACTGATCTCGTTTACGGTCCTGCTGAAGACGGGGGCTATTATTTAGTGGGTATGAGAATGCTGATTCAGGAGGTCTTTGAAAACGTGCCATGGTCTTCGGACAAGACACTCAGTAAAAGCCTGGAACAGGCCGAACAATTCGATTATACTGTGGGGTTTACAAAAACTTTAAGGGATATCGATACTATTGAGGACGTGAAGAAAGCTGGTTTCGCTGTTTAAAACTGTCGCAGCCTGTATTCTCTTCATAATATCTTCAACATTTTCATTTACTCTATTTGCAGGTAAGTTGCATTGATGTTTTATTCAGATAAATTGGAGCAGTAATTCAGCTCTGTGGTAATTGACATGAAATTATATTCCTGATATTCTTTTCTTGCTGCATGATATCGAATGAGATTTATCTCATCATTATAAATCAGATCACTAAAAGGAGGTATTCTTCCATGTTAAAAACGCTTTCAGGAGTTTTTCTTTCTCTTCTTCTCATCACTTTTTTTGTATCTTCTGCCGGCGCTGCTGAATATATCGGGGCAAAGAAATGCAAGGCCTGTCATATGAAACAGTTCAAGTCATGGTCAGAGACGAAAATGGCAAAAAGTTTTGAGAACCTTAAAGCGGGTGTTAAGGCAGATGAAAAAAAGAAGGCCGGTTTGGACCCTGCCAAAGACTACACAGCCGACAAGAATTGTCTGAGATGTCATACCACCGGCTACGGTAAACCAGGTGGTTTTGTAAGTTTGGAAAAGACCCCGGACCTGATTGATGTACAGTGCGAGGCCTGTCATGGTCCCGGAGCTGACTTTAGTCAGGTCATGAAGAAAGACAAGCAGTTTAAATTAACTGACGTCAAGGGCGCCGGGCTGACAGTTCCTAATGAAAAAGAGAACAACTGTATGGAATGCCACGGCGGCGACAGCCCGTTCAATGAAAAAGTTGATGCCAAATACAAGTTTGATATCAAGGACAGGCTCAAAAAGACCCACGAACATTTCCCGCTTAAATACGAACACTAAGACATATTTTCAAATAATAAGAAAGGGAGTCTGATGTCAGACTCCCTTTCTATATATATTTCGGGAGCGAACTGCATTTCGTCCGAACGCTTAGACCATAACCACATTTAATTTCTCTTCCTCGCCCTGAAATACGCGCCTTTCGTGAACTTGGAGGTCAAAACCCCTGTTAAACCGGTAAACTCAGCATGATCAAAACCTGTGTCCCTCATTTGTTCAACGAGGTCCCGGACCGGGACCGCATCCCCAATTCAGCCGGACCAGCCGTCAAAGCAGGCCACCACCTTTTCCGGAAGATCGTCATTAAGGACAACGTCAGCGAACTGAAAACAGCCGCCGGGCTTAAGCACCCTGTAAACCTCCCTGAGAGATTTTTCTTTTAAGGGTGACAGATAAATCGTCCCGTTTGAAATGATAACGTCAAAGGTATTGTCATTAAATGGGACCGCTTCCAAGGCCGCAGCCTGTATCTCACAGTTTGACAACCCCATACTAACAATATTCCTCCGCGCCTTCTCCGCCATTTCCGGGACCAGGTCAATCCCATACACCCGGCCTTCAGGTCCTGTGAAATGACTTGCCGTGACAACATCAAATCCCCCGCCGCATCCTGCATCCAAGACAATATCTCCGTGTCGAACAGGACCCAGACTGAACGGATTACCAACACCGCAAAAGGATTCAATAATGCCTTCAGGAATAGCTCCGGCACCCTGTAGATCATAACCAAGCATTAACAAGCCTTCCCTGCCGGTGGGATATTTGAACCGGTCCCTTATTGAACATGATATTTCCGCGTATTTCCTGCGTACTTTCTCATGGACGTCGTTTGAACTGAGTTTATTTTTCATAAGTCCAATTCATCCCTTGTTAAGATCATGATGCAATAATTTATGAATAGTGCCGGTTAGAGAATATTAGGCAGCGGATATCAAAGCCGGGAGACCAACGCGCATACGCCCTGATTTGTTTTTCATAACAGCAGATTACCTGAAGTAATTGCCGCGAACAGTATCTTCACAATCTCCATTAAAGGAGGCCAATCCTGATTTACAGTTTTTGCCGCACTCATAATAACCTTTTTGAAGAGCATCCTTTGACTTAAGCATTGCCATGCTGGCCGCTTCGCATTTTTCGAGACTCTTAAATTCTCCGGAACTGATGTGTATCAATAAGTTGCCTCTATCAGGGAACACAAGCCCTTCCCATAAATCTTCGGAAGAACATCCGATAATAATCGACAATACAACCAGATAAAAAGCAATTTTCAGTCTTCGCATCTCTGCCTTCTCTCCATTGTGGTCTTGAAAAAGTCTCTATACAGACCTAAGACATTATCAACATACCGGTATTTATAATAAATAAAAAGTGCATGAGATTTAAAGTCTTTATTGAAAATATATTTCCTTATTGTATCCTTCCCCTCATTTTTCTTATGGCATTTGACACAAAGGCATTTTAGTGCTAAAAAGTATTTATTGTGATTTGCAGAAACTGCCGAACAACACTCAATAGGAAACATCGCAAATGGTGGATGAGGATGTTCATCTTTACCAAACTATACAAGTGTCCGGCGTGTGACAGATCGTACTTACAGTTATTCAATTTTTTAATAAGCCTTTAAAGGTTTGCTGAATTTCGTGTTATACCGTCTTTTCAGGACCCGCCGTGTCCTCACGTTCAGCTTCTTCGAGGGTATAAATTTCCAATAATGATAAACACAGCGCTGCAATAAGCGGCCCCAGAACAAATCCAAGGAAGCCTAAATAATTGATCCCCCCTAAGACGCTGAAGAAAACCAAAAGGGTATGCAATTTGGTCCTGCCGCCGATAACAAGTGGCCTGATTACATTATCAATGCTGCCGATCAAAACGGCACTGTACACTATAAAGCCTATGCCTTTTGCATAACTGGCCGTTAACAGCAGATAAATCCCGGCCGGCACCCATATGGCAGCACACCCTATAACCGGAATAAATGAAAATACCCCCATTGCGGTCCCCCATAAAACCGGCGAAGGAAGGCCGAAGGCAAAAAAAGCAATTCCACCGAGCACGCCCTGCGCGACCGCAACAGCCAGACCTCCATAAATTGCCGCAACAACCAGTTCCCTTACGCGCTGTTCAAGCCTGTCTTTTTGTACCTCCGAAAAAGGCAGCAGCCTCTTTATGAAGTTAACAAGCGAATTCCCGTCTACCAGAAAATAATATGTTGTTAAACAAATCATGAAGAAGTTTACTATGACCATTACTGCATTCGTAAAAAAATCAGTTGTATGCGTCGCGATTAAGTTCCCGATTGACTTTAAGGAATCAATCGCCCCCTGCCGGAAGTCAAATCCTTCAAATATCTTGAACGAACTGAGCTCGTCAAATAAGGCTTTCAGACTCGGGTGGTCCTGGATCTGAGTCACTGTTTCAAATCCCTTTTCCTCAATAGCGCTGTAACCATCGGTAATTTCATTCACAAGGGACCCCACAATAAAAGAGAACGGGCCCAACATTATAATCAGAATAAATATCAGGGTAATCAGGGAAGCCAGCCAGGGTCTTTTTATAAACCTGAGCAGGAAATTATTAAGAGGATAAAACGTAATGCTCAGGACCATGGCCCATGCTATTATAATCAGAAACGGGCTGAACACCTTGTATAACAGATAAAACAGGACAACAATGATCGCCAGTGAAATTGTTTTATATAGCCATTCCGTTTTCATAATCAGGGAAGAAATTCAATAGGTATTTTACAGCATTTATAATAAATTGGGTAACTATTGAGGTAATTAAAGAGTCCGCGCTACCGCAAGAGAGCTTTATCTGATATCTGCGATTTGCAATTACTTGTTTACCTGAGAACCCGCCCCGGCGCTTCCCCTGTCAACTTACCATCCGACAGGACCGGTTTACCATTAATAAAGACATGATGAATCCCTTCCGGTCTTTGGAAGGGGTCCCTGTAATCAGCGGTATCAATTATTTTAGAGGGATCAAATATCGTGATGTCAGCGAATAAACCCTTTTCAAGAACTCCGCGCCGCCCGATTTGAAAAATCTTCGCAGACAATCCCGTCATCTTATAAACAGCTTCGCTGAGCGTCAGGACCCCGAGTTCTCTGACATACCGTCCCAGTATCCGTGGAAAGGAGCCAAAGCCCCTGGGATGGGGCATCCCTTTTGCCGTGACGCCGCTGAAACTCCTGACTGCGCTGTCCGTGCCTATCGCGCAATATGGACGTTTCAGAATGGATTTAAGATTATCTTCATTCATCGTAAAAAAAATGGCCCCGACATTTAAACCTTCATCCAGCAAAACATCAAACACGGTCCGCAATTCCGACTTGCTCTGGGCTCCGGCTATTTCAGAAATACTCTTGCCTTCCATCCATCGGTTGTTTTCCGATCCTACAGAAGATATTACCACTTTTTCCCAATCAGATGACCGGGGATAGTCTTTGAGAATGTCCTGTTCAAGTTCCGCACTCTGGTTCTTCAATCGGGATATTTCTTTGTTATGTCCTCCTTCAAATGCCCAGGAAGGCAGAACCGTATCGAGGTCCGTGCTTGAGGCTATGTAGGGATATCTGTCGCAAGTAACTGAGATACCATTGCCACGCGCTTTTTCAATCATATCGAAAACGTTATCGAGCTTATTCCAGTTCTTTTCACCGCTGGTTTTGATATGAGATATATGAGCGTGTATTCCTGCTTTATCTGCTATGTCAATGACTTCTTTTACAGATTCAAGGAGTTTGTCTCCTTCACTTCTCATGTGGGTTGTGTAAATACCTTTATACTTTGCTGCTTCCTTTGCAAGCCCGATAATTTCAGAAGTGCGTGAATATACGCCCGGAGGATAGATCAGCCCGGTAGAAAGACCTTTTGCACCTTCATCCATGGAACTTCGCAGCAGGGCCACCATCTTTGCCATATCAGACTCCGAGAGGGACCGATCCGTATACCCTACAACGGATGCCCTGATATTGCCGTGTCCTGCAAGCGTTACGAAATTAATGGCCAGTTTCCTTTTTTCCAAAAGCTTGAAGTACTCTGGAAAAGTCCCCCATCTGTCTTTTATATTTATCGCATCTAACTCACTCTCCCTCCGTTCAAGCGCCGGCCCGTATAGAGGGGCAGCAGATAAGCCGCAATTGCCGTTTATTTCAGTAGTGACCCCCTGGGATATCTTCCCTTCTGCCTTACCGTCCGCAAGCAGATTAAATTCGGAATGCGAATGAGCGTCTATAAAACCCGGGCAAACAATAAGTCCTCTGACATTTATAATCCTGTCAGCATTGACATGTGAAAGATCGCCTATATCCTTTATTAAGTCACCTTCTATGGCAATATCCATGCGCTTCGGAAGAACCTCCGGTGACGACCCGTCAATAATAGTTCCGCCCTTAAGTAAATAATCAATGCTCAAATTCTTTCTCCCATATCAGATATCTCTTTCGCCTTTTGCAGACTCCGCTCAAAGAGGGGAGTCAGTAATGAAACAGCAAGTCTGACTTTGCCAGCCAGGTTTGTTCCTTCAGACTTTTTAACATCTTTGTATAATTCCAGTGCCTCATCATAAACAATCGGCAACAGCCGAAGAGTAAGTGACATAGTCAATATAAGCTCCTTGACAAATCCGGATCTTCCGACAGGTCCAAGGAGCCTGCCCATGCCGGAGACCAGATCCTCTGCCCTGGTTGTAGCAGTTAAAACCTTTGCCCCGAGTATTAATATTACGAGTCTTAAAGTCAGCCGCCCTCCTCTTACAAGGCCATCTTGAGTTACCGGAAAACCAAAGATTCTGTAGATTACCGTCCCTTCCTGAAATAGGATATTGCTGACAAAAGTAAATGAAAGAAACAGGCCTATGGGGATTATACCTCGCTTGAGAGTAGATGCGGGTACTTTATATGCAATGGCTGCAACACAACAGAGTATAATAAGATGCAGCGTATCGGAGTTAATAAAAAAAACTGTTATGACCAGCACTATATACAGAACAATCCTGGTCTGGGGACTGAATACTTTCATCCTGCATCCCGCAGAAAAGCAGGCTGCAACCCTTGCAATTGCGAACGTGGAAATTTAATTTCATCCCCCGGAGACATGCTTTTGAAATGAATCCACAACCAGGTCTGAATGTGAAATATAGGCATCAATTCCTTTAGCTATGGCCTCCGCCACTTTATTTCTATAACTGTCCGCAGCAAGTCTCTTTTCTTCCTCATGATTACTTATAAAAGAAATCTCAACAAGAATAGACGGCATCTCAGCTCCCACAAGGACATAAAACAATGCATATTTTACACCCAGATCTTCTATTTTGGAATAGTCATTCCGCAGAGTATTAACCATCGCACTTTGAACACTGTGCGCAAGCCTCATTGATTCTTCCCTTTTATTATTTCTTGCAAGGTCCTGGAGAATTATCTGAAGGCCGTCCTGGACCTTCTCCATTTTATTGATTGAGATCTTGTTTTCCCTTGCAGCAACTTTCAATGCTTCTCTGTCACTTGTCCAATTCAGAAAATAAGTCTCGATGCCCCGTGCCTTCCTCTGTTCGCTTGCATTGACGTGTATAGAAACAAAAAGATCGGCCTTTTGGGAATTTGCCATATCAGTTCTGTCATTTAGAGGCACAAATATATCTTTATCTCTCGTATAAATAATTTTGACCCCCTGTTTCTGTTCAAGTATTTCCCCAAGTTTCTTTCCAACATACAATGTTATATCTTTCTCTTGAAGTCCTCCCGGTCCGATTGCCCCCGGGTCTTTCCCTCCATGCCCGGAATCGATAACAATAGTCTCTATCTTGATCAGGTTTTTATCCGGCAATGATTTAGGACTCTCCTTTACCTCTTTTCCGGATTCGTCTGCAATTACTGGATACACATCGATAACGAGCCTGTCAGGGTCCTCGAGTCTAAAAACTGAATATTTACCTAATTTATCAATGTCCAGAACCACTCTTACCGTATTTTCCTTATACTGGGATATGCGGACTTTCTTCAGAATCCCATCCATTATAGGGACAGATGTTTTTATTTTACTGGATAAGGTGCAGTTTTCAATATCGAAGAAAAGCCGGTCAGGATCTGAAATGCGTTTCTGAGTGAACCCTATGGGGCCGCTTAAATCGATCACAATTCTTGTTTGGCTGTTATATGATGAGTAACGAAGTCTATGAACAGATATCTGTTTTGAAGCCTCAATTTCACTTGAAAATAATATAAACAGCAAAGGCAAAATCAAAGCCTTTTTCATGTATTATTTGTAAACTAAAAACAGTAGAAATGTCAATGTTGATAGACTGATAATTCTGAGCAATCAGACTACGATGATCAATGGAAAATTTTATGATTGGCTGCGAAAGAAAGATTAATTTGGAAGTGCAGAATTAGGAGTGTTGTTATGGTCAGCATTATAACAAAATCAAAAACCCCCTTCGTCCCAGAAAATAATTATAAATGAACCGTTTTTCATACCTTTAATATTATTGTGAATGCAGTAATATATCAATTGCTATATGGTCGTTTATAAGAACGGTTTCAGTTTATTCTATTTATCATTTTATGTCAACATTTTTTTTACTTGCGAATTGACTCAAATAAAATGTTACCGTAAGGGAACCTGAAAAGGTATCGTTGACTCATAATGCATGTTACCCAAAAAACATGCAGCTAAAAGGAGAGC